>SFIE01000023.1 GCA_004555405.1 Subdoligranulum sp.
ACCAACACCACAGTGCGGTGTTGGTTAGCCCGCGGGAATTCGGTCGCTAAAAACAGTGCACTGCACTGTTTTCTAAACGCTCCCGCTGATGGTGCACCAAGATGAAAGACCTGCGAACGGTTTCGTTTGTGGGTCTTTTTTTTGCGTTATGCGTGGCGGAAAGGCTTGTGGGCGGTGCACCATCCCCTACGGGACGGCTTCGCTCTGCGCCGCGGTGCGGCTTGCATTCGCCTCGCGGGGACCGGTCGCTAAAAACAGTGCACGGCACTGTTTTCTGAACGCTCCCGCTGATGGTGCACCAAGAAGTAAAGACCAGCAGACAAATATGATTTGATCTCATAGCCATGATCCGGCACTGCAGCTGGAATTTGCCGGGTTTTGCAGGTGTACCCAAAGCACAGGAAAGGCTTTTGAAAATTAATTTTGAACTAATGAGAACGATTCTTCTTTCTTCTTGTTTTTGTTCTTAAAATATTATATAATAGATCATAATCGAAAGAGATTGTCAACACCCAAAACCGCACACCCAAACGGCCCGCTTTGGGGCCCATGGGCTGCGTTTGCTGCTTTTCAAAGGAGGATGCAAAATTATGATCACGCTGAGCGATAAACAGGCAGAAATTTTGCACATTATCAAGGATACCACTCTCACCCACGAACAAACCATGATGGCGCTGGCCAAGGCCGCCGAAAACACGCTGGACTATCCCGATGTTCCCGCTGATTTTTATGATCTGCAGGAAAAAGGGATCATCTGCGATATGGGCGAGGGCCATGCCCCCTATGCGCCCCGCTATATTTTGCCGGATTACGAAAAGTTTTTTGCACAGGGCAGCAAATTCCTGCGCCTGGACCCGCCCAAGGATCTGTACGAGGCTGTGAGTGATCTGCTGATTTTGTATCATCATGTGCCCTCGGTGACCCATTTCCCGGTGTACATCGGCTGCATTGACAAGCTGCTGGACCCGTTTATTACGGACGAAGCGGCCGCAAAGCCCATCATCAAAAACTTCCTGCGCCAGATCGATCGCACCGTGACCGATTCGTTCTGCCATGGCAACATTGGCCCCGAGGATACCCGTGCGGGCCGCATTATTCTGGAGTGCGAGCGTGAGCTGCAGGATTCCACCCCCAACCTGACCCTGCTGTATAACCCTGAAAAAACCAGCGATGAATTTGCCGTGCTGTGTACCGAAACCGCGCTGGACTGCGCAAAGCCCAGCTTTGCATACGACCCGCAGTTTGCCTCCGAGTTCCCCACGCCCTACGGCATTGCAAGCTGCTACAACGGCCTGCCCATTGGCGGCGGCGCATACACGCTGACTCGCCTGATGCTGAACAAGCTGGTGGAAACCGCTGCTTCCAAGCAGGATTTCTTTGAGCGCGCACTGCCCCATGCCGTAGAAACCATGTGCCGCTTTATGGACCAGAAGATCCGTTTTCTGGTGGAGGAAACGCCTTTCTTCCGCTGCAATTTCCTTGTGAAAGAGGGCCTTTTGCAGCGTGATCGCTTTAACGGCCTGTTCGGCATGGTGGGCATGAACGAGTGCGTGAATGCCCTGATGAAGCTGGAAGGCCGCGAAGATCGCTTTGGCTACAGCGCACAGGCCGATGATCTGGGCCTTGCCATTCTGCAGGCCATTGACGAGCAGGTGAAGGCACACAAAAATCCCTATTGCGAATACTGGAACGGCAGCTTTATCCTGCATGCACAGGTGGGCCTGGCCGATGACCAGAATGTGACCCCCGGCACCCGCATTCCCATTGGTGAGGAGCTGCCTTTGTATGAGCATATGCGCCAGGCAGGCAAGTTCCACAAGTTCTTCCCCAGCGGCACCGGCGATATTTTCCCCTTCGATATGACCTCGGCAGGCAACCCCGAAGCCGTTCTGGATGTGATCAAGGGCGGCTTTAAAGTGGGAATGCGCTATATTTCCACCTATTCCAGTGACAGCGATGTGATCCGCATCACCGGCTATCTGGTGAAGCGCTCGGACATTGAGGCACTTGAGCAGGGCCGTCAGGTGGTGAACGACACCGTGGTTCTGGGCATGGGTGCTAAGAAAAACTGCCATGTGTATGAGAGAAAGGTGCGCAGCCTGTGATCGGATATGTAAACCGGGTGATCGACCATAGCCTTGTGGACGGCCCCGGCAACCGAACGGCGATCTTTTTCCAGGGCTGCCAGTTTAACTGCCGCTATTGCCACAACCCCGAAACGCTGCACCGCTGTGTTGGCTGCGGCCGGTGCGAGGCGGTGTGCCCGGTGGGGGCGCTGCATCTGGAAAACGGAAAAATGCACTGGAATGCGGCCCTTTGCTGCGGCTGTGATGCCTGCATCAAGGCTTGCCCCAACACCAGCAGCCCCAAGATCATCGAGTACACGCCGGAGGCTTTGGCGGAAAAGGTGAAGGCCAATATGCCGTTTATCCGCGGCATCACCTGCTCGGGCGGCGAATGCACGCTGCAGGCAGAGTTTATGGCGGCACTGTTTGCGCTGACAAAGCCGATGGGGCTTTCCAACCTGATCGACAGCAACGGCACCATGGACTTTGCGCAAAATCAGTGGCTGCTGGAAAACGCCGACGGCGTGATGCTGGACATCAAATGCTTTGACGAGGAGCAGCACAAAATGCTGACGGGCCAAAGCAACCGTATGGTGCTGCAAAATGCGGTGTGGCTGGCCGAGCGCGGCCTTTTGCCGGAGGTGCGCACGGTGATCGTGCCGGGGCTCTTGCCCAACGAGGACACGGTGGACCGTGTGAGCCGTTTGCTGGCACCGTATCAGGCGGCGGCGCCGATCCGCTATAAGATCATTGCCTACCGCCCCATGGGCGTGCGCAGCGAGTACAGCCATTATCCCACCCCCACCAGGGCAGAGCTGGCTGCCTTTAAGGCTGCGGCCGAGCAAAACGGCATGAAAACCGTTGTGACGGTGTAAGGCTGCGGCAGCACTTTCAAAAAAACAAGCAAAGGCCCTTCCGGCAAAAAATCGGAAGGGCCTTTGCTGTAGAAAACCATAGAGGAAGATCAGATCACATAATCAAAATTATCGCCGCTTTGCACAAGATCTTCCAGCGTGTATTTGTTCAGATATTCGTTGATCAGGTCATACAGGCCCTTCCACATGGGCAGCGTGCGGCAGGCGGCGGCCCGCTCACAGGCGGCAGCGTTCGCTTGCAGGCAGGAAACCGGGGCAAGCGAATCCTCGGTAAGGCGAAGAATGTGGCCCACAGTGATCTGGCCGGGGGCCTTTTTTAAGCGGTAGCCGCCGCCCTTGCCCCGCAGGCCAACCAGAATGCCGTCCTTCACCAGCAGCTTTACAATGGTTTCCAGATATTTTTCCGAAATTTCCTGACGGGCAGCAACATCTTTCAGGGGAATATAGCTGTCACTCTGATGCTCGGCCATATCGATCAAAATGCGCAGGGCATAGCGGCCTTTGGTAGAAATCAACATAATGCAAGAAACCCTCCTGTTTGTAAAGCAGTGTAATGCTGTTTAACCTATTATACCACTGGGTAAACGGAAAAACAATTGGAAAATTTGCAAGTTCCCCTTGACAGAAGGGGAAAGCAGGGGTTATAATTCCGATATACCAACCGGATAGGTGGGAAAAATAAAATGGAACAGATGAATTTTCGATGTCGGGGCTGGGATATGCCCGCATAAGCGGAATAATACAGATACAAATTGTCGAATAAGTTATATATAATACAAAATGTAAAAAATGGAGGGAAAGCACCATGAGCAATATTTACACATCCGCTGACCAGCTGATCGGAAAAACCCCGCTGTTGGAACTGACACATATCGAAAAGCAGGAAAACCTGCAGGCCAGACTGCTGGCCAAGCTGGAATATTTTAACCCCGCCGGTTCGGTGAAGGATCGTGTGGCCAAGGCTATGATCGATGATGCCGAGGCCAAGGGCCTGCTGAAGCCGGGCAGTGTGATCATTGAGCCCACCAGCGGCAACACGGGCATTGGCCTGGCCAGCGTGGCGGCGGCCCGGGGCTATCGCATTATCATTGTGATGCCCGAAACCATGAGCGTTGAGCGCCGCCAGCTGATGAAGGCATACGGCGCCGAGCTGGTGCTGAGCGATGGCGCACAGGGCATGAAGGGTGCCATCGCCAAGGCCGAGGAGCTGGCCGCAGTTACCCCCGGCGCCTTTATTCCCGGCCAGTTTGTGAACCCGGCCAATCCCGCTGCCCACAAGGCCACCACCGGCCCGGAGATCTGGCAGGATACCGATGGCAAGGTGGATATTTTTGTGGCAGGCGTGGGCACCGGCGGCACCATTACCGGCACCGGCGAATATTTGAAGAGCCAGAACCCCCATGTGAAGGTGGTTGCCGTTGAGCCTGCTTCCTCGCCCGTGCTGAGCAAGGGCACAGCGGGCCCCCACAAGATCCAGGGCATCGGCGCAGGCTTTGTGCCGGAGGTGCTGGACACCAAAATTTATGACGAAGTGATCGCTGTGGAAAACGACGATGCCTTCGCCGCCGGCAAGCAGGTGGGCAAGGCCGAGGGCGTACTGGTGGGCATTTCGTCCGGCGCTGCCGTGTGGGCCGGCATTCAGCTGGCAAAGCGCCCCGAAAACCAGGGAAAAACCATTGTGGTGCTGCTGCCTGACACCGGCGACCGCTATCTTTCCACCCCGCTGTTTGCGGATTGATCCGGCTTAAAAAATTATAGTGATACAGCGCAAAACGCCGCAGAGAAATTCTGCGGCGTTTTTGTTTAAAAAGGGGCTTATTCGGCTTTGTGGCCGCCAATGCGGCTGTTGCGGTCACGCGCGGTGGCGCCTTCTTCAAGGTTCATGCCTTTTAAAATGGCATTTTTTCCGTATTTTTTCTGAATGGAAAGCACCGCCTGCTGCATACGCTTTTCACGCTCTAAGGCGGCCTGCTCGGCCTCACGCGAGGCGGTGCGGGCGGCATAGTCGGTAAAAAGATCCAGCTGTTCTACCTCGGGGGTGGAGCTGGGGGCTTCGGAGGGCGGCATTACATGGGCGGCCACCAGATTCAGGCGACGCACCAAAAGCTGCTCGTTCACAATGCGGCGGAACAGCGCATCCACAGCCTGCAAAATGTGCCGGGTGGAGGAGGTAAACCCGCCCAGGTTTTCCGAGCCGTGGGCGTGCTTGGGAATTTTGCGGCCGTAATGGTCGGTCACAATAGGGCCCTTATAGGCTTTGCTGCGCACAGGATCGGTCAGGTTTTCAATGTCATAGCCCACGGTAAGCACCAGCTGGTCGGTCACAAGGCCCTTATCCACCAGCTCCAGCGCCAGCTTGTCGGCCATTTCGCGCACCACGAGCCGTGCCTTTTCGGCGGTGTAGGGGGTGGAAAGCACCTGCCCTTCGCCCATGCTGGCCGAGCGCGGCTTATAGCGCTTGATCTCGGCAATGGTGCAGGGCTCATAGCCCCACGCATGGTCGATCAGCAGCTCGGCGTTTACGCCGAACAGCTCGAACAAAAGCTCCTCGTTATAATAATCCTGCGCACGCCCCATGGAACAGCGGGCAATATCGCCCATGGTGTACAGCCCGGCCCGGTTCAGCTTTTTGGCATAGCCCGGGCCCACACGCCAAAAATCCGTGAGCGGCGTGTGATCCCACAGCTTTTCACGGTAGCTGCGTTCGGTAAGCTGGGCCACGCGCACGCCCTGTGCATCGGCGGGCATGTGCTTGGCCACGATATCCATGGCCACCTTGCACAAATACAGGTTGGGGCCAATGCCTGCGGTGGCGGTGATGCCGGTTTCAGCCAGCACGGCGCGGATCAGCTTCATGGCAAGGTCGTGCGCGCTCAAACGGTACAGCTGCATATACGGCCCGGCGTTGATGAACACCTCATCAATGGAATATACATGGATATCCTCGGGCGCGATATAACGCAGATAGGTTTGATAAATGCGGGTGCTCACCTCAATATAATGCGCCATGCGGGGCGGGGCGGCAATGTAGCCCAGCGCCTTGTCGGGGCTTGCCGAAAGGGCGGCGGCATCCTGTGCTTCGCCCGAAAGCTCATGCCCGCAGGCCCGGCGGCGCTGGGCATTGACCTGATTCACGCGCTGCACCACTTCAAACAGGCGGGCGCGGCCGGAAATGCCATAGCTTTTTAAAGCGGGCGAAACGGCCAGACAGATGGTTTTTTCGGTGCGGCTCACATCGGCCACCACCAGATGCGCAGTGAGAGGGTCCAGCCCGCGGTCAACACATTCCACCGAAGCGTAAAAGGATTTAAGGTCAATCGCAATATAGGTCGGGCTCGGCATCGGCTGGCTCCTTTCCGGCGGCATCCTGCGCCTGTATATGCCTGCGGGCGGTTTCTTCAATGGCCTGCTCAAAGCCGCTGAGAGCGGCAAACGAGCCAAACTGGGCGGCACGGTCAGCCATGGACATAGCCGGGTGGCGGGAAGCCGGGCGCGGCAAGTCGATCAGATCGCTATATTTTCCGGCCATGGAAAACACCTCCTTTCAGGTTTTGGCAACATCTATATTATAACACAAATGCCATGTTTGCAGCAAAAGTGTGCAAACATGGCATTTTCTTTGATACAAATTGTATAAAAAACAAAAATTATACAGAAATTGAGAATTGCGTAAGCCACACAGGCAGCATTTCGGAAAGAATTTTGATAAAGAACAGCACCAGCACAATGGGAATGATCAGCTTGACCGATTTGCTGCCGCCCTTTTCAAAAAAGCGAACGCCGAGCCAGCTGCCCAACAAGCTGAATGCACCGGCCGCAAGGCCCAACGAAAACAGCACCTTGCCGTTTTGCAGATACACTACCAGAGCCGCGGCGTTGGTGGCAAGGTTGATGGCCTTGCTGATGCCGTTGGCCTTTTGCAGGGACATATGCCCCAGCCCGGTGAGGATCAGCAGCAAAAAGGTGCCGGTGCCCGGGCCGTAAAAGCCATCGTAAATGCCGATCACCAAGGCCGCCCCAAGGCTTACCAGAACCATGCGCTTTTGTGAAGCGGAGGCCGCGGCGGCATCGCCCTGCAGCGATTTGCTGCGCATTACATACACGCCGGTGAGCGGCAGAATGATCAGCATGATCAGCTTAAAAATGGAATCGTCAATCAGCAGGGCGAGATTGGCACCCAAGGTGGAGCCGATCAGGGCAATGACCACGCACACCGAGCTGAGCTTCCAGGGAATATAACCCTTGCGCGCATAGCCGTAGGTGGCAAGGCTGGTGCCCATAAAGCTGCTGAGCTTGTTGGTGCCGATGGCGTTGTGTACGGGCAGGCCGCTGATCAGATAGGCAGGCAGGCTGATCAGCCCGCCGCCGCCTGCAACGGCATCCACAAAGCCCGCTAAAAAAACCAAGGGGCAAACAATAAGAAAATGCGTGAGTGTGAGAGTGACCATAAAAACAAACCTGCCTTTGCCAGCCGGAGGCGGCGAAATTTTGCCGATAGCTATACTATAAAACAATCCATGGCGAAATGCAAGAAAGAGGCGGCAAAGCCGTTATACTTATTTCGGTGCCGTTTTTCTCCCCGGCTTATTGCCGGAAACCGAAAAACATGGCAAATTATATCATTCCGCGTTGCTCCATGATATAATAAACAAAATCCAAAACTCAGGGTATTTCCACGCAATTTCCGCCGAACGGCCGGGGCACAGCCTTTGCCGCAGCGGCACGAATACCGGAGAGGGATCGCCCTTTAAAAATCACACCGGAAAGGAAAACTGCCATGCCAAAAGAATATACAGCAAGCGGCATTCAAATGCTGGAAAATCCGCACTTTACAGCCGAGAACACACCGGAATTCCTTTCAGAACAGGCCACCGGGCCGGTGCGCCGCTGGCAGGCCTCGGCCCCCGGCTATGCGCCCACACCGCTGGTGGGGCTTTCCGGCCTTGCCCAAACACTGGGGGTGCGGGCTGTGCTGGTGAAGGATGAATCCAAGCGATTTGGGCTGAATGCCTTTAAAGGGCTGGGCGGGCTGTATGCGCTGTGCCGCGTAGTGTGCGAGCATCTGGGGCTGGACTACCGCACAGCCACGCTGGCGCAGCTGCAGCAAAAAAGCCTGCGGCCCCAGATTTCTCAAATGGTGTTCATCACCACGACCGACGGCAACCACGGCAAGGGCGTTTCGTGGGCGGCGGGAATGCTGGGCTGCAAAGCCTATGTGTATATGCCAAAGGGCTCGGCACCGGTGCGCGCGCAGGCCATTCGCGATGCGGGCAGCGCCGAAGTGACCATTACAGATAGGAACTATGACGATACCGTGCGCTACACCGCCGCCCTTGCCAAAGAAAAGGGCTGGTTTCTGGTGCAGGACACCTCGTGGCCGGGGTATGAGCAGGTGCCCCGCTGGATCGTGCAGGGGTATACCACCATGGTGTATGAGGCCCTGCGCCAAATGGGCCAGCAGGGCTTTGCAGCGCCCACCCATGTGTTTTTGCAGGCGGGTGTGGGCGCTATGGCCGGGGGCGTGCTGGGGGCGCTGGCGTGCAGCTGCGGCAAAGCGCTGCCCTGCGTGAGCATTGTGGAGCCGTGTGAGGCGGCCTGTATTTATGCATCGGCACAAAAGGCAGACGGCGCGCCCCATGCGGCGTGCGGCAGCGGCGAAACCATGATGGCAGGGCTGAACTGCGCCGAGCCGTGCGGCATTACATGGCCGATTTTGCGGGATCTGGCAAGGTTTTATTTTGCCTGTCCGGATAGCGTTTCCGCGCACGGAATGCGCGTTCTGGCTGATCCTGCCCCGGGTGATGTGCCGGTGATCTCGGGGGAATCCGGCGCGGTGGGCGCGGGGCTGCTTTCGCTGCTGTGTACGAACGCCGAGCTGCAGCCCATGCGCAGCGCACTGGGCCTTGGGCCGGATTCCGTGGTGCTGCTGCTGAACACCGAAGGCGATACCGACCCGCAGAATTATAAAAAGATCGTGGGCCACGGGGCGCATTCCGGCGGGTAAGCCTGTGTTTAGAATATCAACCAAGAGCCGCCGGGCAAAAATGCCCAGCGGTTCTTGGCATAGAAAAGCGGTGGATGGGAAAACAGACAGCTGAATTTCGCGCTTCTGGCCATGAAAACAAATTCTGAATTATTGCGTGACAGATACAGGAAGTTATTTTATAATATTGGATGTTAAATGGCAAACGAAAATGACATACAGAAAAGGGCATCCGAAAAAACGGCGCAGGCCGCCGGGGTGCAGACAGAGGATACAGAAAAAACACAGGAGGGGTAACATGGCAGCGCAGGAACGCCGAGAAAAACTGAAGGAACTTTTGCAGAATGCCCCGGGGCCGCTGAGTGCCTCCGGCCTTGCCAAACAGCTGGGAGTCTCGCGGCAGATCGTGGTGGGCGATGTGGCCCTTTTGCGCGCAGGCGGCTGTGATATTCGTTCTACGCCGCGCGGCTATGTGAGCAGTGCAGACACCATGCAGGGCTGCCGTGAGATGGTGGCCTGCTGCCACACGGGGGAAGAACAGCTGCGTCAGGAGCTGTACTGCGTGGTGGATAACGGCGCATCGCTGTTGGATGTGACTGTGGAAAATCCGCTGTACGGCGAGCTTACAGGCCAGCTGCACATTGCAAGCCGCTATGATGCTGACCGCTTTATTGAAAAAGCGCACGAATTTCCCGATGGGCTGGTGAGCCGCACCACAGGCGGCGTGCATTTGCACACGCTGTGCGCGCCCAACCGGGAATGTCTGGCGCGTGTGCGGGCCGCTTTGGCCAAGCTGGGGATCTTGTATGAAAAGTAAGATCACGGCGCTGCTGCCGCCGCTGGTGTGGCTGCTGGCCGGGCTGGCAGCGCTGGCGCTGTTTCGCATTTTCCGAAAAGACCCGGCGGCCATGCAGTGGTGGCTCGGCCATGTTTCCATGCCCTACAAGCAGGCGATGAGCGCATGGGCAGACAAGGTGTCTTTCAGTGTGGCCGAGGCCGTGTGTACGCTGGCGGGGGCCGCAGTGCTGGCGCTGGCGGCAAACACGGTGTGGCGCATGGCGCACGGCGCTGCGGTAAACTGGGCCGGGCGGCTTTTGGGCATCTGCGCATTCGGCGTGTGGGTGTATGCGGCAGTGTGCGCTTTTTGGGGCACCCAGTATTACGGCGAAAGCTTTGCCCGGAAAACCGGCCTGCAGGCCCGTGCGGTGCAGGTGGAGGAGCTGCGCACGGTCACCCTGTGGTTCCGCGACAGGGTAAACGAAACGGCACAGCAGGTGCCCCGCACGGAAAACGGTCTGTTTGCCGTGAGTGCTGAGGAAATTCTGCAGCAGGCTCAGGGGCTTTACAACGGAATGCAGCGGGAATATCCCGCTTTGGCCGGGCCGGAAAGAAAAATCAAACCGGCGGCCTATTCCAAGCTGATGAGCCTTGCGGGCTTTACGGGGTATCTGTTTCCGCTGGCCGGGGAAACCACCGTGAATGTGGATTGCCCGGCGGTGCTGATCCCGGCCACCGTGGCGCACGAGATCAGCCACCAGCGCGGCGTTGCGCCCGAACAGGAGGCGAATTTTTGCGCCGTGCGCGCCAGCGAGCTTTCGGGCAATGCGGTGTATGAATATTCCGGCTGGCTGTTTGGGTATATCCATTTGTACAATGCGCTGCTTCGCGCCGACCCGGAGTCGGCCATAGAGGCTGCCGCGGGGCTGTGCCCTGCTGCCAGCGCCGACCTTGCCGACAACAGCGCCTATTGGAATGCCCGGCAGGGCCCTGTAAAAACGGTGAGCCAGAAAAATTACAGCGCCTTTATCAAGGGCTACGGCCAAACGATGGGCATGGCCAGCTACGGCGCGTGTGTGGAGCTTTTGGTGGCGTGTTATGCGCCGCGCGCCATGGCTGAATAAAATAAACTGAAAAATCCTGAAAAAATTTACCAAAAAATAGACGAATAGGCTATATGTGTGCTATAATAACACACATATGGCCTATTTTTTCTTTTGTGCTGCATCCTGTGCGGCAAAGGAATGCATTCCGGAGGGAAAACCTGATGAAAAAGGATCTTGCAAAGTATTTTTCGGCCGGGTGGAAAGGGCGATTCCTTTCCATGCCGCTGTATAAATCGCTTACCGCGCTGGGACTTTGCGCGGCTATTTTGGTGGGCGCAGGCGGAAGTGCCGCCGCACTGGCGATCTCTGGCTCCGGCCAATCGCAAAATGCGGTGAGCGCCGAGGCTATGGCGGCAGCCGAGCCCACGCCCAGCCCCACACCGGCCCCCACGCCCAAGGATGTGCCGCTGAGCATGGAGATCAGCGTGATCCAGCAGGACATCGGCGTGGCGGTGTATCGCCCCATGGAAAACACCACCCCGGAAGGGGAAAGCATGCCCCTGCTGGAGGTGGCTGCCGGTGCAGCCCGCAGCATGGCAAAAGCACAGAAAACCCAAAACGGCGATGAGGATGTGTGCTTTATTGACTCAACGCCCCTGCGCGGCGTGGAGCTGAATGTGCTGATCACGGACAAAAGCGGCAACACCACCGAGGCTGCGCTGGATGCGGAAACCGGCACGGCACTGGCCGAGGATGTGAAGCCCGGCGAATACACGGTGGCTCTGCAGCAGCACGACGGCTATATTCTGCCCGAGCAGCAAACCGTGACCGTAAAGGAAAAAGTGGTGTACAAGGCAGACACGCAGGCCGTAAAGGAAAAAATCGTGCAGGCCAGCCAGGTGACAGAGTCGGCCGAAGACTCGAACTACGGCAATGCCAATGTGGTGGCCGAGCAGCTGAAGGATACGGTGCGCTATGCGGAATCCAGCGTGTCGGACGAAAGCGGCACCAGCTATTTTGACGGCAAGGTGGATGGAAACGGATACCTGACCATTGGCGGCAAATCCAGCCCGTATAAGCCTGTGTATCAGGACGGTAAGATCGTGGGCGCAAAAAAAGACGGCAGCGCCAATATGTATGCCGCAGCCTTTGTGCCGGGGGCAAAGATCGAATTTTTGGGCAAGGCCAGCGGCGGCAGTGTGCGGATGCTGAGCGATGACCCGGCTTCCGGGGAAGAAAACACTGCTTCCTCGGAAAATGGCGCTTCCTCGGAGGCATCTTCGGAAACCGGCAGCTCGGTGCCCACAAAGCCCACGCCGGAACCCACGTCAACCGCCTCTCCGGAGCCTACGCAGGAACCCACGCCTACCCCCACCCCCACGCCTACCCCCACCCCTACCCCCACCCCCACCCCGGAGGTGACGCCTACGCCTACCCCAGTACCCAGCGAAACGCCCACCCCCACCCCGGAAGCAACGGCGACCCCCACTCCGCTGCCCAGTGAATCGCCCACGCCTACCCCCACGCCCAGCCATACATACGATTTCAGCAGCTGGCCGAACGAGTTGAATGTGGACGGACTGAAAGAAAAAGGCTTTGACGGCAGCGTGAAAACCGACACCAAAAAGGTTTACACCGGCTGGCAGACCCTGGATGGGGTGCGCTATTATTTTGACCCCGATTCCCACGAGCCGGTAAAGGGCCAGCAGGTGATCCAGGGCATCATGTACACCTTTGGCGGCAACGGCGGCCTGCAAAGCCAGAGCCGGGGCATTGATGTTTCCAAATTCCAGGGCAGCATCAACTGGAGCCAGGTGAAGGCAAGCGGTGTGGATTTTGCCATTATCCGTGTGGGCTACCGCGGCTACGGCAGCGGCGCACTGGTAGAGGACAGCCAGTTCCGCGCCAACATTCAGGGCGCTTCCTCGGCGGGCATTCCCGTGGGCCTTTACTTCTACAGCCAGGCTGTAAACGAGGAAGAGGCCGTGGAGGAAGCCAGCATGGTGCTGAGCCTGTGCGGCGGCTACCGGCTGAACTATCCCATTTACTATGACACCGAATATGTGGCGGGCGGCCGCGCCAACGGAATCTCGCGTGAAACCCGCACGGCCTGCGCCGTGGCATTCTGCGAAACCATTCGCAATGCAGGCTATTCGGCAGGTGTGTATTCTTACGCCAGCTGGTTCTACAACAGCCTGAGCTATGCCAACATCAGCAAGTACAGCATTTGGATCGCACAGTACCGCGACAATCTGGACTTTAAGTACAGCTATAAGATCTGGCAGTACAGCAGCAAGGGCCGTGTGCCCGGCATTTCTGCCAATGTGGATATGAATATCGCCTATTGAGCAAAACAGCAAAAGCCGCCCCGGCCGGGGCGGCTTTTTTGGAAAAACGGGCATAAAAACAGCGCTGCAGCTTTGAAAGCTGCGGCGCTGTCTGGCTGTTATGCTTGGCCTACATAGCTGCGAACCATGGATTGCAGAAGATCGTCACGGTCGATCTTGCGGATCAGGTTGCGGGCGTTTTTGTAGGTGGTGATGTAGGTGGGATCTTCAGAAAGGAGATAGCCTACGATCTGGTTTACAGGATTGTAGCCCTTTTCCTGCAATGCGGAATAAATCTCCTGCAGGGCGGCGCGCAGCTCTTGATCCTGTTCATCGCGCAGTGAAAATACAGCGGTAGCATCTGCCATGGGTGCATCATCCTTTCTTTTTTTTGCTGCGGTTTAAAAATTTAAATTTATTATACCCGAAAAAAGGCACACTTGCAAGCGAAACCTGTCTGATTTGCCTTTTTAGGCGGGTTTGAGTATAATAAAGGCAAAAAAATCGGGAGGGAAAGGTGCATGATCTATGGGATCGGCTATGATCTGTGCAAAATCGAGCGCATGAAAAAAAGCCTGCAAAGCGAAACCTTTTGCAAGCGTGTGTTCGGCAGCGCCGAATGGGCGGCGCTGCAGGCGCTGGGGGAAAATCGCCGCGCCGAAAGTGCGGCGGCCTGCTTTGCCGCCAAGGAGGCTTTTTTAAAGGCAGCGGGCACCGGCCTGGGCGGATTTCCGCTGGCCGAGCTGCAAGCGCTGCGCAAAGAAAGCGGCGCACCGTATTATGCTTTGGAGGGCAGCGCTGCCGAGTGGCTGCAGGCGCAGGGGCTGCGGGCCCATTTGAGCCTGACGCATGAAGCCGGGCTGGCCGCAGCCATGACGGTTTTGGAAAAAATGGATACCATGGGTGATTAAAGCCATGCCCCTCTGCTTATACTGAATGCAGGGGGAGGCCAAGGCGCTCCCACACCGCAAACCGAACATTCTGTGGGGGAGGGCAGAAGCATGGAAGTGCACAGAGGAGAAGTTTTTTACGCAGATCTCAGCCCCGTGGTGGGCAGCGAGCAGGGCGGCATTCGCCCGGTGCTGATCGTGCAGAACGATATCGGCAACCGGCACAGCCCCACGGTGATCGCAGCAGCCATTACCAGCAGGCAGGATAAAAACCGCCTGCCCACGCACATTGGCATTCGGGCTGACCGCTGCGGCCTGAGCCGCGACAGTGTGGTGCTGCTGGAGCAGATTCGCACATTGGATAAGCACCGCCTGCGGGAAAAAGCAGGGCAGGTGGGGCCCGAGGATATGCAGCGCGTGGATCAGGCGCTGGGGGTATCCATTGGGTTAAACAGTACCTAAGGCAATGCCGCCCAATTCCCGCCTGACGGCTTAAGCACCGCTGCCGCGGCTGCGAAGCACAATCTGCGCCCGAAAAATGCTCGATAATACACCCAGTATTATCTGCGCTTTTTGCTTAGCAGCTTGCACTTCTCGCTCGCTGCATCGGCACTTAGAATTGTGCGGTATTGCCCTAAGGCATGCCGCACGAAACCCCGCGGTATCGGCACATGGCATTGTGCGGCATTGCTCTGAAGAAAACCAGCAGGGGCCGGGAAATTTCCCGGCCCCTGCTGGTTTATTCGGCGTTATTCTACCATCATATCGCAGGCTTTGTACAGATCGCCGCAGCTCATGCACACCACCAGATCACCGGGGCGGGCATGGGCCTTTACCCAGTCGGCGGCACTCTTTAAACCGTCCACCACCACGCTGCCCGGCAGCTTGGCGGCAAGGTCTTCGCTGCGCACCGAGCCATCGTCTACTTCACGGCTGCCCATGATGGGCAGCAGCACCACCTGATCGGCCATGGAGAGAACCTCGGCAAAATCGTTCATCAAAGCCTTGGTGCGGGAATAAGTGAACGGCTGATGCACGGCAATAATGCGCTTATAGCCCATGGCGCGCGCCGTGGAAAGCGTGGCGCGCAGCTCGGCAGGATGATGTGCGTAATCGTCTACCACGGGTGCGCCGTTGCACTCGCCCTTGATCTGAAAGCGGCGGCCTGCCCCTGTGAAATTGGCGGCAGCGCGCACGGCATCCTCGGGCACAAGGCCCAGCTCACGCACACCGCAGCACAGCGACAGCGCATTGTACACATTGTGCCGGCCGGGCACGCCCAGCTTCAGATGGGCAAAGGGCGCACCATGCTCCAGCACATCAAATGCATAGAAGCCGGGCTTGTATTCCTGAATATTCACGGCCTTATAATCGGCATCGGCGGTGATGCCAAAGGTGATGGTGGGGCGATCGATGCCTGCAAGGGCATCGCAGGTGTTGGTATCGTCGGCGTTATAGCACACCGTGCGGCTGAGCAGCGCGAATTTGCGGAAAGCCTGCTTCAGGTTTTCCATCGTGCCGTAATATTCCAGATGATCGTTGTCAATGTTCAGCACAACGCCCAGAGTGGGGGCAAGATTCAAAAAGGTTTCGCTGTATTCGCAGGATTCGATCACGATGCTTTCACCGCTGCCGGCCTTGCCGTAGCCGCCGATCAGGGGCAGCTTGCCGCCGATCACCGCGCCGGGATCACGCCCCGCAAGCTCCAGCATAGTAGTGAACATACTGGTGGTGGTGGTTTTGCCGTGGGTGCCGCTGATGCACACGCTGTGTTCATAAACACGGCTTACAAAGCCCAGAAGAATGCTGCGCTCAATGCAGGGAATGCCCGCTGCGTGGGCGGCCTGCATTTCGGGGTTATCCTCGTGAATGGCGGCGCTGTATACGATCATCTGGGCATTGCCGATGTTTTCGGCGGCGTGGCCAAAGAACACTTTGATGCCCATGGCCTGCTCGGAGTCGGTAACCTTGGTTTGCTCTACATCGCTGCCGGTGATCTGATAGCCGCGCTTGTGCATGATCTGAACCAGCGGATACATGCCGCTGCCGCCCACGCCGATAAAGTGCAGACGGTGAATGCCATCCAGAAGATGGGGGTTGTAAGTAGAATAAGACATAAGCGATCGCTCCTTTATGAAAAACGGCGCCGTGGGGCACTGTGAAATAAGTCTATTTCTTATTATATAATGTTCCGCATACAAAATAAACACTTTGGGCAAAAATTCTCACCCAACAAAGGCAAAGCGCATAGCATGGGGCAAACAGCGGAAGGGGTGGGACTTTATGCAAAGAACTTTTTCGGTGGTGGGAGGCGATGCCCGCCAGCAGGCGGCCGGGCGCTGGCTGGAAAAACAAGGCTGCACGGTTACCGGGGCAGAGGAGGTGTACCGGGCAGATTATATTTTGCTGCCCATGCCGCTGGATGCCCACCGTGTGGGGCTGGCGCGGCTGCTGCGCGCTGCACGCCCGGGAACGGTGGCGTTTGGCGGCCGGGTGAGCGAGGCCGTGCAGGCAGCCGGGCAGGCAGCGGGCATTCCCATTTGGGATTACTACCGGTGCGATCAGCTGGCCCAGTGGAACGCGGTGCCCACCGCCGAGGGGTGCCTGGCACTGCTTTTGCAAAACCGGCCCCGTACCCTATGGGGCAGCAATGTGCTGGTGGTGGGCTATGGGCGCATTGGGCGGGCGCTGGCTGTGCGGCTGCTGGGGCTGAAAGCGCAGGTGACGGTGGCGGCCAGAAGGCCCGGTGTGCGCGCACAGGCCATGGCCGACGGATGCCGTGCGGTGGACCCGGCGCAGCTGGAAAAGGCAGCGGCACAGGCCGACTGTGTGGTGAACACCGCCCCGGCGTTGGTGATCACCCGGGGCGTTCTGGAGGCGCTGCAGCCCGGCACGCTGGTGGTGGATCTTGCCAGTGAGCCCGGCGGAACCGATTTTGCTGCAGCCCGGGCGCTGGGGGTGCGTGCCATGCACGCGCTGAGCCTGCCCGCCCGCTTTGCCCCTGAAACAGCGGGAGAGCTGGTGGGGCGCACCGTGCTGCAGATGATCCGTGAGCGAGAGGAGGGAGCCTGAGTGAAGGATGGATGCACCATCGTGTTTGCACTGACAGGGAGCTTTTGCACCTATTCCAAGGTGCTGCCGCAGATGATGCGTTTGGCGGCGCAGGGGGTGCAGATGATCCCGGTGATGAGCTTTCAGGCCGCAGAAACCGACACACGCTTTGGCCGTGCCGAGGACTGGAAGCAAAAACTGCAGGAGATCACGGGCAGCCCGGTGCGACACACGCTGCCGCAGGTGGAGCCCCTGGGCCCGGGAAGGCAGGCCGAGGCCATGGTGATCGCGCCGTGTACGGGCGCTACCCTGGCAAAGCTGGATCTGAGCATTGGCGATACGCCGGTCACGCTGGCGGCCAAAAGTCTTTTGCGCACGGGCTGCCCCATTGTGGTGGCGCCCTCAACAAACGATGGCCTTTGCGGCAGCGCAATGCATATCGGCAGCCTGCTGGCCCGCAAAAATTTTTATTTTGTGCCGTTTGGGCAGGATGACCCCGTACACAAGCCCTACAGCCTGCAAAGCGATTTTGAGCTGCTGGGCGACACCTTGCACAGCGCGCTGCACGGCAGGCAGCTGCAGCCGATCCTGACCGGATGAAAAAAGGCGGCGCAAAGCAAAAAAGCTTTGCGCCGCCTGGCGTTTAAGTGGCTTTTGAGGGTGTGCCGTCCTCGGGAAAAGGCTGGCCGAACAGCAGCGGGGCAAACAAAAGCAGCATGAAGTTGCTGAATATGCAGAAGAAAAAGGATTCAAAGGGGCTGTGTGTGATCCAGCAGAAAAGCACACACACAAACCAGTAGCGGCGTGCTTTTAACAGGCGGTAGATCAAAAGGCAGGAAAGTATGACCAGAACAATGGTCAGCAGAATACCGCCTCGATAAAGCATATAAAAATAGCTGTTGTCGATGATAGGCGCATCCATCCCGGGCGCAGGGCTTTTGGGAAGCTCTTGTGCCAGCAGACGGGGGGAAGCCAGCGTGGTGGTATAACGCCAGTTTTGCAGCCGCCCGTTGGAAAATCGGGCGATCTTTTCCCATACGGCATTGCTGGGATCATAGCCCCATGCGGCTACGGCGCTGGCTGCCAGCAAAAACAGGGGCACGGCGGATAAAAGGCCGCGAATGGCCCGGTTTTGCAGTACCCGGCATACCAGAGGGAACAAAAGGCAGAGCAGGATCAAAACAGCGAGTGCAAGAAACACGCTGCGGGAGCCGGGAAATTTTTTGACAAACAACAGGGTGGGAAGCAGCATCCAAAGGGCGGCGAGTTGGCGTTTTTGTGCCGGCAGCAGCAACAGGAAGGCGGTGACGATGCTGAGGAGAACGCGGCTCAGATGATTGGGATTTTCAAACCCGAGTTCCATGCGAGAGCTAAACTCGGGATGCCAGATCAAAAGTACACCTGACAACGAAAGAACGATCAGAACCGCTGCCATGGCGGTGGTGAAGGCGGCAAACCAGGCAAGGGCTTTGCGCCAGCTGATATCCTTGAAGGCGGCTGCAAAGCCGAAAAGCGCAAAAATATCCTGCTCGTACGCTGGGAGGATCGCAGCCATAGTGAAAATGTAAAACGCCAAAACGACAAGCAGCTGGCGCAGATCATAGCGTGTGCAAAAAAAGAATTTGCACAGAAGCAGTATGTAGATCACGGGGTACAGCAGATACATGGAGCCGTATACCCATGGAGGCGTGACGGTGTACAACTGGCTGGCGTGCAGAAAAATGCGGCCGAACAGCAGTACGAACAGGGCGGCAAAATACAGCGGCCCGGCCAGCTTTTGGCGCTGGCCCCAGCAAAAATCGCCAAACAGGGCGTGCTCGCAGGAAAAACGGCGGGAAAGCTCGGCGCGAAAATCGCCTGTGCGCAGGCAGCAAAGCCCTTCCCAAGCAAAAACGGCGGCGGCAAGCGCCAAGGTGATCAGAGCAAACAGCGTATGCATAGCATCCCTCCGGAATAAGAGAATTGAAAGATAAAACCTTGTATAACGCGGCCTCGCTGCAAGGCTTTGGGCGCAGCAGCCGATGGCGCGGCTTTTGCGGATACGCTTTAATCATAGCGGATACGCTTTAATCATAAAGGATAAAAAAGAATTTGTCAAAAAGCTGCACACCGGCGGCCCCGGGCGCATAGGCTGGCAGAAAGGGCCGCCGTGGGGCGGCATGGGGAGGCGGAGCAATGAAGCAGTATCGAATCGTGGGCGGTACACCGCTGCAGGGGCGCTGTGTGTTACCGGCGGCAAAAAACAGCGTGCTGCCCATATTGGCGGCAACGCTTTTGTGCAGCGAAACGGTGGTGCTGCACCGTGTGCCCCGCACAAGCGATGTACGCACCAGCCTGCAGCTGCTGGAAACGCTGGGAAAAACGCCCTGCCGCCCGCCGCGCGCGCCGCTTACCATCGCGCCGGGGCCCATGCTGTGCAGTGAGCTGCCGTGGGATCTGGCGGCGGCCATGCGCAGCTCGATTTTTTATTTGGCGCCGGTGCTGCACAAAACGGGCCGGGTGACCATGCCCATGCCCGGCGGGTGCCGCCTGGGGCCAAGGCTGATCGACATTCATCTGGAAGGGCTGGCCCGCATGGGAGCAAAGATCACATGGCAGCCCAAAACCGTTACGCTTACCCGAAACGGCGTTTTGCACGGGGCAGACTACACGCTGCGCATTCCGAGCGTGGGGGCTACCGAAACGCTGCTGATGGCGGCGGCCGGCGCACAGGGGGCAAGCGTTCTGCGCGGTGCGGCCTGCGAGCCGGAAGTGAAGGATCTGGCTGATTTTCTGAACCGGTGCGGGGCGGATATTCACGGTGCAGGCACCCCCATCATTCGGGTGCGGGGCACGCCGGAGCTGGGCGGGTGTGCGTTTACCCCGCTGCCGGACCGCATCATCGGCGCTACGCTGGCCTGCGCCGCTGCCAGCGCCGGGGGGCGGGTGGAGCTGCCCAACGCCCGGGCAGATGAAATGCAGGATATCCTGCAGCTGTTGGAGCGCGCGGGCTGCCGCGTGGAACGGCAAAACGGCGTGTGCATTCAGGCCGAGGGAAGGCTGCAGGGAGTGGGAAAAATCTGCACGGGGGCATGGCCCGGCTTTGCCACCGACAATGCGCCTTTGCTGGCGGCAGCCATGCTGCGGGCCGAGGGCACGACCGAGATCTGCGATACCCTGTTTGAAAAGCGCTTCGCCTGTGCGGCGCAGTTTGCGGCCATGGGCGCAGATGTGCAGGTGAAGGGGCGCACGCTGTGCATTGCGGGCAGGCAAACGCTGCACGGGGCCGAATGCTATGCGCCGGATCTGCGGGGCGGGGCGGCGCTGGTGCTGGCGGCGCTGGGGGCACAAAACGAACTTAGCACCGTGTGGGATGCCGGGCACATTGACCGCGGCTATCCGTGCCTGGCGGCCATGCTGCGAAAGCTGGGGGCAAATGTGCGTACAAAAACGGTGCAGGGAAGAAAAATCGACACACAACCTTTGATTTATTTATGAAGCGGTACTTGATTTTAAAGGGCGTATTTGTTACACTATTAAATATAGTGTGATTAGTGTCGGATGGAGTGCCCAAACGCTGATCACCCTGCCTGAACAAAACAAAACGCGGCTGCTGCGCTGCCCCGGAGGGGAAAATAAAAAACAGCAGCCGGACAACATAAAACGACAAAGCTTAGGGGGACTGTTTCATGGCTTTTATTCTGGATGAGGAAATGCAAAATGTAACCAACATCAAGGTGGTAGGTGTTGGCGGCGGCGGCGGCAACGCTGTGAACCGCATGGTGACAGCAGGGCTGCAGGGCGTTGAGTTTGTGGCCATGAACACGGACCAGCAGGCACTGAACCACAGCGGCGCCACCATGAAGGTGCAGCTGGGCGCAAAGCTCACCAAGGGCCGCGGCGCAGGCGCTGACCCCGAGATCGGCCAGCGCGCCGCCGAGGAAAGCAAGGACGATATCGCCAATGCCCTGCGCGGTGCGCAGATGGTGTTTATCACCGCCGGTATGGGCGGCGGCACCGGCACGGGCGCTGCCCCGGTGGTGGCCGAGGTGGCACACGAACTGGGCATTCTGACCGTTGGCATCGTGACCAAGCCCTTTGCCTTTGAGGGCCGCCGCAAGCAGAGCCTGGCCGAGCAGGGCATTGCCAACCTGCTGCAGCACGTGGACAGCTTGATCGTGATCCCCAATGAGCGCCTGAAGCTGATCAGCCAGGAAAAGATCACCATGATCAACGCTTTTGAGGCTGCCGACAATGTGCTGCGCCAGGGCGTGGAGAGCATTTCGGCACTGATCAATGTGCCTGCCTTCATCAACCTGGACTTTGCCGACGTGCGCTCTACCATGAAGGATGCCGGCTATGCCCACATGGGTGTGGGCAGCGCCAAGGGTGCAGGCAAGGCCGAAAATGCCGCCAAGGCAGCCATTTCCAGCCCGCTGCTGGAAACCAGCATTGCCGGGGCGCACGGCGTGATCATCAACTTTACCTCCAGCCCGGATATCGGCCTGGATGATGTGGAAGCTGCCGCCAGCCTGATCACCCAGAATGCACACCCCGATGCCAACATTATTTGGGGTACTGCCTTTGATGAGAGCATGAGCGACGAGATCAACATCACGGTGGTGGCCACCGGCTTTGACATTGTGCCCGGCACAGCCGCTGCGCCCGCCAAGCCGGCAGCATCGGCCCCCGTGCCCGAGCCTGTGTTCAGCAGCAATATGTTCAATGTTACCAGCCAGCCTTTGCCCAGCGCCGCCGCACCCAGCCAGCCTGCTGCACCGGCCCCGGCAGAGGACGATTCGGACAACGGCTATTTTGATGACATTCTGAGAATGCTGAACAACCGCGGCAACTAAAGCGCCCGGGAAAAAACCAAAAGAAAGGAAGCCTTGCCATGGAAGAGATCACTTTTGGAAGCAGCTTGATGGGATTTAACCGTGAGCAGGTGCTTCGCTACATAGACAAGTTGGCCGCCCAGAAACTGGAGGAGGATGCCCGGCACGAGCGTGATACCCAGCAGGCCCGTGCGGAGCAAAACCGCCTGAACGATGAAAAAGACCGTTTAAAGCGTGAAAACGATGATCTGCGCGCCCAGCTGGAACAACTGCACAGCCAAAGCGAGGCCCAAAAAGCCGAAAATGCAGCCCTGCAGGAAAAACTGACCCGCACGGGCTGCGAGGCATCGGATTTTAAGCAAAGGCTTTTTCAGCGCGAACAGGAATTTTTGACCCTGAAAAAAAACCGCTATGCGCTGGAGGAAGAAAATAAGAGCCTGCAGGAAAAGCTGGCCGCACAGCAGCAGCAAGTGAGCGGGGCAGATGAGGAAAAGGCCCGGCTGAACCAGAAGCTGCAGCAGGCCGAAGCCGAGCGCGAGGCCGCCGTGCAGGCGCTGGCCCAGTATAAGCAGCAGCAAAAAGAGCTGGCCGCAAAGCTGGAGGCAGGCTGTAAAGAGGCTTTGGCCCGTTCCAAGGCAGAGTACGACCAAAAGCTGGCCCAAACCGAAAGCCAGTTGGCCTCGGCCCGCAAGCAGATGGAACAGCTGCAGCACGAAAGCGAGATCCGCCTTTCGGAAATTCGCATGGAGCTGCTGGACAAAGCCGCCTCGGAGCGCGAGCGCATGAAGCGCGGCGCGGAAACCATCAACCGGGGCGTGGCCGATCTGCGGGCAAGGCTGAACCGTGTGGACGAAAGCATTTTCCGCGCGGCCAGAGATCTGGAAAACGCCACACAGCCTATCTATGATGCGCTGAGCGAGGCGGAAACCAATGCACATCACCTGCAGGGGCAAATGCAGCGCTTCCCGTATAGCCGCACCGAGGCACCCGGCGAGGCAAAGCCCGCTGCACCTGTGCCGGGAAAGCCTGCCGCACCGGCAAAGCCTGCCGAGCCCAGGGAAAAGCCCGCGGCACGCCCCACAAAACAGCCGGAAACGCTTGACCTCAAGCAGTCTGCGGCAGAGCAAAAGCACGAAATGAACCACCGTGTGGAAAGCATTTTAGAGCGGCTGAACCGCATTTTGGGCGATTCATAAAAAACAAAAACTGCACCGGATCGGACAAAGCCGAAGGGTGCAGTTTTTTTGTGGGGCAAAGGCTCAGCGCCGAACGGCGCTGGTGCCTTTTTCTTTTAAATAGGTGGCTTCCAGATCGGCCAGATGCAACTTGACGGCCAAAGGATATTGGTCGTATGCCTGGCTGATGGCAAAGCAGCCGCCGCGGGCGGCATCGTCAAAGCCGCCCATGTGCCAGCGAATGGCCACGGCCTCGGCGGGCTTTAAGCGCACAAAACGCTCGATCAAGAACACGCTTTTTTCGCCGTGACCGTAGGGAAAAGCATCTTCAATGGTGAAGGTGGGCACTTTTTCCCACTGGCCGGTCGCCTCGTTTTTTACATTGCGGGTGCCGGGCTTATAAAAATTGGCCTTGCACACATCGTGCAGCAAAGCGCACAGCGCAAAGCTTTCTTCACTGTCGCCGGGCTCAAAATAATGCTCGCGCAGGCAGTGATACACATTGAGGCTGTGCATCAAAAGCCCGCCCGCACAGGCCCCGTGAAAACGGGTGCTGGCTGGGGCACGGAAAAAATCGGTGGTGTCAAGCCAAGCCAGCAGTTTGTCGGCACCGGGGCGGGTGACATGCTGAGAAAAAATCGAGAGGAACTCCTCGCGCTGATCCATGCTTACAGCTCCATTTCGTCCAGAATGCCCTTCAGAATGGCGATCTCATCGTGGCTCAGGCTGATGCCCTTGCCCATTTTGCTGCCGTCGGGCGACCAGTCGCGGATATCATACTTGGGCTCGCGCTCGTTCCAGCTTACCATGTTGAGCTGACGCTCCCAGCCGTTGGCACTCTGGGAAAGCACTGCGATGCGCTCGGTGATCTCATATTTAAATTCTGCCATAGTCGTTGGTTCCTTTCCTGATAACCGATGCTGCCGGGGCTTTGGCGGCCCTTTGAC
Organism: Subdoligranulum sp.; assembly: GCA_004555405.1. Classification (GTDB taxonomy): domain Bacteria; phylum Bacillota; class Clostridia; order Oscillospirales; family Ruminococcaceae; genus SFIE01. Next base: position 23,952 of record SFIE01000023.1, read on the forward strand.
AGCGGCGGTGTGATAGGCGGCCAAGCCGCCCGCTACATCTAATATATAGGAAACCGCGCCGGATTGCAAGGGACACGGCAAAGAAACGCCCAAAAATAAAAAACAGTTTTGGCAGCACTTGCCAAGTATGGACAGACAGGCTATAATAAAAATAGCCTGTCAATAGGCATATAAAATTGGAAATTACCGGGCTGCAAGGCCCGAAAAAAGGGGACTGAAATAGATGGAAACTATGGGCAATCTGCGCCGCACCCATTACTGCGGCGAAGTGAGCATGGCCGATGTGGGCACCGAAATGGTGTGCGCCGGTTCCATTGCAAAAAGCCGCGATAAGGGCGGCATTATTTTTGCCGACCTGCGTGACAGCAGCGGCATTCTGCAGCTGGTGTTTGACGAGGATACTCCCAAGGATACCTTTGCCAAGGCCGAAAGCCTGCACAGCGAGTATGTGGTGATCTGCAAGGGCAAGCTGCGCGAGCGTGCCGCCAAGACCGATAAGATCAAAACCGGCGCTGTGGAGCTGTATGTGAGTGAGCTGCGGGTTTTGAGCGGGGCGGAAACCACACCGTTTGAGATCCGCGATGAGATCCATGTGAAAGACGAGCTGCGCCTGAAGTATCGCTATCTGGATCTGCGCCGTCCCAGTATGCATGAGCCGCTGGTGATCCGCAGCCGCATTTGTCAGGTGATCCGCAATTATTTCTGCGACAATCACTTCTGCGAGATCGAAACCCCCATGCTGATGAAGAGCACGCCCGAAGGCGCACGCGATTATCTGGTGCCCAGCCGTGTGAATCCCGGCCACTTTTATGCGCTGCCCCAAAGCCCGCAGCTGTATAAGCAGCTGCTGATGCTTTCCGGTTTTGACCGTTACTTCCAGATCGCCCGCTGCTTTCGCGATGAGGATCTGCGTGCAGACCGCCAGCCCGAGTTTACACAGGTGGACGAAGAGCTGAGCTTTGTGACCGCGGACGATATCATGACCCTGAACGAGGGGCTGATCGCCAAGGTGTGGAAAGAAATTCTGGATGTGGAAGTGCAAACGCCGTTCCGCCGCATGAAGTGGGACGATGCCATGGACACCTACGGCTCGGACAAGCCGGATACCCGTTTCGGCATGGAAATGCAGAATGTGACCGAACTCTTCAAAAACACCGCCTTTGTGCCCTTTGCAAATGTGATTGCCGAGGGCGGCACGATCCGCGCCATCAATGCCAAGGGCCTGGCAGAGCTGCTGACCCGCAAAACCATCGACAAGCTGGTGGATGTGGCCAAAACCTACGGCGCAAAGGGCATGGCATACACCCGCATTACCGCCGATGCCGTGAGCTCCAGCTTTGAAAAGAACCTCACCGAAGAGGAAAAGAACGCCCTGCATACCGCACTGAACGCCGAGGTGGGCGATGTGCTGCTGCTGGTGAGCGATGCCAAGCGTGTGACCGCCTGCACTGCCTTGGGCCAGGTGCGCCTTGAAATTGGCCGTCGTGCCAACCTGATGGACCCCAAGCAGTTCAACTTCCTGTGGGTGACCGATTTCCCGCTGTTTGAGTACAGCGAGGAGGAAGGCCGCTGGGTGGCCATGCACCATCCCTTCACCATGCCCACGGCTGACAGCCTGGACAAGGTGGAAACCGATCAGGGCTCGTGCTATGCCGATGCCTACGACATCGTTTTGAACGGCGTAGAGCTGGGCGGCGGTTCCATCCGTGTGAACGACCCCGTTTTGCAGGACCGTATGTTTAAGGCACTGGGCTTTACCGAAGAAAAAGCCCGCGCCAGCTTTGGTTTCCTGATGGATGCTTACCGCTACGGCGCACCCCCGCACGGCGGCATGGCCTATGGCCTGGACCGTATGGTGATGCTGATGCTGGGCCGCGATTCCATTCGCGATGTGATCGCCTTCCCCAAGGTGCAGAACGCCAGCGAGCTGATGAGCGGCGCACCCGATGTGGTGGACGAAAAGCAGCTGCGTGATCTGAGCATTGCCTATGTGCCGCAGGAGAAAAACTAAGGCACAGAAAATCGCATAAAATAAAAACGGCCCGCCCCGGTGCTGCTGAAACGGCAGCACCGGGGCGGGCTTTGCTATAGCATTCTGTAAGAAAAAAGATTATTTTTTATCAGGCTTTTCTGCTTTGCTATCCGAAGAAGCCGCAGGCTTTTCACCGGTGGAAGGCTGATACAGGGCGCTGTAATTGGCGGTGCCGCTGGGGGTGCGCTTTTTGCGGGGCAGGCGCTTTGCCGCGAAGATCAGCAGCGCGGCCAGAACGGCCAGCACAGCAAGGTAGGGCAGCGCATATACCAGAAGAATGGCCAGATCCTGCCAGAAGCGGACAAAGCCGTGCAGGCTTTCGCCAAAGGCGCTGGAAAGGCGGCTGGAGAAGGTGTTCACCGGCGTGTAGGCCTGCACCTCGCTCAGGCTGACTGTTACGGTGCAGTAATCCACCTGATCGTCGTACAGGGTGCGCTGCGCGGTGTAGCTTTCCAACTGATACTGCACTTCGCTGAGCTGCGATTCAATGGTGAGAAGGTCTTCCAGAGTGTCGGCCTGATCACGCAGCTGCTGCAGGCGGGTGCGCTGGGCTTCCAGACTGTCGATGCGGGCCTGCACATCCACATAGCGGCTGGTGATATCCTCGGTCTGCTCGCTGCGGTAAGTAATGCTGCCGATATCGCCCACGGAGTTTAAAAACTCCTGATAATGCGCGGCGGGAATGCGATAGGTATCGTCGGTGCAGCGGTCGCCGTTTTCGGCGCTGCCGTAGCAGGTGCTGCTTTCCAGATAGCCGCCAAGCTCGGCAGCGGTGCTGCGCAAAAGCGTGTGCGAGGAATCAAAATCGCGGGTTTCCACATCCAGCTGCGAGGTGTAAATGATCTTGCGGGCCGAAGAAGCCTCCGGCAGAACGGTGCTTTCACCCGAGCCGTTAAAACCGGCATCCAGATCATCGGAAACGCCGTAGGCACCTTCAGCGGTTTCTGCTATAGCCGGGCGGCTGGCGGAAGCGTAGGACTTGGATGCGCCGCAGCCCGCCAATGAGGCAGTGAGCGCTGCAGCAGCAAGAAGAGAAAGCATTTTTTTCATAAGCAGCCTCCTTTGGTGTGAGATAGGACAAATCGGTTTCGGTTTCTATCCTGTATACACGCGGGGGAGCAGAAATGTTGCAGGGAATAAAAAAATTAGGGCAATACCGCATAATTCTAAGTGCCGATACGGCGAGCGAGGTGCGGCAGATGCTAAGCCAAAAGCGCAGGCAATACTTTGTGTATTGGCGAGCAGAAGGTAGATGGGCAGCCCCTGTGCGGTGGCCTGCTTGCCCAGATCGCTGGTGCGCAGGGTGAGCGTGATGCTGCTTTGGCCCATAACGGGGGCCATGGCCTTGAGCAGCGGCTCCATCACCTGCTTGAGCTCTACGCCCTCATCCAGCGCAAGAACCATCAGCCATGCACGCTTTTGATCCTGCTGCATAATGCGCAGCCAGCCCTCTTTGATCTGGGGCTGGGCAGAAAGTGCATTCTGCACACAGTCGCGGATCTTTTCGGGCAGATCGGTGGGATCGGCAATGCCGATGGGGCGGCTTTTATCAAATACCACAGGCTTGGGGGCCGGGAAAACCATCTGTTTGGGCACAAACACATTCTGGCCCTGCGGGTTGATCACCAGGCCTGCGCCCTCACGCATGAGCAGCTGCACATAGTCCTGCAGGCGCATCACCACGGTCTGGCCGGGCTCGGCCTGCCATTTTTTCATTTCGTCCATATCCGTGAAGGCGGGAAACAGCTTGGTGCCGTCGGGCTTGGCAAACATGGTGTATTTCACCTTGGCCTGCGGGGCACCGGCGCCGGGCTGCTCCTGCGGAAGCTGCTCCAGCACCACGGGGGCCAGCAGCTTGGCGGTGCCCAGAGCGGTGGCAATGGCGCGGCGGGCGGCGGGGGTGTCTTCGGCTTTAAATACATTCAGAGCCAGAACCAGCTCAGGGTTGCGAATGTTTTCTTGTGCCATGATCGATCTTCTCCTTTTTTCGGGCAGATACCCGTGTTACTCTGCTTTTGCGCCCAGATGGCGGATATCATCGTTGTCAGCAAAGGCCACGGCGGCAAAACCGGCGCTTTCCAGCTGGCCGAACTGCTTGCCCAGCTTTTTGGCCTGCGGCAGAATGCTTACATCGTATTCGGCGCGCAGGGTGTTGGCCTTGGCAACCACGGCGGCAAAATCGGCGTCGGGCAAATGCAAAAGTGCCATGCGGGGGCGTGCGCCCGGGATCTGATAGCCCTGCTCAAGCAGCAGGCCGCACACGCGCTCAAAGCCGATGGAGAAGCCCACGGCGGGAACCTTTTGGCCGATAAACTTGCCCACCATTTCGTCATAGCGGCCGCCGCCTGCCACAGCGCCGCCAAAGCGCTGGCTGGTGGCCTCGAACACCATGCCGGTGTAGTAGCCCTGGCCGCGCACCAGACTGGGGGAGTAGGCAACCTTGTATTTGCCGCCCGAAAGCTTTTCGCAGCAGGCCATGACATAGCGCAGATCCGAAGAAATTTCGGCATCGCCGCAGGCGGCGGTGACAGCGTCAAGGCTCATGTCGCCCTGGGTGAGGAAATGATACAGGGCCTGCACAGCGGCCTCGGGCATGGCCTTTTCGGTCAGCTCATTGCGCACGCCGTCGGCACCGATCTTGTCCATTTTATCAAAGGTGATGCACACACTGTCCAGCGTGTCGGCGGCAAAGCCCATGGATTCCAGCATACGGCGCAGAATGCGGCGGTCGTTGATGTTGATCACGAAATCATCAAAGCCGATCTTGAGCAGCGCACGGGCGGTGGTGTCAATCAATTCCACCTCGGCATTGGGGCTTTCATCCCCCAGAATGTCAATGTCGCACTGCACAAACTCGCGCAGACGGCCCTTTTGCGGGCGCTCGGCGCGGAACACACGGTCGGTCTGGATCACCTTAAAGGGGTGCGGCAGCTCGGCGCGGTTGGCGGCGTAATAGCGGGAAAGCGGCAGAGTAAGATCATAGCGCAGGCCCATATCGGAAAGAGATTTTTCCTCCACCGGGGTGCGGGAAAGGGCACCGGCCAGCTTTTCGCCGCGCTTTAAAACCTTGAAGATCAGGTTCAGATTATCGCCGCCGTCGCTTTTATCCAGATTTTCCATATCCTCGAGCATGGGGGTGGAAATGCGCTGGAAACCGGCTGCGCGGTAGGTTTGCAGGATCTGGCCCTGAATATAGTCGCGCAGTGCCTGCTCAGCGGGCAGAAGATCGCGCATACCTTTTAAAGGACTGGTTTTCATAAAAAATATTTCCCCTTTTCTTTTGATCGGCACCGCAGGATCTTTGCCGAAACCGCCTTTGTGCAGCGGTGTGCAGAACCGGCAGCGGCACCGTTATTTCATGGGCTTTGCCCATAGGATAGCTTTATATAAGTAACATTATATCCATATAAAGGGGGATTGGCAAGGGCAGTGCATGAAACTGGGCTGCCGTGTGCATACTTTTCCACAGAGAGGGGGGCAGACTGTGGAAAACTTTGCGGCGCAGCGGCGCTGGATGATCGTGGTGCTGGGGGCGATGATCCAGATCTTAACAGGAATCCCGGCGGCGTGGGGCGCATTTCGTGAGCCGCTGATGCAGCACTATGCTCTGCAGGAAGAGGGTGTGGGGCTGGCGTTTGTGTTTTTGGTGGCGGCATACGGCCTGGGGTGCCTGCTGGGCGGGTTTTTGCAGGACGCCAAGGGCCCGCGCACAGCGGGGCTGTGGGGCACGGCGCTTTTGAGCGGTGCGTTTATAGGCGCGGCGTTTTTGCCGCCCGAAAAGGCCGAGGCTTTCTGGCTGCTGTTCAGCCTGCCTGCCGGGCTGGGCAGTGCGTTTTTGTATCCGGCTGTGATGAGCTGCGCCCAAAAATGGTATGCCGGCAGAAAAGGCTTTGTAACCGGGCTGATCGGCGGGGCCGTGGGGCTTTCGGGCGGGTTTTTAACGCTTTGGGTGCGTGTGCTGGGCGAAAAGCTGGGCATGCGCTGGGCCTTGGGCGCCTTGGGCGGTGTGATGCTGGCTGTGTGTACGGCGGCCAGCTGCCTGCTGGTGAACCCGCCCGCGCCCAAGCCGAAGCCGGAGGAACAGGGAAAAAACAAAAACAAGCCGCCCAAGGATATTTTGCCCGGCGAAATGCTGCGCACATGGCCATTTTGGCTGTGCTTTGGCATGGTGCTGCTGGCAGCGCCCACCATGCTGCTGTTCAGCCCGGTGATCGTAAAGCTGGGGCAGGAGCGGGGCCTGAGCGAAGGCGCGGCGCACCTGAGCATTGTGGTGGGCAGCTTTGGCAGTGCGGCGGGGCGCATTTTGTGCCCGATGAAAAGCGATTCGGCCGGGCGGCGCAGAGTGTGCATGGCGCTGTTTGCGGCCTTGGCTGCGCTTTCGGCGTGGCTGGCCTTTGCGCCGGGCTGGCAGCTGATCGCGTGCTACACGGGGCTGGCGTTTTGCTATTCGGGGCTGGCGGCTGTGATGCCGGCGCTTTCCAGCGACCTGTTCGGCCTGCCGCACGCGGGTATCAACTACGGCTTTATGGCGCTGGGCATGACGGCGGGCAGCCTGGGCAGCTGGGCGCTGAACCGACATTTGGGGCAAGGAGCTTACCGCCACTGGATCGCCGTGGGGGCAGCGATTTTGGGCGGGGTGTGCGCAAAAAGGCTGAAACCGACTGTTCAGGAACAGTAAAATCAGGCGATGCGACGGTTTTGCTGGTTTGGCGCGCTGAGCAGAGGAAACAAATGTAGGCTATGGAGAGAAAAATACCATCGGCAAAATATGGCCCCCCGAGTGGGACTTCGCATTTCAATAGACTTGGTTAAAAAAATAACTTGCAAAAAGCGGCGTTGACACTTATAATAAAATTACGAAGATTTGGGAAAGAATCTTTTATGCAAAATGCGATGATAAGTAAAGGAGCGAGTGATTATGGCGTGTTCTCAGCAAGTAACCAATATGTGCCCGATTACCAAGGGCCCTCACCATGGCCCGGCTCCCATTCCCCAAGAGGGCGAGTGGACCAAGGCCTATGAGATCAAGGATATCAGCGGATACACCCACGGTGTGGGCTGGTGTGCACCCCAGCAGGGCACCTGCAAGCTTTCGCTGAACATCAAAAACGGCATTATTGAGGAAGCACTGGTGGAAACCATCGGCTGCTCGGGCATGACCCATTCTGCCGCTATGGCAGGCGAAATTCTGCCCGGCAAAACCCTGTTGGAGGCACTCAACACCGACCTGGTGTGCGATGCCATCAACGTGGCCATGCGCGAGCTGTTTTTGCAGATCGTTTACGGCCGCAGCCAGACTGCTTTTTCGGAGGACGGCTTGCCCATTGGCGCAGGCCTGGATGACCTGGGCAAGGGCCTGCGCAGCATGACCGGCACCATTTTCTCCACCAAGGAGAAGGGTGTGCGCTATCTGGAGCTGACAGAGGGCTATATTCAGAAGCTGGCTCTGGACGCCAACAACGAAGTGATCGGCTACCAGTTCGTTCGCCTTGGCAAAATGATGGAGGACATCCGCCACGGCAAGGACCCCAAGGAAGCCTATGAGAAGAATGTGGGCACTTACGGCCGCTTTGCTCCCGAGCAGGGCGCTGTGAAGTACATTGACCCCCGCGAAGAATAAGAGAGGAGTAGAAACATGGCAACTTTTGAATCTATGGATCGCCGTATGCCCAAAATTGAAGCCTGCCTGAAGGCAAACGGGCTGGAATCTTTGGATGCCGCCAATGAGATGCTCCTTGCAAAGGGCATCGACTGCGACAAGATCATTCGCGGCGTGCAGCCCATCTGCTTTGACAATGCCGTTTGGGCTTATACGCTGGGTACCGCTATTGCGGTAAAGCGCGGCCTCAAGAGCGCTTCGGACTGCGCCGCTGCCATTGGCGAGGGCCTGGAGGCCTTTACCATTCCCGGCTCGGTGGCCGAGCAGCGCAAGGTGGGCCTGGGCCATGGCAATCTGGGCGCAATGCTGCTGCACGAGGATACCGAGTGCTTCTGCTTCCTGGCAGGCCACGAAAGCTTTGCCGCCGCAGAAGGCGCTATCGGCATTGCCCGCACCGCCAACAAGGTGCGCACCAAACCCCTGCGCGTGATTCTGAACGGCCTGGGCAAGGATGCTGCCTATATCATCAGCCGTATCAATGGCTTTACCTATGTGCAGACCGAGTTTGACTTTAAGACCGGCGAAGTGAAGGTTGTAAAGGAAGTGCCCTTCTCGGAAGGCGAGCGCGCTGCTGTGAAGTGCTACGGCGCAAACGATGTGCTGGAAGGCGTGGCCATTATGAAGCTGGAGGGCGTGCAGTGCTCCATCACCGGCAACTCCACCAACCCCACCCGCTTCCAGCATCTGGTGGCAGGCACTTATAAAAAGTGGGCCATTGAGAACGGCAAAAAGTACTTCTCGGTGGCTTCGGGCGGCGGCACGGGCCGTACCCTGCACCCCGACAATGTGGCTGCAGGCCCTGCCAGCTATGGCCTGACCGACAGCATGGGCCGTATGCACGGCGATGCTCAGTTTGCAGGCTCCAGCTCGGTGCCCGCTCATGTGGAAATGATGGGCCTGATCGGCGCAGGCAACAACCCCATGGTGGGCATGACCGTGGCTTGCGCTGTGGCTGCCAGCCAGGTGAACAACGCCTGATACAACGGGGCTTAAAAACCGCATAAGATTTTTTGCCGCCGGGCAAGCAAAGCATTGGCTTTTGCTTGCCCGGCGGCTTTGTTTGAAGGAAAGGCGAAAACAATACGAACAAAAGACAAGAACACCCGCTTTTGGCGATGAGAGGGCTTGCAAAGCAGCAGGAGGGGGGTATAATGAAAATAGAAGCAACGGAATCACGGCCCCTTGGAACCGGAGCCATGGAACAAACGAGGAAAGAGTATGCATAACAGATCCTTCAAGCTGCCCGGCGTGGGAATGCGCGTGGTGAAAACCGTGATCTCCTGCCTGCTGGTGGCGCTGGTGTACGAATATCTTTTGGACGGGCGAAACCCCTGCTTTGCCTGCATTGGCGCAGTGTACGGCATGGGCAGCCAGTTTCAGGAGGGCTTTCACAACGGATTCAACCGCTTTGTGGGCACATTCCTGGGCGGGCTGATGGTGATTCCGTTTTATTGGCTGTATGTGAACACGCCGTTTGGCATTCCCAACTATATTTATATGGCGGCGGGGCTTTTCTGCGTGATCTATTTAAACCTTGCCTTTGGCGCCAACAATGCCATTCAGCCCGGCACGGTGGTGTATTTTGTGGTGATGTTCACCCAGCCGCTGACAGGCTATGTGAGCTATACCATTGCGCGCATCATTGATACCGGCGTGGGCGTTTTGTTCAGCCTGGTGATCACCATGCTGCATCCCTCGGAAAAGGATAAGGCCAACGGCATTGACCTGCGTGCGGTGTTTAACAGCTGGCAAAAGCTGGCCGAGGGGCATATCCCGGCACACGAGCGCAAAAAACAGGAAGCTGCAAAATGAAGATAAAAACCGATCCCCCGCCGCACGGCGGGGGATTTTTTGGATAAAGATCCAGGAAAACAGTATATATTCAGGAAAAAAGCTCCACGGCAAAGGTGTGTTTGCCGTGGAGCTTTTTGCTTTTTGGGGCAAAAAACCGATAAGGGCGCATAAAAAACCGAAAAAGCACCGGGTGAGACCGGCGAGCACCGCCGGAAAACCGGCGAAAACCGGCAGACACTGCAGCGATACCGCACAGAAACCGAAAAAAACAGCAAAAAACTGCCCGGAACCGGAAAAGCCCGCGGCGAAGGGCGGTGGGGCGGCAATGTCCTCACGCAGCACCGGAGGGCAGGTGTATTTTAAATTTGTCGGAAGCGATACGGCACACGCAGACAGGCCCCGGCACGGGAGTGACCATGGGCGGCGCGAGAGGCCGATCCCCGACAAGGAAGGCAGAACTGATTCTGCATGGCTGCCCGAAGAAGGGCGGCAAAGCAAGTGCCCGGAAGCCGATACCCGCGATCAAAACGGTTGCGCAGGCGGATGACCGGGGCGTGCGAAAATCGGCGGGCGGGCTGCGCGTTTGCAGACCGGGAGGGTGCTGGCAGCGCGCGGGCCCGCCCACAGGCCGAACCAGAAAATAAGCGAACAGAGCTCAGGCAATACCGCATAATTCTAAGTGTCGATGCAGCGAGCGAGAGGTGCAAGCTGCTAAGCAAAAAGCGCAGATAATACTTTGTGCTGCAAAGGTGAGCGCCGCCAGTGGCGGATACAGCGAACCGAAGCAGGGGCAGCGGTCGATCGAGTATTTTTCGGGCGCAGATTGTGCTTCGCAGCCGCAGCAGCGGTGCTTAAGCCGTCAGGCGGGAATTGTGCGGTGTTGCCCTAAATAGAGAAGGGAGGAAAGAGAAGCGGATGGAAAAAGAAAGAAATACCGAGCGGGGCATTGCCACCGCGCGGCAGCTGGAAAAAAGGCTGAGCAGCATTGCGCTGGGGCGCATCAAAAAGCCGGATGAGGCCAAGATCACCGAACAGCTGAAGGCCATTGAGCTGCTGGTGAAAATCCGGGGAATGGCCGAAGAGGAAAAGGCAGAGCCCATGGAAGTGAAGATCCGTGTGCTGGATGCCTCGGGGAAGGAGATCGAGTGCCATGGAGCTTAAAGTGACCCCGCGCCAGCAAGCCTTTTTGCAGGCAAAGGCCGACGAGGTGCTGTTTGGCGGCGCGGCGGGCGGCGGGAAAAGCTATGGCCAGCTGATCGACGCACTGCTGTATGCGCTGCAGTATGCGGGCAGCCGCCAGCTGATCCTGCGGCGAACCTTTCCGGACTTGGAGCGAACGCTGGTGCGCGAGCATCTGAAAATTTATCCGCAGGGGCGCTATCGCTATACGGCCAGCCTGCACAGGGGAACATTCAGCAACGGCTCCACGATCGAATTCGGCTATTGCGATGCGGAAAGCGATGTGTACCGCTATCAGGGCGCAGAGTATGACACCATCCGCTTTGACGAGCTGACACATTTTACCGAGAGCCAGTATCTGTATCTGCTCAGCCGATTGCGCGGTGCAAACTCTTTTCCGAAGCAGATCAAAAGCAGCACAAACCCCGGCGGCGTGGGGCATCAGTGGGTGAAGGCCAGATTTATCGATCCCGCCCCGCCGGAAACCGAATTCAAGGCCGGACGGCGCACACGGATCTTTTTGCCCAGCCGGGTGCAGGACAATCATTTTCTGATGGAGAGCGACCCGGAATATCTGGCACGACTGAACGAGCTGCCGGAAAACCAGAAGCGGGCGCTTTTGTATGGCGAATGGGATCTGTTTGAAGGGCAGTTTTTCCCGGAGTTCCGGCGCGAGACCCATGTGTGCGAGCCGTTTGTGCTGCCAAAGCACTGGCGGCGCTATTATACGATGGACTACGGCCTGGATATGTTTGCCGCCTATCTGATCGCGGTGGACGAGGCAGGCAACGGCTATGTGTACCGGGAATGCTACGAAAGCGGGCTGATCATTTCGCAGGCCATCGAAAAGGCCAAGCAGATGATGGGCAGCGAGGAAATCTATGCCCGGCTTGCCCCGCCCGACCTTTGGAACAGGCGGCAGGAAACCGGCAAGAGCGTGGCAGATTACTGGGCACAGGCGGGGCTGGGGCTTACCAAAACCGCCAACGACCGCGAAGCCGGTTGGCTGGCGGTAAAGGAATGGCTGGCTGTGCGCAAAAATGAATTTGGCGAGAAAGCGCCAAGGCTGAAGATCTTTTCCGGGTGCGTGAATCTGATCCGCACGCTGCCCGGCCTGCAGCACGATGCACACAAGCCGAACGATGTGGCCAATGAGCCGCACGAGCTGACTCACGCGCCGGATGCGCTGCGAGGCTTCTGCATCTACTGGACGAGTAAGGCAGAGCAGCCGATTCGGAAAAAAGCGCATTGGAGCGAGGATCAGTATGAGGATTACGAAAGCGCCAGCCCGGAGGAAAGGCTGCGCCTTGTGGAAAAATGGGGGGATCCGTTTTGAGCAGAGAAATAAAAGAACAGCGTGAAAATGCGCCCCGCCCCGCAAAAACGGGCGAAGTGATGAAATGGCGCGCACGATATGAGCAGGCGCGGCAGGCATACGGCGAACAGCTGGATCAGTTTCGGCTGGAGGAAGAAGAATATGACGGCAGCGGTATGATTTTGCCCAAGCTGGGCGGCATGAAGGCGCAATCAGCGCCGCTGAGCCGAAATGCGGTGTATGAGCTGATCGAAACCGAGGTGGAGCCCACGGTGCCCAAGCCCAAGGTGCAGGCACTGCACGAGGGCGAGGAGGACAGCGCAAGGCTGATCGAAGCACTGCTGCAGCGCATGGTGGCGCAGCTGCCTATGGAAGCCGTGAACGATTCCAACGAGCGAGAAACCTATCTGCACGGCGGATCGTTTGTGCAGATCGACTGGGATATGCTGGGCGGGCTGCACCGTGCGCTGGGCAGCGTGAGCGTGCAGGATCTGGCCACGCGGCAGGTGATCCCGCAGCCGGGAGGTGACTGGCTGGAAGAACTGGATTGGTATTTTATCGTGCAGCCCATGACCCGCGAAAAGGTAAAGCGTGTGTATCGGCGGGAGGCGGCAGACATGGAGTGTGCGGAGAATGAGCAGACCGGGCGCGGCGAGGAGCAGAATGCCCAAAGCGGCGACCGGCTGACGGTGATCACGGCGTTTTATAAAAATGAGGATGGCGGCATTGGAAAATTCAGCTGGTGCGGCGACACCGTTTTGGAGGACGAGCAGGATTATCTGCACCGGCATCAGCGCGTGTGCGCCCGGTGCGGCGCACCGATGGCGGGTGATGAATGCACGGAATGCGGCGGCAGAGCATGGAAACGGAAAACGGTGAAGGAAGTGCCGCTGCCAAGGGACCTTTGCATTCCCAGCGCGTGTGCGCCGGGCGGAGTGGAAACCGTGGCAGCATTCAGCCTGCAAAGCACGGAAAACGGCGGCTGGCGGCAGGTGCCCACCATGGTACCGGTGTATCGCATGAAGCATTTTCCCACGGTTATGCGAAAAAACATCAGCGCCAAGGGCCGGTTTATGGGCATGAGCGATGCGAAGATGATTTTGCCCATGCAGCAGGCCATGAAAAAGCTGGACACAAAGATTCTGGAAAAGCTGCTCAAGGGCGGCAGCTATGTGACCTTGCCGCAGGGGGTGAGCGTGGAAACCACCGACCGGGAGCTGAAGGTGATCCGCCTGCGCACCCCGGCGGAAAAAGCCCTGATCGATGTGATCACGGTGCAGCCCAACATTGCCAGCGATATTGCGGTGCGGAGCAGCTATTATCAGGACATGAAAAGCTGTTTGGGCATTACGGATGCGTATCAGGGCAAACAGGATGTCACGGCCACAAGCGGCACCGCCAAAAGGATCTCGGTGAGCCAGGCGGCGGGGCGTTTGGAAAGCAAGCGGGTGATGAAAAACCGTATGTGGGGAGAACTGTACCGTGTGATGTTTGAAATGTGGCTGCTGTTTTCGGATGATGAAATGTGCGTGCATGGGGAAAATCCGCTGGATGGCGAATACCGAACGATCTCGAAATGGGATTTTCTGCGCCGTGACGCCGGCGGGCAGCTGTATTGGAACGATGAATTTTTGTTTGGCGTGGAAACCGAGGGCGCAAACCCGGCTGACCGCACCGCCATGCAGGAACGCATTCGCAGCGATTTTCAGGCCGGAATGTACGGGGAACCCAAGCTGGTGGACAGCCGCATTCGCATGTGGAAAATGATGAGCAAATACGGTGCGCCCGGTGCAAAAACCATGCTGGATATGGCACTGGAGGAAAAGCGCAGCCTATCTGAGAGCGAAAGAGAGGTGAGGGAAAATGGTGTGCCCGATCTGCAGCAATCTTTTGAGGATCGCATCCAGCCGGGTGAAGGTGACGGGCGATGACGACCCAAAAACCCAAACCAGAGTGTTTGTGGTGCAGGAGCTTGTGTGCCGCTCGCGCCGGTGCCCCAATTATGGGCGCGTGGTAGAGCAAAACTGCGTGCAAACCTATCCGCAGGAGGAATAAGAGCGGTCAAACGCCCGAGAGGGCTTTGATATACAGCGCAGGAACAGCGTAAAAATCCAGAATAGGAGCTATATGGAAAACGAAAACGAAATGCTTGGCACCGAGCAGGGCGCACCCGAAACCGCCCCGGCCCCGGAAACAGGGCCTGCCGGAGCCGTAGACCGGCAAACGGCGCAGCAGATGCAGAAAGGAGAAAATGCGCATGAAGAAGTAAAAACAAGCGAAACCAGGGCGCCCCGCCAAAGCCGCGAGGAAAATGCCCGCTTTGCGGCCCAGCGCCGCGAGCAGGAGCGCAAGGCCGAGGTGGAGCGGCAGGTGGGCAGGCAGATGCAAAGCTTTTATGCCGGGCTGCGCGCAGCATACGAAAGCCAGAACGCCCAGCAGGCGGCACAGCAGCTGATGCAGGCCGGAACCGACGAGGAAACCGCGCTCTGGGCGGCGGAAACGATGCGGCAAAACCGGGCACGGGCTTTTGCCGAGGCACAGGTGCAGAAGGCAGAGCGCGAGCAGGCGCTGCACGAAACGGCGGAAGGCCAGCTGGAACAGCTGAACCGACGGTTTCCGGAGTGCGGCATTCGCACGCTGGAGGACCTGAAAACGCAGGAGGCTCTGTGCGAAAAGGCGGCGCAGATGCCAAGCGGCAGCCTGGTGGACGCCTATGTGCTGCTGCATTACGACGAGCTTTTTGAGGCAGGCGCAGCGGCAGCCCGCCAGCAGGCCATCAATGCGGCGCGCAGTGCCGAGCATTTGCACGGCATCAGCACCGGCGGCGCAGCGGGCCGAAGCGAGCTGAGCGAGGAGGAATACGAGGAGTATCGAAAGTTTGGCTATTCGCGCGAACAGGCGGCCCGGGCCAAATACAAAATGTATGGCAGATAATGCCGGAAAGGAAGAACTATGTTTCGAATTCATCACAGACTCATTGGCAGTGTGGAGCCTTTTGAGTATCTGGAAAAAACCGCGGGAGAAACCGTGCAGGCAGGCGAGGCTTTGAGTGTGGCAAACGGCAAGCTGACCAAGTGCGCCGCAACTGCCAAACCGGAGTATATTGCCATGGGCGGCGAAAACCGCAGCGGCCTTGTGCCGGTGATCCGCGTGCTGGCTACCACGATTTTTGAGGTGCCTGCCCAGGCGGACCAGAGCGCCCTTGGCGCAGGCAGCAAGGTGAGCCTGCATACGGACGGTATGCAGGTGACGGCCGCCACGGCAAACGGCGTGTTTACTTTGATGCGCCCTGCCAAGGCGGGCGAAAACTGTGTGGGCTATTTTGCGTAACGAAAGGAGATAAATACAATGTCGGAAATTATTTTTTCTCAGGGCAGCGGCCTGAACGACAGTCTGTTTGGCAAAAGCCAGGACCCCATTAAGGCGGTGATCACGGACAAGGCCGAGGAGTTTGAGCGCGGCAGCCAGATCAAAAACATTTTTGGAATGGAGACCTCTACCCGATTTGCGGAAAAGTTTACCAGTGAGACCGCACTGGACGATTTTCAGAATGTAGGGGAAAACGGCGCGTATCCCAAAACCGGTTTTCAGGAGGGCTTTTCGAAAACCATCGAGCCCGCCACCTGGAAGTCCAGCTTTGAGATCACCCGTGAAATGCTGGAGGACAGCCAGTATCCCAAGGTAAAAAAGAAAGCTACGGGCTTTACCCAGAGCTATAACCGCACCCGTGAAAAGTATGCGGCTTCGCTGCTGGCAGGCGGCGTGGGCACCAGCATGATGTTTGGCGGTGTGAAGTATGACACCACCACCGCCGACGGCAAGGCGCTGTTTGCCACCGATCATCCCAGCAAAACCAAGGCAGGTTATGTACAGAGCAATATCTTTAAAGCAGCCGATGGCTTTTCGGTGGCGGCCATGGACAAAATGGAAGAGGCCATGCAGAGCTTTTGCGACGATGACGGGCATTTGCTGTCGGTGATGCCGGATACCATTATCATTCCCAACAATGCGGCCCTGAAGCGCAGCGTGATCGCGGCCATCGACTCGCAGTATGACCCCGAAAGCGATAAGAATGCTGTGAACTTCCAGTGCGGCCTGTGGCGCGTGCTGGTGTGGAATTACCTGCCCAAGACCATTGGCGGCCAGCCCTATTGGCTGATGATGGACAGCCAGTTTAAGGAAAACTATGACTGCCTGCCCTGGGTGGACCGCGTGAAGCTGACGGTGCGCAGCTATGTTGATGAAAATACCGACGCCAATGTTTGGAGCGGCCGCGCACGCTTTGGCGCGGGCTTTAACAACTGGCGCTGCATTTCGATCGGCGGCGCAGGCCTGAACGGCACAGAACTCTAAGGCAACACCGCACAATTCCCGCCTGACGGCTTAAGCACCGCTCCAGCGGCTGCGGCACGGCATCTGCGTTGCCAAAATACTCGATAATGTCGGGTTGCGGTACCCGCATCGTGCTTCGGGAGCAAAAGCCCCTCGCACTCTGCGACCGCTGCCCCTGCTTCGGTTCGCTGTATGCTTGCTGTATCGACACGGGAAAATGTGCGGTATGGCATGGTGATAAAAACGCCCGCCCTTTGTGCAGAAAAAGGACGGGCGATTTTTAAAAAAGAGAGGAGGAAAGCTGTGTGACTTGGGGAGAATGCAAAGAGATCGCTCTGCGGAAAATGTTTGCTTCGGACGGCGGGCGGCTGGATGATTCAGATCCCGGCAATGCGGATTATATCGCAGCCATGCCCGCAGCCGCCAACGAAGCCATGGAACGAATTGTGAGCGAAGCGGGCAGACCCCTGCGGCAAAGTGTGGAGATCGAGTCGGAGGGCGCAGCTTATGTGGACATGGCCGATCATGCCATGGATTTTCGCAGCTTTGGCGGCACCCCGGAGGCGTATCTTGTAAAAGATAACGGCCTTGCGGTGCTGGAAACCGCAGCGCTGGGCAAAAGCGTTTTGCAGCTGCCGAAGGGCATTTCTGGCACAGTGCGGGTGTTTTATAATGCTGCGCCGGAGCACGTTACCCAGTATACAAAAGATGCCGAGGAAATGCCGCTTTCGGAGGAATGCAATGTGCTGATCCCTTTATACATGGCAGGAGAGCTGTATAAGGACGATGATGTGAGCCTTGCCACAGTGTATATGAACGAATTTGAAAGCCGCCTTGGCTCGCTTGCGGCCAACGAGAACGGATATTGGGGCGGCAGCTTTACCAGCGTGACAGGGTGGTGGTGAGATGGCGGGAACAATTTTTTCCATTCCGGCGGGCCCTGCCAAAAGCCGCTTTGCGGTGGATGAATTCCGGGGCGTGAACTTTACGGACACCCCCGGCCTTGTGGATAAGACCCGCAGCCCGGACGCACCCAATATGATCCGCGATGTGCCCGGCAAGGTGCGCAAGTGCATGGGGTATGAGCGCATGGCCGAGTATGACGGGCGGATCAACGGATATCACGAGCGGCGCGGCGATGCCGTGGGCCTGATCCACGCGGGCGGCAAGCTGTATAAAGGCGATACCGCCTTGTATGACGGCATGGCCGATGCCCGAAGCCGCAGCTGGCAGATGGGGGATAAGCTGTATATCCAGGACGGCAAGGCCCTTTTGGTGTATGACGGAACCCGGGTGAAAAAGGCCAGCGAGGGGGCGTATATCCCCACACTGACCATTGCCAAAAGCCCGGCGGGCGGCGGCGAGGAATACGAGGCGCTGAACCTTTTGCAGCCTGCGTTTCGGGAACTGTTTGCCGCAGACGGCACGGCGAAAAGCTATCAGCTTTCGTTTGGCGGGCTGGACGGCACGGCGGTAAAATGCTGGCTGCTGGTGGGAGAAGGAAACTGGCAGGAGAAAAAAGAAGGCACGGATTTTTCGGTGAACCGCGCCACCGGCACGGTGACCTTTACGCAAGCACCCGGCAAAAGCCCCATTACCGGCGAGGACAATGTGAAAATTGAAGCCTGCCGCACGGTGCAGGGCTATGCCGAGCGCATCAACCGATGCACACTGGGCATTTTGTTTGGCGTGAACGGCAATGCCGACCGGCTGTTTGTGAGCGGAAACCCGGAGGGGGCGTATATCAACTATGACTGGTATTCCGGCCAGAACGACCCCACCTACTGGCCGGATACGGCCTATTCCACGGTGGGCGCGGCCAACAGCGCTGTGATGGGGTATACCGTGATCAACAATTATCTGGCTGCCATTAAGGATGACCGGGAGCCGGAGCGCAATATTGTGATCCGGCAGGGAAACCTTGTGGACAACGAACCGGCATTTCCGGTGTACAACACGCTGCAGGGCCCCGGTGCGGTGGCACCGTGGAGCAGCGCATATTTGAAAACCGAGCCGCTGTTTTTGACGAATCTGGGCGTGTATGCCGTGACCACAAGCGATATTTCGGGCGAAAAGTACAGCCAGAACCGCAGCTATTATCTGGACGGCAAGCTGCGCACAGAGCCCGGGCTGCAAAATGCCTTTGGGTTTGTGTATAACGATCTGTACTGGCTGTGCATTAACGGCAGCGCGTATATCCTGGACGGTATGCAGCCGCTGAACACCGACCGCAGCGCACCGTATTCCACCAGACAGTATGCGGGCTTTTACCGCACGAACCTGCCTGCCCGGGTGATGTGGGAAAAGGATGGACGGCTGTGGTTTGGCAGCGAAAACGGCAGGGTGTATCGCTTTTATGCCGACACGGCGGCCCCGGGCAGCTATAACGATGACGGAGAGGCCATTGATGCCTATTGGACGACCGGCTATATCTACGGCAGCGAGTTTGAGCGAAACAAGATCTTTCGGCGCATCAGTGTGCTGGTGGACAGCCTGCCCGTGAGCAGTGTGGAACTGCAGGCGCGGCGAAAGGGCGCATGGGAAACCGTGTTCCGGGAAAGCGTGGGCACACGATATCGCTCGTGGATGCATACGGCGTGGAGCAAGTGGACATGGCGCACGGACGAAACGCCCAAAACGCTGGCGCGCAAGGCCAAGATCAAAAAAGCCGACAAGGCGCAGTATCGCTTTCGCAATGCAGAGCTGAACGAGCCCTTCGGCATTCTGCAGTATGCCTGTGAATACACCACCGGCAGCTATCATAAGGGGTGAGAATATGGCAATACAGGAACAGATCAGCAAGCTGGAAGCGGGCAGCGCCAGCTATGCGGAGAAAACCACCGTGGTGGGCCAACCGGATGTGCCGGGGCTTTCCACACGGGAAATGCAAGAAAGCGTGGAGTATATGCCGCGAAACCTGCTGCTGCCCAAGCTGAATGAGGTGGTGGGCGCTGTGAACCAGTGCTACACCAAGGCAGAGGCTGACAAGGCCATTGCGGGAAAAGTGACCGAGATCGGCGCAGGCGATATGGCACAGGCTGTGTATGACCCGAACGAAGAGGGACTGAATTTTACCGATCTGCGCACGGCCATGCGGCAGGTGGCAGTGCTGCAAACAGATGTGGGAAATTTAAAGTGTGTTACGGTGAATTTGCCAGCCTCCGGCTGGAGCGACAGCGCACCATACACCCAGACCGTGAGCGTTTCCGGCATGACGGCAGACTGGGCGCCGGGCGGCGCTTTGTGCAAGCCGGTTGTCAACGGAGACGGTTCACTGAATGTGGCTGAGAGTATGGCAGTGCTGGAACAAATGTCGTATGTGAAATTCCTTGAAACCGGCAACGGAACTGTGAAAGCCTACTGCCCCTATGTGAAGCCGACACGGAATATCCAGATGCGCCTGCCCGGCACAGTAGAAAAGGGGTGATGATATGGCGTTGATTGCACTGAATAGTGAAGCGCAGAAGAAAATGTATCCTTGTTATACATGGAGCGGCCCGTATCATGATCACTCTGAAAAAAGTTTCAGCATAAGAGATATTGTGAAAAACTACAGGATGGTGACGATCGATGACTTTTACTTCGGGCACAGTGTGAGTTCCCAGATCGGCGGCGACAGCGGCACGCACAATGTGATTATGACCCTGCAGGTGACATCTTATGATCCGAGTACGGGTGTTGCAAAGATCATCAATTCTGGCGGCACAGGAAACTGCGGTATATCGGGCGCTACGGTGTATGTATATGCGTATTGAGGTGGAAAGATGGAAAAAAATATACATGAAGTTACCCTTACGAAATACGCTGCCAAGGCCGGTGTAATCAAATTTGGCACATGGGGTTCCAGGGGGATCGAACAGCTGCACATTACCGCGCTGCCGCCATGGAACGAAGCAGCGGTGATCACCGTTACTTTTTTGAACGGACGGGTGCAGAGCGAACCGCAGGTGTTCCAGGAAAGCATGACCATTGATGTGCCGCAGGCTGCAACCAGTGCTGCCACGAAAAGCCGCGCAAGCTGCAAGATGGTGTTTAAGGGCATCGATCAGAGCGGTGCTGTGGTGTATTCGACCGACCTTCCGTATACCGTTTTGAACAGAACGGATATTGATGGCGCGGAGTATGACCCCGGGAAAAACGCCTTTGAACAGTATATCCAGCAGGTTGGCGCGTACCGTGACACGGCGCTGAATGCCGCAAACAGCGCAAGAAACAGCGAACTGTCCGCAGAAGAATACGCGGATTCTGCCAAAGCGGCTGACGGCGAGGCCAGAAAATCGGCAGAATCAGCCGCTGCAAGCGCTGCAGGCATTGCAGAAAGTGAAAAACGCGCAGCGGCCAGTGCGGCCAGTGCGGCCGGTAGTGCGGCAAGTGCCGAGGAAACACGCAAACAGGTGGAAAAGATCGCTGCCGGTGTTGCGAAAGGCAACATGAGCGTTTCTGATTATGACAATGATGGAGCTGTCAAGGCGGCAGGCGGCATGAAAGCCTATACAAAAGCCCAGACCGATGTGCTGGCAGCGGATATCACAAAGGCGAACAACCGCATTGCCGAGGTAAAAACCACGGCAGATGCGGCAGCGGCGCAAGCGGAAAAGAACAAGACGGATTTAGCCGAAACAAACCATACGCTTGCGAATGTGCAGACCAGCCTCGGCGGCCTGGCTGCAGATGTGGACAATCTAAAATATGTGCTTGTGTCGCTGCCCGCCTCCGGTTGGAGCGGCAGCGCACCCTACACCCAGACCGTGAGTGTATCCGGCATGACGGAGGACTGGGTGCCGGGCGTGCCGAGCCTTGCATTTTACGGGAATGTAGATGTTACCGAGCTGATCACAAAAACCGAGGCGCTGGGCTGCATTAAGATGATCACCAGTGCGGCGGGTATGCGGGTGCCGGGGCAGATCGAGAGGTGATGATATGAGTGCAACTGCGTTTAATATGGGCGCTACGGCGGGTAAAGTGCTGATCGATATGAGTACAGGGCGCGATTTGGGGGGCACGGGCCGCGAGGAGGTTATGGAATACAGCTAGACAGCGCCTACAAAATGTAGTGTGTTCACGTTCGCAAGTACCTATTCACCGAAAGACACCACAACAAAAGTTGTTGTCAACTGGCAGAAGATTGATCCACAGGTGTTGGATAGAAATAGCAATTATTCACACCTTGCGGCAGCTTTTACCGCAAGAAGCGGTGACAGAATCACTATATACACAGACCGAGGCAGGAATTCTCAAAGTCTTTATTTATACGCTATCACTATATAGGAGGCGAAAAAAATGGCTGTAACTGCTTTTAATTTTGGGTGGGGTAAGCTGAAAATAAAAGATTATATTTCCGGAAAATTTCAAAGCGGAGCTTGGACTGGAAGTGTAAACAGGACGATTCCGGTTGACGGAACACTGATTATGGTGCGTGTTCTTTCGCACGGAAGTACCAAAGATGACACGCTTACTGTTAAAAATCAGACAGTGCCGAAATTTGATGGAGTAATAGGTGGCTACAACGATTCAGGGAGCGGCTACTACTTTTATTTGTTCGAGCCGACCAAAGTAAAGGCTGGTGATAATCTTGTGCTGAAACGCTCGACTGGTTCAGGATCATCGATTGCAAGAGACGGCTTATATATCGGCATTATCGTATAAGGAGCAACAATGATATATTATAGCGAAACCGGCGAGCGTTTGCCCGCCGAAGAAATCGATTTGGAAAAAGGCTATCTGGTAGACCGGGAAACGGTACACCATGAAGCCGAAACCCACACGGCCAGCAAAACGCTGCCGGGCGGCGTTTTGCTGACTTGGCAGCAGCTGGACAAGCCCGCCTACGATGAGATTGTAAGCCAGACCTATATCAAGCACGCCGATCACCCCACCCGCGAGGACGAGATCGAGACGGCGCTCACCGAGCTGGCGGGCATGATCGCGGATAATGCTGCCCGGCTGGACGAGCAGGAAGCCGCGCTGGTGGATGTGGCTGCGGTGGCAGCCGGAAAGGAGTAAGCAATGGCAAAAATTTATGTGCGGCGCATCAAGGAGGGGCTGATGGCACTGGAGGATGTGCCTATGCTGTGGCGCGAGAAGGTGCGGCAGTTGCTGGAACAGGGGGCTGGCGCATGACCTATGGCATCGATGTGAGCAAGCACCAAGGCATGATCGATTGGAGCAAGGTGAAAACGGA
>SFIE01000024.1 GCA_004555405.1 Subdoligranulum sp.
AAGGCTATCTGGTAGACCGGGAAACGGTACACCATGAAGCCGAAACCCACACGGCCAGCAAAACGCTGCCGGGCGGCGTGGTGCTGACTTGGCAGCAGCTGGACAAGCCCGCCTACGATGAGATTGTAAGCCAGACCTATATCAAGCACGCCAATCACCCCACCCGCGAGGACGAGATCGAGGCGGCGCTCACCGAGCTGGCGGGCATGATCGCTGATAATGCTGCCCGGCTGGACGAGCGGGAAGCCGCGCTGGTGGATGTGGCTGCGGTGGCAGCCGGAAAGGAGTAAGCAATGGCAAAAATTTATGTGCGGCGCATCAAGGCAGGGCTGATGACGCTGGAGGATGTGCCGGAGATCTGGCGGGCGAAAACGGCAGCATTGCTGCAGGAGGAGAGCGTATGATTTACGGCATCGATGTGAGCAAGCACCAAGGCGTGATCGATTGGAGCAAGGTGAAAACAGACTTTGCCATTCTCCGCGCCGGTTTTGGCAGATATGCATATCAGAAAGACCCGCAGTTTGAGCGCAACTACGCGGGCGCAAAAGCGGCGGGGGTTCCGGTTGGCGCGTATTGGTATTCGTATGCCAAGAGTGAGGAGGAAGCGCGAGAGGAAGCAAAAGCCTGCCTGCAGGTGCTGCAGGGTAAACAGTTTGAATTCCCCATCTATTTCGACATTGAGGACAGTACACAGGGAAATCTTGGCAAAGCCGTGCTGACCGCTATGTGCGAAGCATTCTGCGACACGCTGGAAAAGGCCGGGTATTTTGCTGGCGTGTATGCCAGCACCTACTGGTTTACCAACAAGCTCGATCATGCACGCCTTGCAAGTAAATATACCATCTGGCTGGCCGATTACCGCGCGGGCTATAACAAAACCCTCAAGCGGGATATGCACCAGTACACAAGCAACGGCCATGTGGCGGGTATTTCCGGGCGCGTGGATAGGAATACCTGCACCCGGGACTTCCCCGGCATCATCAAAAAGGCCGGTCTGAACGGTTTTGACAAGGCGGACAAGCCCCTTGCAGGCGAAAACGGCGCACAGGCTGCCAGCTATACCCGCGAGATCGGCCCGGCTGCGCGTGAAGATTGGACCAGGCTTGCCCCATGACCGGCGGTGACGATGCGGCTATCCAGGCGCTGGCGACGGAGCTGGGGCTAAAATGTACATGAAAACGGGAGGAAAAAATGAGCAAATTTGAAACGGTATTCAACCTGTGCGGCAGTGCTGCTGCAGCATTCTTTTGCGCGGCGTTCGGCGGCTGGGATGTGTGGCTGCGCGCGCTGCTGACCGTGATCGTGATCGATTATCTTACCGGCGTGGTGGGCGCTGTGGTGCAGGGAGATCTGGACAGCCGCGTGGGCTATAAGGGCATCTGCAAAAAGATGATGATGCTTTGTGTGGTGGCAATGGCGGTGCAGGCCGACAATGTGATCGGCACCGGTGCGGTGCTGCGCGGCATGGCCGTGGGCTTTTATCTGGCCAATGACTCGCTGAGCATTCTGGAGAATGCGGCAAGGATCGGCGTGCCGGTGCCGCAGGGGCTTGTGAATAAGCTGGAACAGATGAAGGATACAGGAAAGAAGGCGTAAAGCATGGCACAAAAATGGAACACCGTAAAAGATAAAAACGGAAATACTTTTGTGAAAACCGGCAGCAATTACTGGCCTGTGCTGGGAAAGGGTAACGGGCTTTCTTATGCCGGTGAAAGCACGGCTGCAGCACCGAAACCGGCCAAAGCGACCGCTGCTGGCGGTACACAGGCTGCCGCCCCGGCACAGCCGACCGCAGCGGCAGCCCCGGCGGCTTCGGGCGCTTATGAGCGGCTGATGCAGGTGTATGGCGCGGCACTGGATGCCCAGCGCGCACAGCGGCGAGCAGCCTATGAGGCAGCCGTGCGTGAACAGCAGCAGCTGTATGAACAGAACGCGGCCAAGGTGAACAGCGCTGCCGACAAGGCGCTGCGGGAGGCATACATCAATAAAATGCAGACCCAGCGCACCCTTGGCCAGCAGATGGCTGCACAGGGGCTAAACGGCGGTTACAGCGAAACCACAGCAGCGGGCGTGCAGAACAACTACGGCAATGCCAGAAACGCACTGGAAACCGAGCGAAGCGGCCAGCTGAACGATTTGAACATTACGCTGCAGAATAACATTGCTGCCGCCAGAAAAATTCTGGATACCGGCAATGCGGGCGACTATCGGCAGTATCTGACCGATGTTGCCAAGCTGATCGCGGCCAACCCCACCCAAAGCCTGAGCATGGAACAGGGCGGTGCGGGCAGCACGGGCAGCGGCAAGGGGCTGTATGAGCTGTATCAGGAAATGCTGAACAGCGGTATGAGCACAGCCGAGGCCATGCAGGTGCTGAACCGATCCGGGGCAGATATTCGGCAGCTGTTTGCCTGAAAAATAGAATCAAAAATAGCGCCGCTTTGTAAAACACGATGCTTTGTGTTTTGCAGGGCGGCGCTGCTTGTATACGGATGCAGAAGATTCATTGTTATTTAACTTATTGGGGCAAAGCAAATGGTATACTTATATAATATCGAGTAAAAGCTGACAGCAAAAAAAGGAGAACAGTGATCGATGAATTTTGACTGGACGGTTTTGCAGGCGATCCGCGAGTTTATGACCTGCCCGTTTTTGGATTTTCTGATGCCCAAAATCACCATGCTGGGCAACAGCGGCGCCATTTGGCTGTTGACGGCAGGCGGCTTGCTGTGTACAAAAAAATACCGAAAACAGGGGGCATTCCTGCTGATGGGACTGTTGGTGGGGGCAATCGTGGGAAATGTGTTCTTGAAAAATATGGTTGCCCGCCCGCGCCCGTGCTGGCTTGACCCAAGCGTGCAGCTGCTGATCGCGGTGCCGAAGGATTACTCGTTTCCGTCCGGCCACACATTGGCATCGGTGATCAGCGCAACCATTTTGACCGCCATGAAGGTGAAATTCGGGGCGGCTGCCGTTTGGCTGGCGGCATTGATCGGATTTTCGCGGCTGTATCTGTATGTGCATTTTCCGAGCGATGTTTTAACGGCGGCGGTTTTGGGCCTTGGCATTGGGCTGCTGGTGGTTCGCTGGGGCGGCAGGGCGGAAAAGCTGCTGCGCGGGCATTGGCCGAAAACAAAATCGTTGTGAGAAAACCGAAAAGGCGCATAAAACTACCCCCAAGGCATTTTTTGAATGCCTTGGGGGGGAATATGGTGGTTCTGGGAAATCAAAAAGAGCTGCTGAACTTTCGTTCAGCAGCTCTTTTTGTTGGTGGGCGCGGGTGGATTCGAACCACCGAAGCGTTACGCAGCAGATTTACAGTCTGTCCCCATTGGCCACTCGGGAACACGCCCATATTTTGTTATTGTGGCTGTGTGAGAAGCTTCGTTCCTCACAGCGCTTGTTTATTATAGCAGGGCGAAATGAAAAATGCAAGCCTTTTTTTGAATTTTTTAAAAGTTTTTTTCAAAGAAAAGAAAAAACGATCGGGGTGTGAAGAAAAGATCGATAAAAAGAGAAAAAACAAAGAGGGGCTGAGCCGCGCATGGTGCTGTGCGGTTATTTGTGCAGAAATATGGGGGCAAGGCGATAGTTTTTTGCATATTTCGGGTA
Source organism: Subdoligranulum sp. (assembly GCA_004555405.1). Lineage (GTDB taxonomy): Bacteria > Bacillota > Clostridia > Oscillospirales > Ruminococcaceae > SFIE01. The sequence continues at coordinate 3,613 of SFIE01000024.1, forward strand.
GAAAAAAGAGCCGTTCCCTTGGGGAGGAAAACGGCCCTTTGAGCCAGAGTGCTGCCGATACTGTGCGGTGCAGCCGGAAAACAAGCGGTGAGAAACTTTTTATATACTATATAAAGCCCCTTACAGGCCAAACAGCGGATCGCCCGCTGCCACGGGCCAATGCTCGGGCGGAACAACGGGGGTGCCGCTGTATTCGGGAAGCACTACAGAGATCAATGTGCAGCAATCGTTTTTGCGAATGCGCTCCAGATCAAAGGATAAAAGCAGATCGCCCTTTTTGATATGCTCGCCGATCTTCACCTTGGGGAAGAAGCAGCATTCCTTGAGATACACCGTATTGATGCCCACATGAATGAGCACCTGCGTGCCGTCCGGTGCCTGCAGGCCGATGGCGTGCCCATCCTGCGCAACGCTGCGCACCTGACAGTCAAACGGGGCGTAAAGCTTATCGTCCACAGGGTCAATGGCGCAGCCCGGGCCCAGCATCTGCTGGCTGAACACGGAATCCGGCACCTTGGAAAGCGGCACGATCTGCCCCTGCGCGGGGGCGTATACCATGCGCTTGCCGCGGAAGAAGCGGCCGCCGGTGCGGCTTTTCTGAATGTGCAGAACTACTGTGACGGCAAAGGTGACAATGGCCGAAACAAGGCAGCCAAGGCAGGCGTTTGTGAAGTTGCGCATGGCGGGGTCTAAATGGCCGGGCAGCATCAAAAGTCCGGGCGAACCGAACACATAGCGGCGCACACCCTTTAAGCCCAAAAACAAGCCGCCTGCGCCGCCGCCGATCAGGGCGGCGCGCATGGGGTATTTTAAGCGAAGATTACAGCCGAACATAGCGGGTTCGGTGATGCCGAACAGCGCTGTAATGCCCGAGCGCAGGCTGCGCTTGCGCCAGGCACCGCCCGCACACAGGGCCACAGCCAAAGCGGCAGCGCCCTGCGCCACATTGGCGGCCATCATGCCGGGGCCCACCAAAGAGTCCCACCCGAAGTGGCTTAGGCTGGCAATGCCCAGTGCCACAAAAATGTAGTGCTTGCCGCTCATCACCAAAAGCGGGTTGCAGATGCCTAAAATCAGCCCAAACAGCCAACCGGCGTGGGTGCTGAGCCAAAGCAGGAGCTCTTCCAGAAATGCGGAAACAAAGCCTGCTGCCGGGGCCAGCACAAACAAGGCGGGAATGGCACCGAACAAAAAGGTGAGCAGCGGCACCAAGAAAAATTTAAGGGTTTGCGGGCTGTATTTTTCGGCCTGACGGCCCACCACGCTGATGAACCAAACCACCACGATGACAGGCAGAATGTTTTGCGGAGAGCCCACGCTGCTGATCATTTTTGAGGCGGTTGAGCCGTGCGGCAGGCCCAGCATATAGGCATCGGCCAGCCCGGGGGTGACAAGCGCGCAGGCGGCCATAAACGAAACGCCCATTTCGGCGTGAAAGCGCCGGGCCGCAGTGTAGGCAAATAAGATGGGCAAAAAGCGGAAGGGCAGGTTGCAAAGCCCAAACAGCACCTGATAATAGGGCCGCCATGCGGCGGTGAGCCCCAGCGCATTGAGCAGCATCAGCAAAGCGCGCAGGCTGCCCGCTGCCGTGAGCGCAGGCACCACCGGCACAATAATGGCGGCCAGGGTGCTGATGAACGCACGCTGCGCAGAGCGCCAGAGAGGCACCTTGCGTTTTTCCTGTGTGTCAGAGGGGGAAAAATCGGGGGCATCGGTTTCGGCATCGCAGGCGGCCACGGCATCAAAGCCGGGCAGCGCAAGCAGCGCGGAAAAAACATTCACGACATCGGGGCCGATGACGATTTGATACTGGCCATCGGCGCGCACTACATCCAAAACGCCTGGTACGGCACGAATGGCATTGTCGTTGGCAAGCTCGGCAGTGCGCAGCACAAGGCGAAGCCGTGTGGCGCAGTGCTGCGCCGAGATAATGTTTTTTACTCCGCCCACAGCGCCGAGAATGGTGATCGCGGCCTGTTTGTGATCCATAATAACTCCTGTTCCTTGTTCTGATCCGGCCAATACCGCATTACAAAATGCGCCGGAAGTGCTTTTGTAAAACACAGATACTTTCTTATAACTACCATTATAAACGAAATGCCAAAAAAATCAGCAAATTCCAAGAAAAAAGCAGCGTTTACTATGCCAAAAAGTGCAGGATAAAAGCGAAAGATTTTGTAAAAAAGTTACAGAAAACAGGGCTGTGTGCAGTACAGAGCAATAGACAAGGCCCCCAAAAAGGAGTATACTGAAAACAACAAGAAACCCCTTAAAGGAGGCTGTTTGAATGAAACTGACATTTTTGGGCGCAAACCATGAAGTGACCGGCAGCTGCACTTTGCTGCAAGCCTGCGGGAAAAACATTCTGGTTGACTGCGGCATGGAGCAGGGGATCGATATCTATGAAAACCAGCCTCTGCCGATCGCTCCCGGCGAAGTGGATGCCATTTTGCTGACTCATGCCCACATGGATCATGCGGGGCGTATTCCGCTGATGTACAAACAGGGATTCCGCGGGCCGATTTATTGCACCACGGCCAGCATTCAGCTGTGCATGGTGATGCTGGAGGATTCGGCACACATTCAGGAAATGGAAGCGGAGTGGAAAAACCGCAAGGCACAGCGTGCAGGTGCGCCCATGGTGGAGCCTATGTACACCATTGAGGATGCGCAAAAGGTGATGGCGCAGTTTGAGGACTGCAAGTACGGCAAGCTGAAAGAGATCGCCCCGGATATTCAGGTGCGCTTTATTGATGCGGGCCACCTTTTGGGCTCGGCTTCGATCGAGGTGTTTGTGACCGAGAACGGCAAAACCGAGAAGATCGTGTTCTCGGGGGATATCGGCAATGTGGAGCAGCCGCTGATCAAGGACCCGGAATATATCGACAGTGCCGATTATGTGGTGATGGAATCCACCTACGGTGACCGTTTTCACGGGGAAAAGCCGAATTATGTGAAAGAGCTTGCCGAGATCGTGCAGGAAACGCTGGACAGAGGCGGCAATGTGGTGATCCCCAGCTTTGCGGTGGGCCGCACCCAGGAAATGCTGTATTTTTTGCGGCAGATCAAGGAAGAAAAGCTGGTGAAGGGGCACGAGGGCTTTCCGGTGTATGTGGACAGCCCGCTTGCCAACGAAGCCACCACGATCTTCCGCAAAAGCTTTATAGAATGCTACGACGAAGAAGCCCTGGAGCTGGTGAACGCAGGAGTGAACCCCATCGGCTTTAAGGATCTGCGCATTTCGCTGACCAGCGATGATTCGCGCGCCATCAATGCCGATGATACGCCCAAGGTGATCATTTCGGCCAGCGGTATGTGTGATGCGGGCCGTATTCGCCATCACCTGAAGCACAATCTGTGGCGCAAAGAATGCACCATTTTGTTTGTGGGCTATCAGGCAGGGGCAACGCTGGGCCGTGCGCTGGTGGAGGGCGCAAAGGATGTGCGGCTGTTCGGTGAACACATCGAGGTGCAGGCGCAGATCCGCCAGCTGACGGGTATGTCGGGCCATGCCGATCGCAACGGTCTGGATAAGTGGATCACAAGCTTTATCCGCCAAAAGCCCGGTTATGTGTTTGTGAACCACGGCGAAGACACCGTGACCGATGTGTATGCAGCCCATCTGCGGGAGCTTGGCTTTGAGGCCGGTGCGCCCTATAACGGTGCGGTGTGCGAATTGGCCGATGGAAAGGTGACATGGCTGGCCGAGGGCAACCGTGTGCGTTTGGAGAACAAGAAGCAGACGCAGGGCGGCCGTGCGGCAAGCGTTTTCTATCAGCAGCTGGTTATGGTGCAGGAAAAGCTGGAACGAGTTGTGAAAAACAGCAATGGCCTGCCCAACAAGGACCTGAAAAAATTTGCGGCACAGCTGGAAGCCCTGTGCGAACAGTGGACCCGCTGAAGCAGCATAAAGCAGGGGCGCGGCGCAGCCTTGGGGCTCGCCGCGCCTTTGCAGAGCCTTTTTACAAAGCAGCGCTGCACTGCGTGCGCTGCCATGAATTTTTTTGAAGGAGCACGCATCTATGTGGCATCCCATCAAGCATCTGCGCACCATCACCCGTCACCATAATCTGGTTATGGTGCATTGCTTTCAGTGCGGGCTTTACTGGCAGGGGCTTACACACGATCTGAGCAAGCTGAGCCCGGTGGAATTTTGGGCCGGGGCAAAATATTGGCAGGGTACGCGCAGCCCCAACAATGCCCAGCGCGAGGATGTGGGCTACAGCGCAGCTTGGCTGCACCACAAGGGGCGCAACAAGCATCACCTGGAATACTGGATCGATTATCCCACGGCGGCCGAAGGCAAAGATCCCATGGTGGGAATGCGTATGCCGGAAAAATATGTGGCGGAAATGATCTGCGACCGTATGGCCGCCAGCAAGGTGTATGCGGGAAAAAATTACGATCAGGCATATCCGTGGAATTACTATATCAAAGGAAAAGACCATTATCTTTTGCACCCTGAAACCCGCGCCCAGATGGAAAAATGCCTGTGGATCCTGCACGAGGAAGGCGAGCAGGCCACATTTCGCTATATCCGCCAGGTGCTGCTGAAGAAAAAATAAATATCTATCTGCGGGGGCGGTTTTGGCCGCCTTCTCTCAGCAGGCGGTGGGCAGTATGAAACAGCCTGCCGCTTTTGTTTTGCTTGCCGATGCCCCGATGATGTGTTACTATGATAGCGTAGTAAACAGCTTACCGCACACGGAGGAAACAGACATGGCGCAGGAAACCGAAAACAGCTTGCAGGAATTGAAAAACGACCCGGTGCTGAAGCACTTTTTGAAAATATGCGAATACCCGCACCCCAGCCACCACGAACAGGCGCTGAGTGACTATCTGCTTGGCTGGGGCAAGGCACAGGGGCTGGAATGTATGCGCGGCAGGGAGCTGGAAGTGTATCTGCGCCGCCCGGCAAGCCCCGGATATGAAAAGCAGCCGCCGATCCTGCTGCAGGCGCACATGGACATGGTGTGTGAAAAGGCCCCCGGTGTGCAGCAGGACTTTGACCGTGACCCTGTGCCCGTTATGCGGGAGGGCGACCTGCTGACAACGGGCGGAAAAACCACGCTGGGGGCAGACAACGGCTTGGGCGTGGCGCTGGCTATGGCAGCGCTGACCGAGGATGTGCCGCATCCGGAGCTGGAAGTGCTGTTCACGACCGCTGAGGAGGATGATTTTGCCGGGGCCAAGGCGGCGCAGGGAAACTGGTTTCATGCGCGGCGTATGATCAATCTGGACAACTCGGTGGAAAACGAGATCATTGTGGGCAGCAGCGGCGGCAGCGGCATGGAATTTACACTGCCTGCCCTGCAAACCGAAGTGCCCGGCGGCTGGGGCGGTGTGAAGATCGAACTGCAGGGGCTGGCCGGCGGCCACTCGGGCGAGGACATTCATAAAGGGCGGGGCTGCGCCAATGTGCTGCTGGCGCGTTTTCTTGCCGGGGCACTGGAGCTGGGGCTTCGGCTGGCCGATGTGCGCGGCGGTACATTCCGCGTGGCGCTTACCCGCAGCAGCCGGGCGCTGGCAGCACTGCCCGCAGAAAAACTGCCCGCTCTGCAGGCAATGACGGCACAGTTTGAAAAAGAGCTGCGGGCAGAATACCAGAGCACCGCACCGCACCTTACCCTGACCGCCGTGCAGTCAGACTGCCCGCCCAAAGCGGCGACCCAAGCTGACACCGAAAGGTTTGTGCGGGCCATGCTGCTTTTGCCCAGCGGCATCAAGGAAATGAACGGTGCTTACCATGAGGTGGTGGAAGCCAGCTGCAATCTGGGCGAGGTGTACCAGAAGGAAAGCGGCTTTACCATTATTGCCGAAGTGCGCGCCGCGCATGATTCCACGCTGGAATGGCAGTTGACACAGTGCCGTATGGCAGCGGCGGTGCTGGGGGCAGAGGTGCGCCTGTTCGGGGATTACCCGGGCTGGGCACCCAACCCGGATTCCGCAATGCTGCATCTGGCCAAGCAGAAAATGAAGGATGAGTTCGGCACGGCGCCTACGGTGCGCGCCGTTCACGCCGGGCTGGAAAGCGGCGCGATGATGCGCGCGATCCCGGGGCTGGATGCCATTTCGATGGGAGCGGCGCACTGGGGGCTGCACTCCCCCGGCGAAACCGCCAGCATTCCCTCGGTGGGGCGCACATGGCGGGTGCTGCAGGCGATCCTGGCAGCAAAGGAATAAACATGAATATAATTCATGCTGCAGGTTATTGACAATCATGCTTATACTTGCTAAAATGAACTTATATTTTGAATCTGTTCAAATGCGTTGACAGGGAGAAAGCAAAATTCCGGTGCGCGTACAGAGAGCTGCCGTTTGGTGCAAGGCAGCGCCGCCGTTTTTGTGTTACTGGCCCTTGAGCAGCTGTGCTGAAGTTTTTTAGTAGGTGCAGCCGGAAGCCCACCGTTATCAAAGGGCAGCAATTCGCCTTTGGCCGATTGTGCAGAGCGGCCGGTTTTTCCGGCAAAGAGAGTGGTACCGCGGGTACGCTGTGAATGACAGTTTCGTCCTCGCCTCTCAGGGATCAATGCCCTGTAGAGGCGGGGATTTTTTTGTTGCTCGGCTCGGGAAGGAAAAGGCAAGAGAAAAGCCAATCAGGAGGGAAAACAATTATGATGGATGCAACCAAATATCAGATCGGATATTATCCGGCCCCGGCAGGAGACTATGAGTGGACCAAAAAAGACCATATCACCACCCCGCCCGCATGGTGCAGTGTGGACCTGCGCGACGGCAACCAGAGCCTGATCGTGCCCATGAGCCTGCAGGAAAAAGTGGAATTTTATAAAATGCTGCTTGCGGTGGGCTTTAAGGAGATCGAGGTGGGATTTCCGGCGGCGAGCGAAACCGAATACGAGTTTTTGCGCACGCTGATCGAGCAGGATATGATCCCCGAGGATGTGACCGTGCAGGTGCTCACCCAGTGCCGCGACCATATCATTCGCAAAACCTTTGAGGCCGTGCAGGGCGCGCCCCGTGCCATCATTCATTTTTATAACAGCACCAGCGTGGCGCAGCGCGAGCAGGTGTTCCGGAAGAGCAAAGAGGAGATCAAGCAGATCGCAGTGGACGGCGCAAAGCTGGTAAAGCAGCTGAGCGAGGAATATCAGGGCAACTTTTTGTTTGAATACAGCCCCGAAAGCTTTACGGGCACCGAGCCTGAGTATGCCGTGGAGGTTTGCAACGCCGTGCTGGATGTGATGCAGCCCACCCCCGAGCGCCCCATGATCATCAATCTGCCTGTCACCGTGGAAATGAGTATGCCTCATGTGTATGCCAACCAGATCGAATGGTGCAGCAAAAACCTGAAATACCGCGACAGCGTGATTCTTTCCACCCATCCGCACAACGACCGCGGAACAGGCGTGGCCTGCGCCGAGCTGGCCGTGCTGGCAGGCGCACAGCGTGTGGAGTGCTGCCTGTTCGGCAACGGCGAACGCACCGGCAATGTGGATGCCATTACGCTGGCCATGAACCTGTACAGCCACGGTGTGGACCCGAAGCTGGACTTTTCCAATATGCCCGAGATCTGCGAAAAGTATGAAAAGCTTACCCGCATGCACGTGTATGAGCGCCAGCCCTATGCCGGTGCGCTGGTGTTTGCCGCATTCTCGGGCAGCCATCAGGATGCCATTGCCAAGGGCATGACTTATTACCGGCAGCATTCCCAGCATCGCTGGAACTGCCCGTATATTCCCATCGACCCCACCGACATTGGCCGCACCTACGATGCCGATGTGATCCGCATCAACAGCCAGAGCGGCAAGGGCGGCATTGGATTTTTGCTGGAGCAGAACTACGGCTACAGCCTGCCCGCCAAAATGCGGGAGGATCTGGGCTATCGCGTAAAGAGCGTTTCGGACCATGGCCACAAGGAGCTTTCGGTGCGCGAGGTGTGCGATGTGTTTGAGCAGACCTATATGAACCGCTGCACGCCGCTGAGTGTGCCCGAAGCCCATTTTACGATGCGCAACAATGTGTTCTATTCGGTGGTCACTGTGGAAATGAAGGGCAACAGCCGCGAAGTCACCAGCCAGGGCAATGGCCGCTTGGATGCCGTGTGCAACGCCATTCACGATGCCACCGGCCTGGAGTTTACGCTGGAAAGCTACAGCGAGCACAGCCTGGACGAAGGCTCTACCAGCCGCGCGTGCAGCTATGTGGGCATTCGCTGGCCCGACGGCAGCATGAGCTGGGGCGCAGGCACTCACACGGATATCATTATGGCTGGCACCCGCGCGCTGGTTTCGGCGGTGAACAATCACTGATCAGGGAAAGATAAGGAGAAAGTATCATGGGAATGACAATGACGCAAAAAATTCTGGCAGCCCATGCGGGCTTGCCGGAAGTGAAGGCCGGGCAGCTGATCAATGCCGATCTGGATGTAGTGCTGGGCAACGACATCACCACCCCGGTGGCCATCAACGAGTTCAACAAGGCCGGGTTCACCTCGGTGTTTGACCGCACCAAGATCAACATTGTGCTGGATCACTTTGTGCCCAACAAGGATATCAAAAGCGCCCAGCAAAGCAAGCAGTGCCGCGATTTTGCCAACAAATACGATATTCTGAATTTCTTTGATGTGGGCAAAATGGGCATCGAGCACGCGCTGCTGCCCGAGCAGGGCCTGGTGACGGCAGGCGACTGCATCATTGGCGCCGACAGCCACACCTGCACCTATGGCGCGGTGGGGGCATTCTCCACCGGCGTGGGCTCTACCGATATGGCTGCCGGTATGGCGACCGGCAAGGCATGGTTTAAGGTGCCCGCCGCTATCAAGGTGGAGCTGAAGGGTGAACTCAAGCGCCCTGTGGCCGGCAAGGATGTGATTTTGCATCTGATCGGCATGATCGGCGTGGACGGCGCTTTGTACCGCAGCCTTGAATTTGTGGGCGAAGGCGTGAAATGCCTGACCATGGACGACCGCCTGTGCATTTGCAACATGGCCATTGAGGCAGGCGCGAAAAACGGCATTTTCCCGGTGGACGAAACCACCGTGGCCTATCTGACGGGCCGCAGCAAAAAGCCGTGGAAGGTGTTTGCCGCCGATGCCGATGCCGAGTATGAAAAAACCGTGACCATTGACCTTTCGGCGCTGGAGCCCACGGTGAGCTATCCCCATCTGCCCGAAAACACGCATTTGGCCAAGGAGGGCGGAGAAATTCGCATCGATCAGGTGGTGATCGGTTCGTGTACGAACGGCCGCCTGGAGGATATGGAGGCCGCCTATCAGATCCTGAAGGGCAAAAAAATTGCAGACGGCGTGCGAGGCATCATCATTCCCGGCACCATGGCTGTGTATAAGGAATGCCTGCTGCGCGGCTGGGCCGAGGCCTTTATTGATGCGGGCTGCATTGTTTCCACGCCCACCTGCGGCCCCTGCCTGGGCGGCTATATGGGCATTCTGGCCGAGGGCGAGCGCTGCGTTTCCACCACCAACCGCAACTTTGTGGGCCGCATGGGCCATGTGACCAGCGAGGTGTATCTGGCCAGCCCCGCCACCGCCGCCGCCAGCGCGCTGACCGGCGTTATCACCGATCCCCGGGAGGTATAAAACTATGAAAAACGCAAAAGGCATTACTTTTAAGTATCCCGACAATGTTGACACCGATGTGATCATTCCCGCGCGCTATCTGAACAGTCAGGACGCCAAAGAGCTGGCGCAGCACTGCATGGAGGATATCGACAAGGACTTTGTGAACAAGGTACACGAGGGCGATATCATGGTGGGCGGCTGGAATTTCGGCTGCGGCTCCAGCCGTGAGCACGCACCGCTGGTGATCAAAACCAGCGGCATCAGCTGCGTGATCGCCAAAAGTTTTGCACGCATTTTTTACCGCAACAGCATCAACATCGGCCTGCCCATTCTGGAATGTGAGGCGGCTGCCGAGCAGATCCGGGCCGGGGACACCGTGAGCGTGGATTTTAACACGGGCGTGATCACCGATGAAACCACCGGCAAAACCTATCAGGCCGAGCCGTTTCCCGAATTTATCCAAAACATCATTGCGGCGGGCGGGCTGATGAACTCGATTCAAAAAGGCTGAGGAGGAACGGCACTATGAAGAAAAATATTGCAGTGATCCGCGGCGACTGCTCCAGCCCCGAGATCGTGGCGCAGGCCATTCGCGTGCTGGACAAAATTGCAGAAAAGCACGGCCACACCTTTGCCTATACCGAGGTGGATATGGGCGGTGCAGCCATTGATAAATACGGCGACCCTTTGCCCGGGCACGAGCTGGAAAAGTGCCTTGCCAGCGATTCGGTGCTGCTGGGCGCCATCGGCGGGCCAAAGTGGGAGGGCCTGCCCGGGGACAAGCGCCCCGAAAAGGGCCTTCTGCGCCTGCGCAGCGGCATGGGCCTGTATGCCAACAACCGCCCGGCCAAAATTTGGCCCCAGCTGGCCGATGCCAGCCCGCTGAAGCCCGAGATCGTGGCAAAGGGCATTGATTTTATCGTGGTGCGTGAGCTGATCGGCGGCGTGTATTTCGGCGAGCATAAAACCATGGAACTGGAAAACGGCGAAAAGCAGGCTGTGGACACCATGCCCTATGCCGAGCATGAGATCGAGCGCATTGGCCGCATTGGCTTTGAAACCGCCATGAAGCGCCGCAAAAAGCTGTGCTGTGTGGATAAAGCCAATGTGCTGGATACCAGCCGCCTGTGGCGCGCCGTGATGCACCGCCTGCAGGCCGAGTATCCCGAAGTGGAATACAGCGAAATGTTTGTGGACAACTGTGCCATGCAGATCTGCAAAAATCCCAGCCAGTTTGATGTGATCGTGACCGAAAATATGTTCGGCGATATTCTTTCGGACGAAGCGAGCGAGATCACCGGCAGCATTGGCATGGTGCCCAGCAGCAGCCTTGGCGCGGGCACCTGCGGATTGTACGAGCCGATCCACGGCTCGGCCCCGGATATTGCAGGCCAGGATATGGTGAACCCCATCGCCTGCATTCTTTCGGCAGCCATGATGCTGCGCTACAGCTTTGATATGGCCAAGGAAGCCGACGAGATCGAAGCTGCTGTAAATGCGGTGCTGGATAAGGGCCTGCGCACCGCCGATATGATGAGTGAGGGCTGCACCCGGGTGGGGTGCGCCGCTATGGGAAGCGCCATCATTGCCGAGCTGTAACGGATCGGGAGCAAGAGAAAGCAGATAGAGAGTATAGAGAGCGATAGAGTATAGGAATAGAGAGTATCGAGATACGAGATAGGGAAAAATAGGGAAAATCGAAAGTAAATAGGTAAGAACGGAAAAGAGCCCGGGGAATCCGAAACGGAAACCCCGGGCTCTTTCGTACGATTTTAGGAGAAATATAAAAAGTAGGATGGCGAATAAAAATGGCGTCAGCTGCTTTGCCGCTCCACCAAGGCCCAGGGCACAAGCTCGCTCTCGCAGGCTTCGCCCTTTAACAGGCGAAGCATCATCAAGGCAGCCTGACGGCCCACATTGCTGCTTTCGTGGGAAAGCGTGGTGAGGGGAATGGGGGCCAGCGTGCTGAACTGGCTGTTGTCAAAGCTGACTACGGCCAGCTGATCGGGCACGGAAATGCCGCGGCGCTGCAGGTGAATCACCAGATTGCTGGCGATCTCATCGTTATAGCAAACCACCGCCGTGCAGCCCTGCAGGGCCGCGCGCAGGGGCTCGTTATAGCGCCCGTCTAAAAGGGCCTGCTTGGACTCGGTGCTGTACCAGAAAATATGGCTGTCGTCCATGGGCAGGGCAAGGCTGCGCAGGGTTTCCATGTAACCGGCATAGCGCTGATGGCCCTGCAGATCGTCCACTTTAAAAATACCGCCGATATTGCGGTGGCCCTTGCGGCTTAGATATTCCACCAGCATACGGCCGCCGGCGTAGTTATCGTCCAGCACCGAAAGCGCCCCGGGCAGGCCGCTGTAGCAGCCGTTCATAAACACGATCGGCACGCCGCGGCGCATCAGCTCACGGTACAGATCCAGATTGGGGTTGGGCAGGGCGCTTTTGGTGCCCTCTACCAGCACACCGTCAGGAGGATTATCCAAAAGCGCATTCAGAATGCTGCGCTCGTTGCAGATCAGGTTTTGGGTGGCATACAGCGTGGGGGTGCAGTGATTGCTGGAAAACACGGTTTCCACCTCACGCAGGATGCTGGGAAAAATATAGTCGCTGATATAGGTGGTGATCACGGCGATAAAGCGCATGGCGGGGGCCGCGGTGTCGGGCACGGCGGGCTGGCGGATATAGCTGCCGCTGCCCTGCCGCTTTTCGATCATGCCGCTTTCGGCCAGCACCGAAAGTGCCTGGCGCACGGTTTGGCGGCTTACATTATATTGTGCGGCGATCTTAAACTCTGTGGGAAGGGCGCGCGATTCATCAAATTTTCCTTCCAGGATACTGTTTTGCAGCTCTTCTGCAATGCGGCGGTATTTCGGCGGCATAGGCAAAGCCCCTTTCCACAATTTGTACGCTTTTATTTGGTACAATTACATTATACAAAATAAATACAAATATGCAAGAAAAATCTGCGCAAAAAACGGCAGAAAAAGAGGGGAAAAAAGGGGAATAGGACAAAATTCATAGAAAATTTTACACAGATTTTAAGAAACTGGCAATTTTGATGGATGCATTTGTGAGGAAAAAACCGGCAAATCACACAACAAAGTGATGCAGAGTATGTGCAAAAATACCAACAAAGCAGCAAAAATAACGATTTTTCTCACAAAAATGGGTGCAGTGTGAGCATTGTGAAATGATTCACGATGAATTTGTATTGTTTATCTGCACGAAAATATACAAATTGCATAACAATCGTTGACATTGCAAACTTGTGCGGATATACTGAAGATGCAAACACCGAACAGCATGAGTTTGGCTGGTTCGGACAATTTGGATGATTGGAGATAGATAACATGAAAAAGATTATTGCAACCGCACTTTCTATGACCATGGCAATGTCTCTGGCCGCTTGCGGCGGCGGTGCTGCTTCTTCTGCTGCACCCGCAGCTTCCTCGGCACCTGCTGCCTCGCAGGCTTCCGCACCCGCTGCTTCCGATGGCGTGATCACGGTGGGCTTTGCACAGGTGGGCCACGAATCCGACTGGCGCACGGCTTCTACCAAGAGCGCACAGGATGTGTTCAGCGCAGCCAACGGCTACGACCTGAAGTTTGTGGATTGCGACAACGATTCCGCTGCACAGCTGGAAGCCGTTCGTAACTTCATTGAGCAGGATGTGGATTACATCATCATCGACCCCATCGTTTCCACCGGCTGGGATACCGTGCTGACCGAGTGTGAGGATGCAGGCATCCCCGTGATCGTGATCGATCGTACCATTGATGACTCCGATAAGTATGTTTCCTGGGTAGGCTCTGACTTTAAGATCGAGGGTCTGGCCTGCGGCGAATGGCTGAAGGCCTACGCTGCCGACAAGGGCATGAGCGAGATCAACGCTCTGGTGATCGAGGGCTCTACCGGTGCTTCCGCTACCATTGGCCGTACCGATGGCTTTAAGGAAATTGCCGACCGTGAGGGCTGGAACATCATGGCTTCTCAGAGCGGCGACTTTACCGAGGCAGGCGGCCAGGAAGTTATGGAATCCTACTGCCAGAGCTACAAGGGCAAGTTCAATGTTGTGATCTGCCAGAACGATAACGAAGCAGCAGGCGCTATGACCGCTATGGACAATGCCGGCATCACCTATGGCGTGGGCGGCGATGTGGTTCTGGTTTCCTTCGATGCCAACAAGCCCTATGTGCAGATGGTATGCGATGGCAAGATCAACGCCAACTTTGAGTGCAACCCCATGGCAGCACCCACCGTTTCCGAGATCATTCAGGATCTGGAAGCCGGCAAGACCCCCGAAAAAGAGATCTACGTTCCCGAGCACTGGTTCGCAGCTGAGGACAATGTGCCCTCCATCGATGTGAACGGCGAAACTCTGGAAGTGATCCATGCAACGCAGGATGTGGTTGACGCTCGTCCCTACTAAGCTTTGTAAAACAAACCTTCTTCAGACTTTTCATGTAGCATAAATCTTGTGCCCAGGGAGGGCCCGCAAACTCCGGGCTTTTCCTGGGCATTTTTTAAAACGGCAGATGGAGAAAACTGTGATCAGCCGGTGCAAACCGCGCCGGGCGTGAGGTGATAGACTTGGAGAACAATATTGCATTGACTATGCGCGGGATATGCATGACATTCCCCGGCGTAAAGGCGCTTGACAATGTGGATTTTACTCTGCGAAAAGGCGAGATCCATGCCCTGATGGGCGAAAACGGCGCCGGTAAATCGACTTTGATCAAATGCCTTACCGGCATCAACGATTTTGAAGCCGGTGAGATCCGCGTGGCGGGTGTGGAAGGCCCCGTGAAAAACCATTCCACCCTCGATGCGCAAAAAGTTGGCATTTCCACGGTGTATCAGGAAGTAAACCTGTGCCCGAATCTGAGTGTGGCAGAAAACCTTTACATTGGCCGTGAGCCCATGACCAAGCTGCGCACCATTGACCGGGCCGCCATGTTTGAAAAAGCAGCCGAGCTTACCAAGCGGCTGGATATAAAAGTGGATGTTACCCAGAATCTGGAAAACTACTCGCTGGCCATTCAGCAGATGATCGCCATTGCGCGGGCTGTGGATATGGACTGCAAGGTGCTGATCCTGGACGAACCCACCTCCTCGCTGGACGATACCGAGGTGGAAAAGCTGTTCCAGATGATGCGCAGCTTAAAAGAACACGGCGTGGGCATTGTGTTTGTCACGCATTTTCTGGAGCAGGTGTACGCCGTGTGTGACCGCATCACCGTGCTGCGCAACGGCACGCTGGTGGGCGAGTACCCTGTGGCCGAATTGCCCCGCGTAAAGCTGGTGGCCGCCATGATGGGCAAGGATTTTGACGATCTGGCAGCTATTAAAAACGAAAGCACCACCTGTGGCAGCGAGGCCCCCATAGAGATCGAGGCCAGCGGCCTGAGCCACAGGGGAACCATCAAACCCTTTGATCTGAAGATCCATAAGGGCGAGGTGATCGGCCTTACCGGGCTTTTGGGCTCGGGCCGAAGCGAGCTGGCCCGCACCATTTACGGCGCCGACAAAGCCACCAGCGGCAAGCTGAAGGTGGGCGAAAAAGATGTTAAGATCAACCAGCCCCTGGATGCCATGAATCTTGGCATGGGCATGCTGCCGGACGACCGCAAGGCCGAGGGCATTATTGGCGATCTTTCGGTGCGCGAAAACATTATTCTGGCCCTGCAGGCCAAGCGCGGTATGTTCCATCAGCTTTCGCGCGAAAAGCAAAACGAAATTGCCGACCGATACATTGATCTGGTGCAGATCAAAACCGCCAGCCGCGAAACGCCCATCAAGCAGCTTTCGGGCGGCAACCAGCAAAAGGCCATTCTGGCGCGCTGGCTGGCCACCGATCCGGACTTTTTGATTTTGGACGAGCCTACCCGCGGCATTGATATCGGCACCAAAACCGAGATCCAGAAGCTGATCGTTCAGCTGGCCGCCGAGGGCAAGAGCGTGATGTTCATTTCGTCGGAGATCGAGGAAATGCTGCGCACCTGCAACCGCATGGTGGTTCTGCGCGACGGCGCCAAGGTGGGCGAATTGGACGGCGAGCTTACGCAAAGCCGCGTGATGGCGGCCATTGCGGGCGGCGCCGACACCGCAGGCGAACAGGCAGGAGGGGTGAACCATGGATAAACTGAAAAAACTCTCAAAGCAGCAGCTGTTTCTGCCCATTATGTGTGTGCTGCTGGTGCTGGCGGTAAACATTGTTTACGATATTTCGCAGGGCAATCCGTTTTACAGCTTCTTCCGCATCACCATGGAAAACGGGCTGCTGAGCGGCCGTTTGGTCAGCATTATCAACCGCGGCAGCGAGGTGGCCATTCTGGCCATCGGCATGACTCTGGTGGTTTCGGCTTCGGGCGGCACCGATATTTCGGTGGGCTCGGTGATGTCGCTGTGCGCCTCCTTCTGCTGTATGCTGGTGGCGGGCTTTGGCGTATCGTCGGTTTCCAGTGCCGATGAATTTGCCATGCCGCTGGTGGTGGGCCTTTTGGGCGCACTGCTCATGGGCTGCCTGTGCGGCGCATTCAACGGCGCTTTGGTGGCTTATCTTGACATTCAGCCCATGGTGGCCACGCTGATCTTGTGGTCGGCTGCACGCGCCATCGGCCTGCTTTTGTGCAACAACCTGATCGTGTATATCCGCGTGCCCGAATACGGCGTGTTCGGCGGCTACATCGGCTTTATGCCTACGCCCATCATCATTGCGGCGGTGTGCGTGCTGGCGGTTTCGCTGGTTTTGAAAAAAACCGCCATGGGTATGTATGTGCAGGCCGTGGGCATCAACAAAAAGGCTTCGCGCATTGCCGGCCTCAACTCGCGGCGCATCATCTTTATGTGCTATTTCCTGTGCGGCGTGTGCGCTGCCATTGCCGGCATTGTAAATTCCTCGCGCATTACCAGCGCTGACTCGAACAACATTGGCCTGAACATGGAGCTGGATGCCATTCTGGCGGTGGCACTGGGCGGCAACAGCCTGGGCGGCGGCCGGTTCAATCTGGCGGGCTCGATCATTGGTGCATATACCATTCAGGCCATCACCACCACCATGTACAATCTGGGCGTTTCCTCGGCGGTAAGCCCAGTGTTCAAGGCAGTGGTCGTGATCGTGATCGTGGCCATCCAGTCGCAGCCGCTGCAGAACTGGATCAAAAAGCACCGCGCTCACGCAGCCGGTAAGGAGGCGGCCAAGGTATGAAAACTGAACAGAAAACCGCAAAAGCTTTAGGCTCGAAAAAAATGAACAGCAACACCCTGCTGCTGGTGATCACCGTGGTTTTGTTTGCGGTGATGTATGCGGCGGGCTGCGTGGTGTATGCCAGCAAGGGCTTTACCCATGCACAAACATTTTTGAACATTTTAAACAACAATGCGGGCCTTGTGTGTGTGGCCTGCGGCATGACCTGTGTGATGCTTACCGGCGGCATTGATATTTCGGTGGGCTCGCTCATCGCTTTGGACTGTATGCTGCTGGCATGGGGCACCGGCCAGGGCATTTCGGCCGCTGTGATGTGTGCGCTGGTGATCGTGCTGGGCATCGTGTTTGGCCTGGTGCAGGGTTTCTGCGTGGGCTACCTGAACATTCAGCCCTTTATCGTGACCATGGCGGGTATGTTTTTTGCCCGCGGCATGACGGCGGTGGTTTCCACCAACCAGCTTTCCATCACGCAGGACACCAGCGCACTGTTTTACGGCTGGGCCAACGCCAAAATTCAGCTGCCCGCCTTTTTGGGCTATGTGAACAGCAAGGGCAAGCTGCAGATCCCCTATATCCGCGTGAGCGTGGTGATCGCGCTGGCAGTGCTGATCTTGATCTTCCTTATTTTGCGCTACACCAGGTTTGGCCGTTCGCTGTATGCCGTGGGCGGCAGCGAGCAGTCGGCAGCCATGATGGGTCTGGATGTAAAAAAGGCCAAAATGAAGGCCTATGTGCTGTCCTCGTTCCTGTGCTCCATCGGCGGCATCTGCTATTGCCTGAACACCATGTCGGGCAGTGTGAGCCAGGCAACCGGTTTGGAAATGGATGCCATTGCCTCCTGCGTGATCGGCGGCACCCTGCTTACCGGCGGCGTGGGCAATGTGTTCGGCTCGTTCTTTGGCGTGCTGATCAACGGCACCATTTCCAGCCTTGTAAAAACCAACGGCAAGCTGGCCAGCTCGTGGCCCAACATTCTCACGGCCGTGCTGCTTTGCTTCTTCATTGTGCTGCAGAGCGTGTTTGCACATCTGAAAGAAAAGAACAAGTAAGGAGGAACCCCTTATGGATCACAAGCAGATCATTGCGTCTGGGCAGGTGTATCTGGGCATCGAGCTGGGCTCTACCCGCATTAAGGCGGTGCTGATCGGCCCGGATCACACGCCCTTGGCCTCGGGCGATCACACATGGGAAAACCATTATGAAAACGGCCTGTGGACCTATTCCATGAGCGAGGTGTGGCAGGGGCTGCAGGAGGCCTATGCCAACATGGCGGCCGATGTGAAAAACACCTACGGCCTGCCGCTGAAAAACATTGCCGCCATGGGCATTTCGGCCATGATGCACGGCTATTTGCCCTTTGACCAAAATGGGCAGCAGCTGGCAGCCTTCCGCACCTGGCGCAACACCGTTACGGGCCCTGCCGCCCAGCAGCTGACGGAACGCTTCGGCTTTAACATTCCGCAGCGCTGGAGCATTGCGCATTTGCAGCAGGCGGTGCTGAACGGGGAAGACCATGTAAAGCAGATTTCTTTTCTCACCACGCTGGCAGGCTATGTACATTGGAAGCTGACCGGTGAAAAGGTGCTGGGCGTGGGCGAAGCAAGCGGAATGTTCCCCATCGACAGCCAAACCAATGATTACGATGCTGCCATGCTGGATTCCTATGACGCGCTGATCGCAGAAAAAGGCTTTGGGTGGAAGATCCGCGATATTCTGCCCAAGGTGCTCACAGCAGGCGAAGGGGCCGGTGTGCTTACTGCCGAGGGCGCAAAGCTGCTGGACCCCACCGGAACGCTGCAGCCGGGCACGGCGCTGTGCCCGCCCGAGGGGGATGCCGGTACGGGCATGACAGCCACCAACGCCGTGGCGGTGCGCACGGGCAATGTGTCGGCCGGAACCTCGGTGTTTGCCATGGTGGTTCTGGAAAAGCCGCTTTCGCGGGTGTATTCCGAGATCGATATGGTCACCACCCCCACCGGCAAGCCGGTGGCTATGGTGCATTGCAACAACTGCACCAACGAGATCAACGCATGGGCGGGAATTTTTAAGGGCTTTTTGGAGGCCCTCGGCCAGAAGGCCGATATGAACGCTGTGTATACGGCCATGTTCCAAACGGCGCTGCAGGGCGAAAAGGATGGCGGCGGCCTGATGCTGTACAACTATCTTTCGGGCGAACCGGTGGCCGGGCTTTCGGATGGCCGCCCCCTGCTGGTGCGCACCCCGGGCGCGAAAATGAATTTTGCCAACTTTATGCGCGTGCAGCTGTACGGCGCACTGAGCACCTTAAAGCTGGGGCTGGATATTCTGGCCGGGGAAAATGTGGTGGTGGAAAAGCTGATGGGCCACGGCGGCTTCTTTAAAACGCCGCTGGTGGGCCAAAAGATCATGGCTGCCGCCGCAGGCGCGCCTGTGGCTGTGATGAAAACTGCCGGGGAAGGCGGCCCGTGGGGCATGGCGCTGCTGGCTGCGTATATGGCAGAAAAGCAAAACGGCCAAACGCTGGAGGACTATCTGCAAACCCGTGTGTTTGCCGGGCAGGAGGGCTCCTGCATTGCGCCGGATGAAGCCGACAAGGCAGGCTTTGCAAAATTTATCAACGCATTCACTGCAGGGCTATCGGTGGAAAAAGCCGCAGTGGAACATATCAAAGAGTAAACGAAAAGAGGGTAATTCAGATGGATATGAAGCAGAAAGAATTTTGGTTCGTAGTAGGCAGCCAGTTCCTGTATGGCCCCGAGGTGCTGGAAACGGTGGCCGCCCGCGGCGCAGAGATGGCCCAGAAAATGACAGATGGCGGCATTTTGCCCTGCAAGCTGGTGTATAAGGCAACCGTGAAAACCGATGCCGAGATCACCCAGATCATGAAGGATGCCAACCATGACGATAACTGCCTGGGCGTTGTGACCTGGTGCCACACCTTCTCCCCGAGCAAAATGTGGATCCACGGCTTTGATCTGCTGCAAAAGCCCTATTGCCACCTGGCCACCCAGTATAACCGCAAGATCCCCAACGAGGAGATCGACATGGACTTTATGAACCTGAATCAGGCTGCCCATGGCGACCGTGAGCACGGCTTTATCGGCGCTCGTATGCGCCTGCCGCGCAAGGTGGTGGCCGGTTACTGGCAGGATGCTTCGGTGCAGAACGAGCTGGCCGCATGGATGCGCGCCGCCGTGGGCTATCAGGCTTCGCACGAGATGCGCATTATCCGATTTGGCGATAATATGCGCGATGTGGCTGTTACCGAAGGCGATAAGGTGGAAACACAGATCAAGCTGGGCTGGCAGGTGGATTATTGGCCCGTTGGCCATCTGGTAGAGGTGATGAACACCGTTACCGAGGCCGAGATCGACGAAAAAATGGCCGAGTATCATCAGCGCTATGACTTTGCCACCGACGATCTTGCAACGGTGCGTTATCAGGCCAAGGAAGAGATCGCCATGCGCAAGATCCTGACCCGTGAGGGCGCAAACGCCTTTATCAACAACTTCCAGGATCTGTACGGCATGGATCAGCTGCCCGGCCTTGCCAGCCAGAACATGATGGCCGACGGCATTGGCTATGGCGCCGAGGGCGACTGGAAGGTGAGCGGCATGACCGCCATTATGAAGCAGATGGCCCAGGGCCTTGAGGGCGGCACGCTGTTTATGGAGGATTACACCTACGATCTGGAGCCCGGCAAGGAGGTTTCGCTGGGCGCTCACATGCTGGAGGTGTGCCCCAGCATTGCCGCACAGCGCCCCCGCATTGAGGTGCATCCGCTGGGCATTGGCGACCGCCAGCCCCCGGCACGCCTTGTGTTTGAGGGCAAGCCCGGCAAGGGCATTGTGGTTTCGCTCATTGATATGGGCGGCCGCCTGCGCATGATCATTCAGGATATCGAGGTGATCAAGCCGATCCTTGCCATGCCCAACCTGCCTGTGGCGCGAGTGATGTGGAAGCCCGCCCCCGACCTGCTGACCGGCGTAAAATGCTGGATCCAGGCAGGCGGCGCACACCACACCGTGCTTTCCACGGCTGTAACGGCAGAAATGATGCAGGATTGGGCCGAGATGATGCAGATCGAGTGCGTGCATATCACGGCAAACACCACGGTAGAGGAGTTTAAGAAAGAGCTGTTCTACAACGATATTGCATGGAAGCTGAAGAATATTTGAGTTTTCGCAGAAAGTAATATATAATGTAAGGCAAGAGGAAAGCCCTGCTGCCCGGCCGGGCGGCAGGGCTTTTGCGATAGGAGAAAAGAATATGCTGGAAGATTTGAAAGAGCAGGTTTGCCGTGCCAATCTGCTGCTGCCCAAGCATGGGCTGGTCACTTTTACCTGGGGCAATGTTTCGGGGGTGGACCGGGAAAAGGGCCTGATGGTGATCAAGCCCTCGGGCGTGGAGTATGACGGCATGACCCCCGACGATATGGTGGTGGTGAGCCTTGCCACCGGCGAGCGTGTGGAGGGCAAGTGGAAGCCCTCCAGCGATACGGATACGCACCTTGCTTTGTACCGTGCGTTTCCGGGCATTGGCGGCGTGGTGCACACCCACAGCCGCTGGGCCACCAGCTTTGCACAGGCAGGGCGCGGTGTGCCCGCCATGGGCACCACACAGGGCGATTATTTTTACGGCGAGATCCCCTGCACACGCAAAATGACACCCGAGGAGATCGGCGGTCAATACGAGCTGGAAACCGGAAATGTGATCATTGAAACCTTTGAAAAGCGCGGCATCGATCCCATGCAGGTGCCTGCCGTTCTGGTGCACAGCCACGGCCCCTTTGTGTGGGGCACCGATCCCTTCAACGCGGTTCACAATGCGGTGGTGCTGGAAGAGGTTTCGTTTATGGATTTCCATGCCATGGCCCTCACCCCCGGTTTGCCCCCCATGCAGCAGGAGCTGCTGGATAAGCACTATCTGCGCAAGCACGGCCCCGGGGCCTATTACGGCCAGGGCTGAAAACAAAGGGCGGCGCCCCGCACGGAAAAATGCAGCGCTGCCCCCTCAAAAAACGCCCGCTGAGCCATGAAAGAAAGGATGCACAACTTATGGAAAAAATTCTTTTCGGCACCATGCCAAACGGCACACCCGTTGAGCAGTACACCCTGCGCGCCGGGCAGCTGAGCTGCGATATCATCACCTATGGCGGCGCACTGCGCGCGCTGCGCGTGCCGGATCAAAACGGCAAGCTGACCGATGTGCTGCTTGGCTTTGATACGCTGGAGGATTACCGCCGACAGGATAAATATATCGGCGCACTCATCGGCCGCTACGGCAACCGCATCGGCGATGCTAAATTTACCCTGAACGGCCGCGAGTTCCATTTGGCAGCCAACAACGGCAAAAATCATCTGCACGGCGGCAATGTGGGCTTTGACAAGCAGGTTTGGCAGGTGGAAAGTGCTTCGCAGGATGCCCTGGTGCTGGCGCTCACCAGCCCCGACGGGCAGGAAAACTATCCCGGTACGCTTTCGGTGCAGGTGACATACCGGCTGAGCGCCGAGGGGCTTACGATCGATTACAAGGCCGAAACCACCGCCGATACTCTGTGCAACCTGACCAACCATGCCTACTTCAATCTGGCCGGCCAGCACAGCGGCCCTGTTACGGCACAAAAGATCCAGCTGTTTGCGGATCGCTACACCCCCACCGATGCAGGCTCGATCCCCACGGGCGAAGTGGCCGATGTGAGCGGCACCCCCATGGATCTGCGCCAGCTCACCGCCATTGGTGCGCACATTGACGAGGATTTTGCACAGCTCACATTGGCGCGCGGCTATGACCATAACTGGGCCGTAAACGGCGCAGCAGGCACACTGCGCCCTGCCGCCCGCGCTTACTGCGAGGAAACCGGCATTATGCTGGAGGCCCTCACCACGCAGCCCGGCGTGCAGTTTTATTCCGGCAATTATCTGGACGGCTGCCCGGCGGGCAAGGGCGGCGCGCCCTATGATATCCGCTGGGGCTTCTGCCTGGAAACGCAGGGCTATCCCGATTCGCCCAATAAGCCCCAGTTCCCCTCCACCGTGCTGAAGCAGGGCGAAACCTATCACCAGACCACGGTGTATCAATTCAGCGTAAAATAATGAGAAAATCCGCCCCCGTACCGAGTGTATGGGGGCGGATTTTTGCTGATCGCATAAAAATAAATTGTAAAATTGCTTTCCGGTGTATGCTTTCCGGCACAAGGGCGTTACAGATCAATATTCAAACGCATCGCCCCAGCCCGCTTTTCGGGCTGCTTTAAAGGCATCGCCGTCGCGCTTGCGCACAGTGAGCTCCCGGTTGGCGTCCGGGCAGCACAGCGACAGGGTGATCTGCCCCTTGGCGGCTTTGGGGTGGCGCAAAATGCGGGCAGCGGCAGGCTGCACAGGCGTTTTGCTGAAGGCAAGATAGGCGTATTTTTCGTCCTCATAGGGCACATCGCCTTCTTTTAACAGCCGGTGCAGGCGGCTGCGGGCAATGCGCGCACTGAAATGGCACCAGTCATCGCCCGCAAGGCGGCAGGGGCCGGTGTGCGCACAGGGGGCGGCCAGATAAGCGCCCTCGGCCAACAGCTGCTGGCGCACCTCGCGCAGCAGTGCAAAGCCCACAGGGGTGCCGGGCTCTAAAATAACCAGCAGCTGCCCGGCAGCAGCCCAGAGCCTATGCACCGTTTGTGCGCGCTGCTGGGGGGAAAATTCGTTCAGCATATAGCTGGCCAGCACCATGTCAGCCCCGGCGGGCAGGGCATCGCGCAGGGCATCTCCGGCCACCCATCTGGCGCCTGGCAGCGGGGCAAAGCCAGACTGCATCAGCGCCTGCCCCAAGATGCGCATGGCGGGCTCACGCTCAAAGCAGGTGATGCCTTCCAGCTCCAGCAAGGAGGCAGCGGCCCAGCTGGCCGCGCCGGTGCCTGCGCCCACATCCAGCAGTGTTTTGGGCAAAACCGATAAAGCAGGCAGGGTGTGCTCCAGCGCACCGCACACCGCGCCAAAGGTGGCGGGCATACGCACAGCGGCATAGGCAAGGGCTTCATCGCCCTGCGAAAGCAGGCTTTGCCCGCGCCCGCTTTGGGTGTGATAGCGCAGAGTCAGCTGCTGCGAAAGCGCCTTCAGCTGGGCGGGGGTGTATTGCGCGGCGCGCTGCTCAATAGCCGCGCGCAGTGTGACCGGAAATTCCATAAATCAGAGATCCCTTACAATAAAAATTTTTGTAAATTCCATTATAGCACGAAGCAAAACGAAATGGTATGCTCCGCTCGGCCTTATGGGAGCAAAAAAATTGAAAAAATGATAGAAAATCAGGATAACGGCCGTACAGCATAGATTGGAAGGATCATAAAAGGCTGTTTGTCGGAAAAAGGCTGGAAGTACCGGCCAAAATTTGCTATAATACTATAGCAAAGAAACTGGATACAGCGAAAATTCGACAAAAATATAAGAATTTCTACAAAACGAATGATACGATAACTTTATAGGCGGTGTGGGTCTTTTTTACGAAAAATATTTTGTGCGGAATAATAAAAGAAATGAATATGACGAGGGATAGAAAAACTGTGCATTTATAGAGTTTGCGGTCACTTGCTATCCGCCATGAGCAAAAGTAAGAGGAAATCATGAAAAAATATCTAAAGCTGATGCGTGTGCATCATTACATAAAAAATTTTTTGGTTTTT
>SFIE01000025.1 GCA_004555405.1 Subdoligranulum sp.
CATCAGATGATGTAGTCATTTCCCTCCGCGTCCCGCCGCATCAGATCGGCGATGGTCACGCCCTCACCGCTGTCCAGGGTGGCCGAACGCTTGTAGTCGGGCAGGTTGGGGTCTGTATCGGTGTCGCCATTGTCCCACACGGAGAAGATGACGTCGCGCCGCCCCTCGTTCACCTGAATGCCCATATAGAAGCGGTCCTGTCCGATGGCCATCGCGTAGGTGCCCACCAAGTCATGGCCCTCGGGGATCATGATTTCCTGATAGAGCCAGTCGCACACAGCGCCCGACGGACCGGCCGAAGCCGAGTACCACAGGTGGGTGGAGGGCGAGGACAGGTTGGTGGCCAGATAGGCGGCCGTACTGCTTTCCTTGTAGAACTTCCAGTTGGTCATGGAGCCAAACCGGCCGGAACTGAGCGACAGGTCCAACTTGTACCAGCCTGCTTCGGGGAAATTGACGCCGTCGAAAGCCGTCACATCGGCCTCGCTGCTGCTCTTTTTCAAACTGGCTGAACTCGATCAAAACATAACGAGGCACATTGTTTTTTAAAATAACGGCAGCGCCGTTTTCATCCACAAGCCGTGCAACCTTTGAAAAATTCTGATTCGCCTCGGTGATCGAAACCAGATTGTTTGTGTTCACCATCATATGCAACGCCTCCTTTTCTATATCATAGTATACACAATAAATAGGATAAATTCAACCTAAAAACACCTGCGCTCCCAAACCCGCCCACGGGCTGAAGGCGGGCAAGGGGTACAAAAAAGGCAGGGTGCGAAACCCTTGAAAAGGTTTCGCACCCTGCCGGTGCCTGTAAGGCTTAAATTACTTTGCAGCAGCGCTGGAAGCAGCCTCGGAAGAAGCAGCCTCGCTGGAAGCAGCAGCCTCGGAAGAAGCGGCCTCGGAAGCAGCCTCAGAAGAAGCAGCCTCGCTGGAAGCAGCCTCGGAAGAAGCAGCCTCGCTGGAAGCAACCTCAGAAGCAGCCACGGAAGAAGCAGCAACGCTGGAAGCCACGGAAGCAGCCTCAGAAGAAGAAGCGGGAGCCTTGGAACCACCGCAAGCAACCATGCTCATTGCCAGAGCAGCAGCCAGAGCAACAGAAACGATCTTTTTCATAATAAGTATCTCCTTTTGTATGCAAATGCAAAATATTCGGTGCGGCACAAGCGAAAAAACTTCGCAGGCCGAGCGCCGTGGTAAATGTGGCGCTAAGCCCTTCTACCGAGAACTTATTATAGGCCACTCTGCGCCGGGAATCAAGTAACAAATTTGTGAAAAGCGCATAATAAATTGTTACTTTTTTATAAAAATAGCTGAAAAACCGCGCTGTGGCCGTACAAAATGGGCAGGGCACTTGGGCAAAATTGCCAAGAAAAATCTTCTGCAATTGTGCAAAAAAGAAATCGGGGCTGCCGAACAGCACGCTCGGCAGCCCCGGAAAAAGTAAAGATCAGATCATACGAAAACGGCGTTTTCGGCAGGGCGGGTAAAGTTTTGCTCCAGCATGGCAATGTGCGAAAGGAAAGCCTCGTCGGTGAAATATTTTGCACCGTGGGGGCACTTGCGCACACAGCTTTGGCACTTGATGCAAACGCCGGTCACCTGCTTGGGGTCGGCCATGTCGATCGAGCCCATGGGGCACTCCTGGGCGCACAGGCCGCAGCCGGTGCAGCGGTCCTCATGCGTGAGGGGCTTGGCCTTTAAGAATTTGGCAGGTTGGCCGTCAACGCCTTTGGGCACATAATACGGGGCGGCGGCATCGCCGGTGGGCTGCACGGCAGTCAGGGGGCCTTCGGCGGCCAGCACCTTGGCGGCTACGGCATCGGCAAACTCACGCAGGGCCTGCAGATCCTCTGCGCCGGGGCGGCCGGGGGCCAGCTTGTCCGAGAAGGCGTGGGTGCCCACAAAAGCGCCTGCGCCCACGGGGCAGAATTCGTTTTTCTGCAGCACGGCGCACAGCTCGGCCAAAGAATTATCAAACGAGCGGTTGCCAAAGGTCACCACAGCGGCGGCCAGTGCGCCGCAGCCGTGCAGCTGCTCCTGATAGTAGGGCAGCATTTTGTTGGGCAGCTTGCCGGCATAGGTGGGGCCTGCCGCCACCACAAAATCGCCGGGGCCAAAGGTGTGGGGCTTGGCGTGGGCGGCGGGCAGCGTGATGTCGATCTCGCTGCAGGGGGCGTCAAAGCGCTCGGCCAGCTTGTGTGCCACCGTGCGTGCGGCCAAAGCCGTGTTGCCGGTGGGGCTGAAGTAAAGGGCATAAACATGGTCGATCTGCATGATGATTTCTCCTTTTCCGTTGGTTCAAAAATTCTATGGCGCGCACTCTTTGCAAAGGGCGCGCGCCTTATCGCGCGCCTTATGTATAAATAAGTAGGCGGGGGTCAAGCCTTGCCGCCGGTTTGGTGGCGGCGCTTTTGGGCATACATGGCGGCATCGGCCTGCTGCAAAAGCGAATCGATGGTAACAATGCCGTGATTCTTTTCAGCGGCGGCCACACCAAAGCTGAACATGCGCTCATAGGGCGCGTTGGGCGCAACCGGAAGTGCGGCAAAGGCCTGCTGCAGCGAAAGCATCTTTTTTTGTGCGGTGGCCGCCGAACAGTTGGGCAGCACCAGACAAAATTCATCGCCGCCAAGGCGCGCAAACACATCGTATTCTCGAATGCAGGCGCGCACCAGCTCGGTGAACCGGCACAGATAGCGGTCCCCCTCGGCATGGCCGTAGGTGTCGTTTACAGATTTCAGATGGTCAAGATCGCAATAGCACAAGGCCAGCGACTGCCCGGATTCCAGCAGCGGCACCGCAAGCTTGAAAAAGTGAATGCGGTTGCTGATCTGGGTGAGATTGTCAAAGTATGCTTCCTTTTCCAAAAGGCCATGCTCGTGCTTTTCGCGGGTCACCTCAAACACCGTGTGGCCATAGGCAGGCTCGCCGTCCCATTCCATGCGGCAGGTCACAATGCGGTAAAAGCGGTTTTGCGGGTCTTTGGCTTCCCATGTGCATTCGGGCGGGGCATCGCTGTCCAAAGAAAGCAGCCCCTGCTGCTGGCGCTGCAGGATCATGCGGAACAATTCCTCGTTCTGCGCCTGAGTAAGCTCAATGCTGGTGGAAAACAAAATCCGGGGCGGCTGCGCGGCGGTAACCAGAATATCCTCATGGCTGCGGCGGATCATGGTGAGAAGAAGCTTGTTGTATTTGTCGGCCATTTCCGAGTGCTTTTTTTCCAAAAGCGCCTCGCGGCGCAGCGATTCCTCGCGCTCACGCAGCTGGGCCGTCATGCTGTTAAAGGCTTCGGAAAATTCGCCCAGATACGAAACGGTTTGCGAATAATCGCCCTTGGCCACCTGCTTGGCCTGCCAGGTGAGGTGGTTTAAATTGGAATGAATGCCCTTTAAATTTTCGCACAGCGGGTTTTCGCGCTTGGGGGGGATCGCCGAAAGATTGCCTGTGGCAAGCGCGTGGGAATACGCACGCATTTCCCGCAAAAACTTGTTCAGCATCACCAGCCCCATGCCCAGCTTTTGATGCTCCTCATCCAATGCGCCCAGATCCAGCGAAGGAGGCTCGGCACCGTAAAGGGTGCTGCGCAGATATTCAAAAAGGCGGTCGGTGTTTTCGCTGCTCATTGAAAATGCTCCTGCCCGGCCTCGGCCCGAAAGCGGCACACACGGTCACCCGTGGCCCAGCAGTCGATCTCCACTGCGGTATAGGGCTTGCCGGTGTAGGCCGACAAAATGCCCGCAATAAAGCCTTCGTCATAATTGCAAACGGTTTCTCCCAGCACCGGCAGGCCCGAGCAATCGGCATCCTCCGATAAGGTAAGGATCATGCGCCCCGTGGCCTCGTTTACATCTTCCATGCGCAGCACGCCGATCTTAAACTCCCGCAGACGGGCCTGCAGCTCACGCACAAATGCATCGAACGGTTGGTCCAGCCGCAAAAACTTTTCGGCAAAAAGCTCACCGGCCCGGCGGCCTGCCTGACGAAACACGGCGATCTGTTCTTCCTTGCCGTAGCGCTGCACCAGCGCATCCCGCAAAGAATATTCCAAAAAGCGATATACCAGCACGGGCACTTCATCGCCCAGATTGCTGCGGCCAGAAGGAGTGCCCTGCAGATAATCCACCAGGTCATGCGGCTTGCTGTCTGCCAGAAAAATATTTTCTTCCACCGAAATTCACCGTTCCCTTCGCGGGGCTTTGGCCAAAGCCCTCAAACGACATTTTGTAAATTTAGTATAGCACCTTCCCGGGGCGCATACAATCGATCATGCGCCAAAAGAGAGAAAATTGCATAAAATGATACGAATCAGCAAAAATTTAAGGAAAGTATGAGAAAAATAAAAAAGCCGCAGGGCCGCCTTAGCCCCACTCCACGGCGGGGCGATAGGGAATGGCCTCAGCGCCAAACTGCACAGCCTGGGCGCAGACCGTGCCCGGGATCATGCGGCGGTAAATGCCCTGCAGCGCCTGCTCCAGCTCGCTTTCACTGCGGGCGCTGCCCTGTGCCGAGCAGTCCAGCGAAAAAATGGTGTAGCGCACACCAAACAGGCGCTCGACAATGCTGGTTTTGCGGGCACCGCCGCGGGTGTAAAAGCCCAGCCGCCGCTCGGCCAGTGCCGGGTCGGGGGCTTCGGCGGGATATTCGCTTTCAATGAGAATGCTGTCCTTTTGGGCGGCGTAATACTGCCGCAAAAGCTGCAGCCCTGCTGCGCCCACACCGCCGCCGCGGGTTTGGGGCAGCACGGCGTAGTAATCCAAAAGCGCCGCGGGCTGCCCGGGCTCGGCCACCAGAACGGCATAGCCCATCAGGGTGTCGTCGGCCCGGTACAGAGCCAAAAAGTCATAGCTGCCCTGCTGCATTCCCTGGCGGATCATGGCAAAGGGCTTCAGCTCGGCGGGGGGAAAATCCCGCGTCATGTGCTGCTCGTAGATCTGCTGTGCCTGCTGCAGCGAAACCGGCTGCAGGTAAAATTGCGTTGTAGTCATAAACTTTTATGGCTCCTTTCCGCCCCGGGCTTTTCCCCGGGGGAAATTTTGTGTATAATAAGGGCAACACCTCACGCGCTGCGCCGCAGCGGGCGCAGCAGAGTGCGGTATTGCCTGAAAAATGTGATACGAGTGGATCGTAATAAAAATCGTAATAAAAAAGGAGACCCCGCATTATGGAATGGACCGATATCAGCATCACTGTGAAAAAGGCCGATGCCGACACGGCAGAAGCCATTGCCACCATGATCGCCAACGGCGGCATTTATATCGAGGATTACAGCGACTTGGAAGAACAGGTGCAGGCCATTGCCCACATTGACCTGATTGAGCAGGAGCTGTTGGAAAAAGACCGCGACACCGTGATCGTGCATATGTATCTGAGCCCCGAGGAGCATCCGGCCGAAATTCTGGCCATGTTTCAGGAAAAGCTGGAAGCCAGCGGCATTGCCTACACGCTTTCTACCAGCGGCGTAGAGCAGGAGGACTGGCAGAACGGCTGGAAAAAATATTACCACAGCATGGAGATCGGCCGCCGTCTGGCCGTGGTGCCCAGCTGGGAAACCTATGAAAACACCGACGGCCGCGCCGTGCTCAAGCTGGACCCCGGCATGGCCTTTGGCACCGGCACCCACGAAACCACCAACCTGTGCCTGGAAGCGCTGGATGAATTTGTCAAGGGCGGCGAGCGCCTGCTGGATATTGGCACCGGCAGCGGCATTCTGGCCATTGCCGCGCTGCTGCTGGGGGCAAAAAGCGCCGAGGGCGTGGATATCGACCCCATGTGCGTGCGCACCGCAGGCGAAAATGCCCGTTTAAACGGCGTGCAGGAGCAATTTCAGGTGCTGGTGGGCGATCTGAGCGATCAGGCCGAGGGCCGGTATGACATTATCACCGCCAACATTGTGGCCGCTGCCATTTTGAGCCTTGCGCCGGATCTGCCCTCTTTGATGGGCCCCGACACGCTGTTTATCGCCAGCGGCATCATTGACCAGAAAAAGGACGAAGTGATCGCCGGGCTGCAAAAGGTGGGCCTGCAGGTGGTGGATGTACGGGAAAAGCGCGGCTGGGAATGCATTCTGGCCCGCAAGGCATAAGGAGGGCCCTTCACCATGCCGCACCGCTATTTTACCACAGATATTGCCAATGGCCAAGCCCGCCTGCACGGCGACGATGCCCATCATCTGGCCAAGGTGATGCGCGGCCGCGTGGGTGACACCGTGATCCTGTGCGACGGCCACGCCACCGAGTACACCGGCACCATCACCGCCCTGCAGCCCGACTGCGTGGAGTTTTCCGTAGAGCCCGGATATCCCAGCGTGGCCGAGCCGGGGGTGGAGATCACGCTGTTTGTGGGTTATCCCAAGCAGGATAAGCTGGAGCAGATCATTCGCCATGGCGTAGAGCTGGGCGCGGCGCACATTGTGCCGTTTTTCAGCCGCTACTGCGTGGCAGCGCCCAAAAACGAAGAAAAAAAGGCCGTGCGCTTTGCGCGCATCGCCGTTGAGGCCGCCAAACAGTGCGGCCGCGGCAGACTGCCCGAGGTGGCGCTGCCCTTAAAAGATGTAAAAGCACTGTGCGCAGCCCTGCAGGGCTTTGATGCCGTGCTGCTGTTTTACGAATGCGGCGGCGCACCGCTGCGCCAGCTTTTGGCCGGGCAGAACTGGCAGGGCAAAAAAATTGCCGTGATCACAGGCTCCGAGGGCGGCTTCAGCCCGCAGGAAGCCCAGCAGATCACCGCCGCAGGCGCAAAAGCCGTGGGCCTTGGCCCGCGCATTCTGCGCTGCGAAACCGCCCCGCTGGCCGCCTTGGCCGCTATCATGACCCTGACGGGCAATCTGGAATAAACTGCAAAAAACCAACCGGCGCGCAGGGGAGCATTCCCCTGCGCGCCGGTTAGGCAGCAGGCGCTGCACCGCCGTGTGCAGCGCCTGCTTTTCTTTTTTACTGCTCTCAATCCCGCACGGGAACATCCAGCCCGAATTCCTTGGGGAGAAAGCGGGGGCACACATTGTCAAGGGTGCAGATCACCGAGGCCGCCAGGCGGCTGCCGATCTCGCAGGAATCGGGCAGGCTTTTGCCATAGGTAAGGCCAATGGCAACGCCCGCAAAAAAGGCATCGCCTGCGCCGGTGGTGTCGATCACATGAACCTTTTTGGCGGGCACAAAGCCGCTTTCCCCGTCGGCGCTGGCATACACGGCACCCGCGCCGCCCATGGTAACCACCATGCACGGAATGTTGGCGCTGGCAACATTGCGGGCAAGAATGGCCTGCATTTCGGCGGGCGTTTTGTCCTGATAGTCATCCGAAAACAAAAGCCCGGCCTCCTGCTGGTTGCACACAAAGCAGTCGATCTGCTGCAAAAAGTCGCGCCGCTCCATGGCAATGCTCATGTTGGAAACAGCCGAAAACACCTTTTTGCCGTATTTTTTGGCATAGCGCAGCACCTGCTTCACGGTTTCCTTTTCCAAGTCCAGCTCCAGCGAAATGCTGTCGCAGTCCTTGAAGATCTCGTCGCCCTTTTCTTCCAGCAGCTCGGTGAGGGGGCTGGTGTCGGGCCGCTTGGAAATGGCGGCGCACACCTCGCCGTCGTTGTCAAACACGGCCAGCCAGGTGCCAAGGCCGTCGGGGGTGCGCAAAATATAATCGGTGTTCACCTTGTGGTTGTTCAGCTTGTCGATCACATCGGTGCCAATGCCCGTGTTGTCCACAAGGCTTACAAAGGTGGGCCGAAGCTCCACATTGGCAATATCCTCGGCAATGTTGCGGCTCACGCCGCCATGCACCTGATCTACCCGGCCCGCATTGCGCCCGCCCGGAATATAAGCCGACAAAGGATACCCCTTGATATCCACAAAAACAGCACCGAGAACCACAATTCCCATACGATCGTTTCCTCCTGAAAAAATATGCAGGGGCCGTGCCTCTGCATAGAAAATACACAAAATACTCTGATAAAATTATAAACGGCGCACCGGGCACCGGTCAAGAAAAAATCTGCCGAATTCCGCAAAAAAGCCCCGAAATTTCGGGGAAAAACGGCCCTTTTGCCGCCCAAAAGCGCCCAAAGGCACATTGCACAAACATTTTCAACAGAAACATGAAATACATTCAGCTCACAGGTG
The DNA here is from genome assembly GCA_004555405.1 of Subdoligranulum sp. Lineage (GTDB taxonomy): Bacteria > Bacillota > Clostridia > Oscillospirales > Ruminococcaceae > SFIE01. Next base: position 8,115 of record SFIE01000025.1, read on the forward strand.
GGCACTTTAAAAAATAAGAATAAAAATAATAATAGAAAAAGCGCAAAAGATGCAAAAATATAATAAATAAAGAACCGACGCTGGAACTGTGCAACATTTCTTCACAAAATGAAGTGGGGTATTGCGCCGTGTGCGGCGGGGGAGTATAATCACATCATTCCACCGGGGCAGCCGAAAAACTGCATAGAGTGGTGGGAAAGTGTAGATAGGGCGCCGCCGCGGGCGGCCAAGAGTGTGGAAAGCAGAGTGCGGCAGTACACGCGGCCCAAAGAGAGAGGCCGGGGCTGTCGGGCAGCCGGAAACCAACGGGGGCAGAGGCCCGGCGGTTTTGCGGCGGCAGAAAGGAGAATGCTGTTATGGCGATTCAAAATGCGTATGTAAAGTCTGTTTTGGAAAATCTGGAAAAGTGCTACCCCAACGAGCCCGAGTATCTGCAGGCCGTAGAGGAGTTTTTAGAGCCTTTGCAGCCCGTGATCGAAAGCGATGCCCGCTATGAGAAGCTGAATGTGCTGGGCCGCATGGTGGAAGCCGAGCGCACCGTGGTGTTCAGCGTGCCTTGGGTGAACGATCAGGGCGAAGTGGTGATGAACCACGGCTACCGCCTGCAGCACAGCAGCGCACTGGGCCCCTACAAAGGCGGCCTGCGTTTTCACCCCTCGGTGAATCTGTCGGTCATCAAATTTCTGGGCTTTGAGCAAACCTTTAAGGACTGCCTGACCGGCCTGCCCATGGGCGGCGGCAAGGGCGGCGCGGATTTTGACCCCAAGGGCAAAAGCGAGGCCGAGGTGATGCGCTTCTGCCAGGCTTTTATGAACGAGCTGCACCGCCACATTGGCGAGGACACCGATGTGCCCGCCGGTGATATCGGCGTGGGCGGCCGTGAGATCGGCTATATGTTCGGCCAGTACAAAAAGCTGCAGAACCGCTTTACCGGCGCACTCACCGGCAAAAGCCTTGCCTGCGGCGGCTCGCTTGCCCGCACCGAGGCCACCGGCTTTGGCCTGTGCTATTTTGCCGCTGCCATGATGAAAGACCACAACGAAAGCTTTGCAGGCAAGCGTGTGATCATTTCCGGCTCGGGCAATGTGGCCACCTATGCCAACCAGAAATGCACCGAGCTGGGGGGCAAGGTGATCGCCATGAGCGACTCGTGCGGCTATATCGTGGATGAAAACGGCATCGACTACAAGATCATTCAGCAGATCAAAGAGGTAAAGCGTGAGCGCATCAGCACCTATGTGAATTATGTGCCCGGCGCCAGGTATGTAAAGGGCTGCTCCGGTATCTGGACGGTTCCCTGCGATATCGCCATGCCCTGCGCTACCCAGAACGAGATCGGCGCAGAAAGCGCCAAGGCCCTGATCGCCAACGGCTGCTTTGCCGTGTTCGAGGGCTCGAATATGCCCTGCACGCCCGATGCCATCAACGCCATCAAGGCCGCCGGGCTGCTGTATTCCCCCTCCAAGGCTTCCAATGCCGGCGGCGTGGCGGTTTCGGGCCTTGAAATGAGCCAAAACAGCGAGCGCCTTTCCTGGAGCTTTGAGGAAGTGGACGCCCAGCTGAAAAATATCATGGAAAACATTTATCACAGCTGCGCTGCCGCTGCCGCCAAATACGGCATGAGCGGCGATATTCAGGCCGGTGCAAACATTGCCAGCTTTTTAAAGGTGGCCGATGCCATGCTGTGGCAGGGCGTTTCCTAAAACACGCTCTTTTCCTTTCCGCCGCACTTCCCCTGCCGGGGCAGGGGCGCGAAAGGCAATGTAAAACATTTCTCTCCTTGTTCATACATCCATTTATCCTGAACACAAAGGGCGCTGCTTTTCGGCAGCGCCCTTTGTGTTGGCAAACCATGGGGGGTTCAGCGGATCAGCATATACAAAACCAGCGTGAGCACCGCCAGATGTGCGGGGTAAAAGGCATAGCAGAACCAGCGGAACCACTTGGGGTGCGGGCCCTGACGGCCCTGATAAAGCCAGATGAACAGCAGCGAGATCAGCGCAAGGCCCTGCCGCGGAATTTCAAACGAAAGCCCGCCCAGCGTTACGGGAATCTGGAAGCCGCGCAGCAGCACTACATTTAAATAGTACAGGCACAAAAGCTGGGCAATACGGTCCAGCCAGCGGCGGCGCGAAAACACATAGAATACCAGCACGCTCAAAACGCCCGCGCCGTAGTAGTCCACCATGCACAGGGTGCCCAGCGCCATGCCCAGAACGGCCGCCCCGGCCAGTGCCAATGCGGTGTACACACGGCTGCCCCGGCGGCGCACTTTTTCCACGCCGGCCATCAGGCACAGGGCCAGCAAAAAGGTGAACAGCACATTCTGGTGGAAGGGATAAATGGCTGCGCCGCCATAGAAAAAGTTAAACGGGATCTCACTGATCAGGGCAAAGATCAGCATACGAAGCATATAGCGCTTGCGGTCGCCCGTGCGGCGAAAGCCCTCGGCGCACAGAAATGCGAAGATGGGAAAAGCCAGGCGGCCGATGTTGCTCAAAAAGTCCAGCGACAAAAGCGTGGCCCACAAATGGTCGCACAGCATAAAAGCCATGGCCATGATGTGAAGGGTAAAACTGCTGATGTCACGGTGAAAAATAGATGTTTTCATGGGCGTTGTTACCTTTACTGTAAAAAAATTCTGATTCAGAATAGCATATTTCACAAGAATACGCAAGCACAGGGCAAAAGCTTGCGCCAATTTGCCTCTTGAGCTTTGGCAAAGCCTGCCGTACAATCAGTAGGGCGCGCAGTAAGCACCCCCCAAACCATACAAAGAAGGGGAAAGAATGATCCGTAGAAAATCCAAAAAGCAAATGTCCGAAGCGTTTTTAACGGTGGCGTTTCTATCGCTTTCCGGCGGGCTGCAGGATGCCTACACCTATATTCTGCGGGGGCATGTGTTTGCCAACGCACAAACCGGCAACATTGTGCTGCTGGCGCAGGCCGTGATGAACCGTGAGCCGGAGCGCATTTTCAGCTATCTGATGCCGCTTGCGTTTTTTGCGGCAGGCATTGCCGCCGCCGAGTGGGTGCGCCTGCGGGAAAGCAGGCTTCACTGGCGGCAATGGGTGCTGCTGGCGGAGATATTGATCCTGTTTTCGGTGGGCTTTATGCCCGAAACCATCAACCCGCTGGCCAACGGTCTTGTCAGCTTTTCCTGCGCCATGCAGGTGCAGGCGTTTCGCAAGGTGAACGGCTATGGCTTTGCCAGCACCATGTGCATCGGCGATCTGCGCGCCGGTATGGAATCGCTGTTCGGCTATGTGATAAGCCATAATCCCGAAACCGTGCGCAAGGCACAGTGCTATTTCGGCGTGATCTTTTTGTTTTTTGCGGGTGCCGCGCTGGGCGGCTGGCTGCTGCCGGCCCTTGGCCAAAACACCATCTGGGTATCCTGCGGGCTGCTGTTTGTCAGCTTTTCGCTGATGTTTATCGAACCGGAAGAATAAACCCGCTTAAAAAAGCAGCCGCTCACGAATTTCGTGGGCGGCTGCTTCGCTGTTTTATGGGGCGGAAGGCACTGGGGGAAAGGCGTTATGCGCCCTCGAGATCAAGGTTTTCTTCGGCCTCGGCGCACAGGGGCTCGGGCTGGCCTGCGGGCTGCTGCTGCCACACACGGCGGCAGAACAAAAGCGACATGGCGGCGGCCACGCTCCAGCCGATGGGCCATGCCAGCCAGATGCCGGTGGAGCCCAATGCGGTTTTGGAAAGGAACAAGGCCAGCAGAACCCGCAGGATCAGGTCAGAGAAGGTAACGATCATAAACCAGTTCATTTTCTGGCTGCCCTTCAGAATGCCGTCGGCCACCAGCTTGGCGGAGATCACAAAATAGAAGGGCGAAAGAATGCGCAAAAACTGAATGCCGGTGTGCATGGCCCCCTGGGTGGGCTCGCTCATAAAGAATCGGATCAAAAGATCCCCCCGGAAGAAATACAGCACCGCCAGCGGAATGCAGATCAGCCACACAATGCCGACACCGGCGCGAAAGCCCTTTTGCACACGGCCGATCTTTCCGGCACCGATATTCTGCGAGGTGTAGTTGGACACACCGTTGCCAAGGGTCGTGAAAGAGGTGATCACCAGATTGTTCAGCTTTACCGAGGCGGAATAGCCCGCAATGACAGCCGGGCCAAAGCCGTTGATAACGCCCTGAATGATGATATTGCCCACCGAGATAAAGCTTTGCTGCAGGGTGCTGGGAATGGCCACACCGGCAAGCCGCTTTAAGATGGCAAAGGAAAACAGGGGCGCGCCCTCTTTGCGGCCCATCTTTTTCAGGCGGATATAGATCACGCCCAAGGCCAGAATGCAGCTGATGCCCTGGCAGATCAGCGTGGCCCAGGCCACACCGGCCACGCCCATGGAAAACACCGTGACAAAGATCACATCCATGATGATATTGGCAGTGGAGGAAAACGCAAGAAAGAGAAACGGTGTTCTGGAATCGCCAAGGCCGGAAAAAATGCCGGTGGCAATGTTATAGAACATCACAAAAGGAAAGCCGATGATGTAAATGCGCAGATACAAAAGAGAATCGGCAAAAATGGATTCCGGGGTGCGGATCACCTGCAGCAGAAAGCTGCCCGAGAAAAATCCGAAGATCACCAGAAGAAGGCACAGGATACCAGAGGCAATGGCCGTGGTGGAAACCGTGGTGTGTACATTTTTAAGCTCCTTGGCACCGAAATAAAAGCTTACCAGAATGGAGCAGGCCACATTGCAGCCAAAGCTGAAGGCCAGATAGATCAGCGTGATCTCATAGCTGTTTCCCACGGCAGCCAAAGCGTTTTCGCCGATAAAGCGCCCGGCCACCAGACTGTCGGCAATGTTGTACAGCTGCTGAAAAACAATGCTGGCAAACATGGGCAGGCAGAAACGCCATAAAACCCTGGAAGGCTTTCCGATCGTTAAATCTGCGGTCATAGTTGGTTATATCCTCCATTGACATTGTATTGATACAAAATTATACTACTAACAGAAGCATAAATAAAAACTATATTTTATATGCCTGGTATATCAATATTGTATGAGGTAACGCCATGCCGATGAGCTATGACTACTACCATATTTTTTATTATGTGGGCAAATATCACAGCTTTACGCGGGCCGCGCAAAAGCTGATGAGCAGCCAGCCGAATGTTACCCGTGCCATGAATAATTTAGAGGCACAGCTGAACTGCAAGCTGTTTATCCGCTCGGCCAGAGGCGTAGAGCTGACCGACGAAGGAAAAATGCTGTATTCTCATGCAGAGATCGCATTTGAGCATCTTACCCTTGGCGAAACCGAGATCGCCCATGTGAACAGCCTGCAAAGCGGCGAGCTGGTGATCGCGGCCTCTGAGATCGCGCTGCAAAAGGAGCTGCTTCCCGCGCTGAAAAAATTCCGGGGGCTGTATCCGGGCATCAGCATTCGCATTGGAAATCACTCCACCCCCGCCGCGCTGGACGCACTGCGAAAAGAGCGTGCCGAAGTGGCGGTGGTATCCGCCCCGCAGGAAAAAGTGCCGGGGCTGCACGCGATCATGCTTTCGGAATACCGCGATCTGCTGGCAGCAGGGCCGTTTTACGCCCATCTGGGCCATGCCCGCTGCTCGGTGCGCCAGCTGGTAGAGTATCCGTGGATCTCGCTGCAGCGCGATACAGAAACCTTTGCCTTTTATGACCGCCTGTTTTCCGGCTGGGGCCTGAGCTTTGAGCCAAAGCTGCAGGCGGCCACCATGGATCAGGTGATGCCCATGGTGAAAAACAACCTGGGCATCGCTTTTGTGCCGGAATTTATGGCGCGCCGCGCCATCGAGGCCGGTGAGGCGTTTGAGATCGACCACAGCGAGGCGGTGCCCACAAGAGCCATCGCGCTGTTTTACGGGCAGCGAAAGCTGCTGAGCCCTGCCGCGCGTGAGCTGATCCGCATTCTTCAGGAAAAATAATGCCGTGCCCGGGGGCCGCCCGGGGCACACAAAAAGCAGCCGCCTGCAAAGTTGCAGGCGGCTGCTGTGCGTTTTTGTGCAAGATCAGGCCAGGGGCTTGCCGGTGAGCATCTCGTAGGCCTGCAGGTAAATGGCGATGGTTTTGTCCACGATATCCTGGGGCAGCTCGGTGGGCATTACGCCGTTTTTGGTGTTGGCCTTCAGCCAATCGCGGGCAAACTGCTTGTCAAAGCTGGGCTGGCTGTGGCCGGCCTCGTAGCCCTGGGCAGGCCAGAAACGGGAAGAATCGGGGGTGAGCATTTCGTCGCCCAGCACGATGTTGCCGTTTTCGTCCAAACCAAATTCAAACTTGGTGTCGGCAATAATAATGCCGCGCTGCAAAGCATAGTCAGCGCACTTTTTATACAGGGCAATGGTGTAATCACGCAGCTTGGCGGCATAGTCGGCGCCGTGGCCGGGGAAACGCTTTTCCAGATACTCTACGCTCTGCTCAAAGCTGATGTTTTCGTCGTGATCGCCGATCTCGGCCTTGGTGCTGGGGGTGTAGATGGGCTCGGGCAGCTTCTGGCTTTCCAGCAGGCCCTCGGGCAGCTGAATGCCGCACACCTTGCCGGTTTTCTTATAGCTTTCCCAGCCGCTGCCGGTAATGTAGCCGCGCACGATGCATTCCACGGGCAGCATGGTGAGCTTTTTGCACTTCATGCTGTTGCCCTCAAAGCGGGGCTGGCGGAAGAACTCGGGCATATCGGCGGTGTTTACACTTTCCATGTGGTTGGGCAGCACATCGCGGGTCAGATCGAACCAGAATTTGCTCATCTGGGTCAGCACAGTGCCCTTTTTGGTCACCTGATTGTTCAGGATCACATCAAAGCAGCTGATGCGGTCAGTGGCGACCATGATCATGCTGTCGCCGCACTCATAAATTTCACGAACTTTTCCTTCTTTGATCGGTTTCAATTCCTGCATCTTGAAAACACCTCTGTTGTACCGGTAAAAAATTCGGGCGGCCCTGCCTTGCAATAAAGCAGGGCTTTTCGGCATTGCCGCACACATTCCCTTTTGCGCAGGCGGCTGCAAAGCGCCTGCGGCACCGGAAAAAGGAATCTGCGGTATGACCTTATAAATTCCATGGTATCACTCCGGCAGCAAGGCTGTCAAGAAAATGCGGGCACCGGCGGCAAAAATAGGCAGAGCGCCCATAAAAACCCCTTGCCGGGTGCCTGGGAATGGGGAATATGCCGTGGCTTTTGCTTGCCGAACCGCCTATTATAAAGTATAATATTATCGAAAAACCCGGCGGGAGGGAAAAACATCCCGCAGAAAAGAGTTCCGCCTATGCTGACAAACGAAAATCTGCACTATCTGGATAATGCCGCCACCACCATTCCCTCGCCGGAGGTTGTGGCTGCGGTGAGCAAAAGCCTGGCCGAAAACTGGGCCAATCCCAGCAGCCTGTACACCCCCGGGCTGGAAAACGCCCAGCTGCTCAACCGCTGCCGCGCCACGGTGGCCAAAACCCTGGGCTGCACGGCCGCCGAGGTGTATTTTACGGGCTGCGGCTCGGAAAGCAACAACATTGCGCTGCTGGGCGCGGCGCACACCCGGCAAAACTGGGGCCGGCGCATTGTGGTGAGCGGGTTCGAGCATCCCAGCGTGCAGCTGCCGCTGCGCCGTTTGGCTGAGGAGGGCTTTGAGGTGATCGAGGTTCCCCCGGAAAAGGACGGCCATTTGGATGTGGAAAAAATGGCGGGCTATGTGAACAAAGGCACCATTCTGGTGGCCTGTATGCTGGTGAACAACGAGCTGGGCACCCGTGTGGATACGGAAAAGCTGGCCAAGCTGGTGAAAACCGCCAACCCGCGCACGGCGGTGCATATCGATGCCGTGCAGGGCTGGATGCGCGTGCCGTTCCGGCTGGATAACATCGACAGCCTTGCGGTGAGCGGGCACAAGATCCATGCCCCCAAGGGCGTGGGCGCACTGTTTCTGCGCAAGGGCTACAGTCAGGGCATGAAGCTGCCCCTTTTGGGCGGCGGGCAGGAAAAGGGCGTGCGCCCCGGCACCGAAAACATTGCCTATGCCGTGGGCCTTGCCGCTGCCGCGCAGCAGATGCAGGCGGGCTTTGCCCAGCGCACCGAGCATCTGGCCGCGCTGAACCGCCGCCTGCGCCAAGGCCTTGCGGCCATTCCGGGCATCACCATCAACAGCCCCGACGATGCGGTGAGCGAGGTGCTGAACCTGAGCGAAAACTGCATTCGCAGCCAAACCATGCTGAACTATCTGGCTCAGCGGCAGGTGTATGTTTCCAGCGGCAGCGCCTGCAGCAAGGGCGAGGCCAGCCACACGCTTACCGCCATGGGCTGCAGCGCCCTTACCATTGATACCGCACTGCGTGTGAGCTTTTGCGGCGAAAACACCCCGCAGGATGTAGACGAGTTTTTGAACGGTCTGGAAAGCGGCATCAAAACCCTGAGCCACATTCGCGGGCACTGAAACATATAAAAGGAGTAACTATGCGAGAGATCATTATGGCCTATCAGGGCGAAATGGCACTGAAAGGGCTGAATAAATCCACCTTTGAAGCCGTGCTGATGAAAAGCATGCGCTATCGCCTGCAGCACCACGGCAACTGGAAGGTGTACCGTGCGCAAAGCACCATGTATGCCGAGCCGCTGGACGATACCGCCGATGTAGAGGCAGCCTTCACCAGCCTTTCGCACATTTTCGGCATCATTCGCCTTAGCCGGGCTGCCGTGTGCGAAAAAAACTTTGAAACCATCTGCGAAACCGCCGAGGCCTATCTGGGCCAGACCCTGCGCGGCATCAAAACCTTTAAGGTGGAAGCCAAACGCGCCGACAAAAGCTTTCCCATGAAAAGCCCCGAGATCAGCCGTGAGCTGGGGGCCTATCTGCTGGGCAAGCACCCCCATTTGCGGGTGGATGTACACAACCCGCAGCTGGAGGTAATGGTAGAGATCCGCGATTTCGGCGCTTATGTGCATGGCCCCAAGGTGCCCGCTGCAGGCGGCCTGCCTGTGGGCACGGCCGGGCGCGCCCTGAATATGCTTTCGGGCGGCATCGACAGCCCTGTGGCGGCCTATCGCATGGCCAAGCGCGGCATGGCGCTGCACCATATCCATTTTGCCAGCCCTCCCTACACCAGCGAGGGCGCAAAGCGCAAGGTGCAGGCGCTGGCGCAGATCGTGAGCGAGTATACCGGCAGCTGCAACCTGTATGTGGTGCCCTACACCAGGCCGCAGGAATATATCCGTGACAATGCCCCCGATGTGCTGTTTACGGTGCTGATGCGCCGCAGCATGATGCGCATTGCCAATATCCAGGCCAAAAAGATGGAATGCGAGGCGCTGATCACCGGTGAAAGCCTGGCGCAGGTGGCCAGCCAGACCGTGCAGGCCATTGCCTGCACCGATGCCGCGCAGGATCTGCCCATTCTGCGCCCGCTGATCGGCATGGATAAAAACGAGATCGTGGAAACGGCCCGCATGATCGGCAGCTTTGAAACCTCCATTTTGCCTTACGAGGATTGCTGCACCATTTTTACGCCGCCCCACCCCAAAACCCGCCCGCATCTGGATGAAATTCTGGAGGCTGAGGCCAATATGCCGGGGCTGGCGGCGCTGGAGGCCGAAGCGGCCCAGCAGATCGAACGCATTCGCATCCGCGTGGGCGAAGAAGTGGATTTTATTGGGTAACCCGGCGGAGGAACATTCATGGAAGCTGAGATCATCTGCGTTGGCACCGAGCTTTTGCTGGGGGACATCGTCAACACCAACGCGCAGTACCTTTCGCAGCAGCTTGCCATGCTGGGCATCAGCGTGATGCACCAGCACGTGGTGGGCGACAATGCCCACCGCCTGCGTGAGCTGGTGCGTCAGGCCATGCAGCGCAGCCAGCTGCTGATCTTTTCGGGCGGACTGGGCCCCACGGCAGACGATCTGACCAAGGAAACGGTGGCACAGGCGTTTGGCGATCCGCTGCATTTTGACGAGGAAGAATGGGCAAAGATCACGGCGCACTTTGCGCGCACACACCGCCCCATCACCGAGAATAACCGCAAGCAGGCCATGGTGCCCACGCACGGCCATAAGCTGGTGAACGACCGCGGCACGGCCCCCGGCTGCTGGTTTGAAAACGAAACCTGCTGCGCGGCGCTGATGCCCGGCGTGCCCCACGAAATGAAAGCCATGTGGCAGCTGCAGGTGCTGCCGGTTTTGCTGAAAAAGCAAAACTGCGCCCTGCACAGCATGACCCTGCGGGTGCTGGGCGGCGAAAGCCAGATCGAAAGCCAGGTGTCGGATCTATTGGCAAACGCCAACCCCACGGCGGCCATCTATTGCAAAACCGGCGAATGCGAGATCCGCATCACAGCCAAAGCGGCCGATGATGCCGCCGCACAGGCCATGTGCCGCGATTACAGCAAGAATTTTTACAGCCGTTTGGGCACAAGCATTTACGATGCCGATGTGCCGGGGCTGGAATACACGGTGGTACACGCGCTGCAGCAGCGGGGCCTTACGGTGGCCACCGCCGAAAGCCTGACCGGCGGCACCGTGGCGCAGCGCCTTACGGCTGTGCCCGGGGCCAGCAGCGTGCTGGGCTTTGGCTATGTGACTTATTCCGAAAAAGCCAAGCAGCAGCTGCTGGGGGTGCCCGCCGAGATCATTGAACGCTACAATGTGGTAAGCGCTCCGGTGGCGGCGCGCATGGCGCTGGGGGCCAAGCAGGCCAGCGGCGCGGATATCGCGGTTTCCCTTACCGGGCTGGCCGGGCCGGACGGCGGCACCGAGCAGCTGCCCCTGGGCACGGTGTATGTGGGCGCGGCCATGGGCAACCGGGTGTGGGTAAAGCACCTCACGCTGGGTTATCGCGGCCGCGAGATCGTGCGCCAGCGCAGCGCCGTACAGGCGCTGGATATGGTTCGCCGCCTTGCGCTTGGGCTGGAGATCCCCGAGGCAAGGTGCTTTGCGGCTGACACCCCGGCACAGGAACAGGTGTTTTAAGGCGACAGCGCCTTTTTACGGAAACAGTAGGCAAAAGGGCCGGCATTCCTATGAGAATGCCGGCCCTTTTTGATGATCCCAAACAAAACAAAAAGCGCCCCGAAACTCGGTGCGCTTTTGCTTTTGTTTTGTTGCTTACTGAGCAGCAGCCTTGTTTGCACGGCGAGCCATGCGGCTGATCTTGCGAGCAGCGGTGTTCTTCTTCAGAACGCCCTTGTTCTTGGCCTTGTCGATTGCAGACACAGCAGCGAGAATGGCCTGATCCTTGTCAGCAGCGTTGTCAGCGATGGCAGCGTTTGCCTTCTTGACAACTGTTTTCAGGTTAGACTTGATCTCCTTGTTGTGAGCCTGCTCTTTGGCAGTCTGCAGAACACGGTCCTTCTGGGATTTAATGTTAGGCATTACGTTCCACCTCCTTGGTACACCCATAACAGTACAAGTTATCTTAGCACATATTTTGCCGGGGTGCAAGTGGTTTTGTGAAAAAAACCGCAGAATTTTTGAAAAATTTGCCCGTTTGGCATGCCGGGCGGCGGCCTGCATACAAATAAAAAGAGCAAAACCGCAAAAAAGGGGGTGGCAGCATGGGGGCGGCATACATCCTGGCCGAGGTGTTCGCAGGGGGCATCACGGCGGCAGCGCTTGCCTTCAGCCTGATCACCGCCGCCCCGGGCATGGAGCGCACGGCCCCGCTGGCCGGCGCCTTTTTGCAAAACCCGGCCGCCGCCGTGCAGGCGCTCAGGAATTCGGCAGTGGCAGCCCCGGCCCCCACCCTTCGGCCGGACGGCCCGGCCCCGGCGTTTTCGGCCCCGGCTGCTGCCGAACCGGCAGAACCCCCCGCCACGCCTGCCGAAAGCGCCGGGGCATCCGTGCCCGAATTTGACGGCGTGATCCCCGAAGGGTGCGGCCCGGTGCTGGAACAGCACTACGGCACAGGCGAGGGGGAACGGTATATCCGGCTGGAGCATGGCAGCATCAAAAACTGCACGGCGCTTTCGGCGCAGGAAACCGCACAGGCCGCTGCGGCGGGCCTGCCGTTTGCCGTGGAAAAAAATTCCGACCAGGTGCAGGTGCTCATCGTACACACGCACGCCACCGAAAGCTATCTGACCGAAAGCCCCTATTACTATCCGCTGGACTGGGGCGGCCGCAGCACCGAGGAAAGCAAAAATATGTGTGCGGTGGGGCAGGCGATGGCAGATGTGCTGAACGATGCGGGCATCGGCACGCTGCACATCTGCACTCTGCACGATTACCCAAGCTATAACGGCAGCTATGACCGCAGCCGGGCCACCGTGCAGCAGGCGCTGGCCCAGCACCCCGGCATTCGTGTGGTGCTGGATGTACACCGCGATGCCATTGAAAAAAACGGCGCGGCGGTGGCCGCCGTGAACGGTGAGGGGGCCGACAAAACCGCGCAGGTGATGCTGATCTGCGGCTGCGACAAGGGCGGAAACCTGCCGAACTTTTCCCAGAATCTTGCCTTTGCCGCAGCGTGGCAAAACCGCATGGAGGCCGATACCCCCGGCCTTACGCGCCCGGTGCTGTTTGACTATCGGTTTTACAATCAGGATCTTTCGCCCGGCAGCCTGCTGATCGAGGTGGGCGGGCACGGCAACACCCTTTCTCAGGCGATCGCTGCCGGGCAAAGGGCCGCGCAGTCGCTGGCGGCGCTGCTTTTGCAAAGCTGATTGACAAATGCGCCGCCATGTGGTAAAAATAGTAGTACCGGGGCTGCAAACGGCCCCCAAAAAGCACAGACCGGGAAAAGTACCGTCGGCATGGCCGGAAAAGAGAGCGGGGGCATGGTGGAAGCCCCGTACGGACACGGCGCGAAAGAACACCCGCGAGCTGCAAACTGAAACCGGCTTCTCTATATAAAAGGAGAAGCCGCCAGTAGGGGCGCCGCAGGCCCAGCGTAATGGGGCAGCGCTTGTTATGAGCGTGATAAAAGTGACCGACAGATTCGGTAATTTAGGTGGCACCGCGGATCACAGACAGCGATTCGTCCTAAAAAATCTTTTTGGATTTGGGATGAATGCTGTCTGTTTTTTTATTTGGGGCGGAGCAGGCCGAAAGCGCCGCAGCACCGCCGCTTTTCCAAAACAGCAGAAACGAACAGAAACCGGCGCGCTGCCGGGCGGCCCATCCCTCGCCCAGCAATGCTTTTTCAGGGCTTTGAAAAGGCATTTTCGGCACCGCGCACCAACAAGTGGAGGAACTTATGAAAAGAACCGAGATCCGCGAGCTGTACCTCAACACCCCCGCCGACGGCACCGAGGTAACTCTGTGCGGCTGGGCCAAGAGCGTGCGTGACAGCAAAAACATTGGCTTTGTGAACCTGAACGACGGCGGCTGCTTCAAGGGCGTGCAGGTGGTGTTTGAGGCCGCCAAGCTGGACAACTATACGCAGGTGGCCAAGAGCGGCCTGTACACCAGCATGTGCGTTACCGGCAAGATCGTGCTTACCCCCGGCGCCAAGCAGCCCTTTGAGATCAACGCCGATAAAATCGAGATCCTGGGCGTGTGCCCCCCGGAATACCCTTTGCAGAAAAAGAAAATGAGCATGGAGTTTTTGCGCACCATGCCCCATCTGCGCCCCCGCACCAACACTTTTAATGCCGTATTCCGTGTGCGCAGCACCGCCGCATACGCCATTCACCGCTTCTTCCAGGAAAACGGCTTCACCTATGTACACACCCCCATTTTCACGGGCAGTGACTGTGAGGGCGCAGGCGAAATGTTCCGCGTGACCACGCTGGATCTCAACGATGTGCCCAAAACCGAGGACGGTCAGGTGGATTTCAGCAAGGATTTCTTCAAGCGCAGCACCCAGCTTACGGTTTCCGGCCAGCTGGAAGCCGAGGCCATGGCGATGGCCTTCGGCAAGGTGTACACCTTCGGCCCCACCTTCCGCGCCGAGGAAAGCTATACCCCCCGCCATGCCGCTGAGTTCTGGATGATCGAGCCCGAAATGGCTTTTGCCGATCTGAACGATTATATGGACACCGCCGAGGCCATGACCAAGTATGTGATCCGCTATGTGCTGGACACCTGCCCCGACGAGATGGCTTTCTTTAACCAGTTCTTCGATAAGGGCCTTATCGAGCGCCTGGAGCTGGTGGCCAACAGCGATTTCGGCCGCATCAGCTACACCGAGGCTGTGGAAAAATATCTGATCCCCAACAACGACAAGTTCCAGTACAAGGTGGAATGGGGTGCCGATATCCAAACCGAGCACGAGCGTTATCTGACCGAGCAGGTGTTCCACAAGCCTGTGTTCGTGACAGATTACCCCATGGAGATCAAGAGCTTCTACATGAAGCAGAACGCCGACGGCAAAACCGTGGCAGCAGCCGATATGCTGGTGCCCGGCATCGGCGAGCTGATCGGCGGCAGCCAGCGTGAAGAAAACCTCGACAAGCTGGTGAACCGCATGAACCAGCTGGGCCTTGGCCTGGAGGATTACGACTGGTATCTGGACCTGCGCCGTTTCGGCACTGTGGAGCACGCAGGCTTCGGCCTGGGCTTCGAGCGCCTGATCATGTATCTTACCGGCGTGGCCAACATTCGTGACGTGCTGCCCTTCCCCCGCACCTGCGGCGGTTTCTGATGGCATTGCGTCTGCGCAGATAAAAGCACTTTCTGGCGGCCCCCGGCGGGGCCGCCTTTTTTAAAGGCAATACCGCATAATTCTAAGTGCTGATACGGCGAGCGAGGTGCGGCAGATGCTAAGCCAAAAGCGCAGATAATACTTTGTTGTATTATCGAGCATTTTGGCAACGCAGATGCCGTGCTGCAGCCGCCGGAGCGTCGCTTATGCCGTAAGGCGGGAATTGTGCGGTGGTGCCTTAAAGGACATCAAAGCCGCTGGCTTGAGGCATACTGTTTTGGAAACCCCAATAGGAGAATAGAATTTTATGAGCGAGCCTTTTTTGATCGCACAGCCGCTGCTGCACTGGTTTTGGGCCAACCACCGTGTGCTGCCCTTCCGCAGCGACCCCACGCCCTATCATGTGTGGGTGAGCGAGATCATGCTGCAGCAAACCCGTGTGGCTGCTGCCGTGCCGTATTATGAGCGCTTTGTGCAGGAGCTGCCGGATATTCCCGCGCTTGCCGCGTGTGAGGAAGAACGGCTTTTGAAGCTGTGGGAGGGCCTTGGCTATTACAGCCGTGTGCGAAACCTGCAAAAGGCAGCCAGAATCGTGTGCGAGCAGTATGGCGGGCAGCTGCCGGGGGATCTGGCCGCACTGAAAAAGCTGCCCGGCATCGGCGATTACACCGCAGGCGCCATCGCCAGCATCGGCTTTGGCATTCCGGCCCCGGCAGTGGACGGCAATGTGCTGCGGGTGTTTGCCCGCCTGTATAACGACGAAGGCGATATCATGCAGCCCGCCGTAAAGGCGGCCACCACCCAAAAAGTCATGGCTCAGCAGCCCGCCGAAGCGCCCGGCGATTTCAATCAGGCGCTCATGGAGCTGGGGGCGCTGGTGTGTACCCCCGGCCAGCCGGACTGCGCCGCCTGCCCGCTGCAGGCGTTGTGCCTTGGCCGCCAAAGCGGAAATCCGGCCCGCCTGCCGCAAAAGGCCCCCAAAAAGGCACGCAAAAAATGCGAACTTACGCTGTGCCTTGCACAGGATGCCGCAGGCCGCTGGCTGCTGCAAAAGCGCGGCGAGCAGGGCGTTCTGGCCGGGCTGTGGCAGCCGCCCGTTTTGGCCGAGGAAGCGCTGGACGAAAAAAAGGCGCTGGCCGCCGCGCAAAAGCTGCTGCCTGCTGCGGTGCTGCTGAAGGAAAAACCGCTGAAGGCCAAGCATATTTTTACGCATCTGGAATGGCACATGACGGCCTATGTAATGACGGCACCCTGCACACCGCCCCCCGAGGGCTGCGTGTGGGCCTCGCCCGCGCAGCTGGAGCAGGAATACACGCTGCCCGGCGCTTTTAAAACCCTGCGTAAAAGAATGTTGTAAATCCTACCAGAAAGGGATATAATAAGGTTACAGTATCCAAAGGAGGAACCCGTTTATGTTGCATGTGATAGCCAAAGCAGCATCCGGCGCAGTAACGGGTGTTCGCCTGGTTACGGCAGGCGCCCGCGCAGAGCGCAGGCTGCAATCCTTCAAATACAAACTGAGCCGGCGGCTTTATCCGGCCAGAGTAAAGGAGAATGAGATCGTTATGAAAAAGTCTACTTTTGGTGCAATGG
Organism: Subdoligranulum sp.; assembly: GCA_004555405.1. Classification (GTDB taxonomy): domain Bacteria; phylum Bacillota; class Clostridia; order Oscillospirales; family Ruminococcaceae; genus SFIE01. Next base: position 24,272 of record SFIE01000025.1, read on the forward strand.
TAGTGGGTCTGGCCGCCGCCACGGGCGCGCTGGCCGCCGGTGCAATTTATCTGTATCGCCGCGAAAAAGAGCTGGACGAGTATGAAAAGCTGCTGTTCAGCGATGAATTTAACGATTCCGTGCCCGCTGAGGACAAAGCTGAAGCCGAGGAGGAAACCGAGCCCGAGGTGGAAGTGGAAATTTCTCTGCAGCCTGCCGATCAGGAAGAAAAGCCGGTAGAGGCTGAAGCCGAAGAGGTTTCGGCCGAGGATGCCACCGCACAGGAAAAGCCCGAGAATTGATCCGGCGTTTCCCATGAAACCGCAAAAACCATGGCGCTGCCCGCAGGGGCGGCGCTTTTTTTGTGGGCGGCGGCACCTTCCTGCCGGGGGCTCAGCAGCTGCCCGCGCAGCCAGCACCACAACGAAAAGGCAAAAATCAAGCCAAGCGCCAGCGCAAGGCGCAAAAGAAACCGCCGGAATCCGCGCATAAAAAAATCCCCCCTCTGCACAGGGTATGCAAAGGGGAGAAAAGTGTTTACACAAAGCGCTGCGCGCCCAAGGCTCAGCGCTCCTGGCCGGTTTTAAAGCGCATCATCATCTCGTTGGTCAGGCTGAAATCATCGGGCTGCAGCACAATATCCTCACGCTTTACCCATGCGGCGTATTTCAGCTCGTTCGGGTCCATGGTGATCTCGGCCGGGCCGTCCAGCTCGCAGTAAAAGCCCATCAGCAGATCGTTGGCAATGCCCCAGGGCTGCGATTTGTAGTAGGTAATGTTTTTCACGCGGATGCCGGCCTCTTCCATCACCTCGCGCGCAACGGTTTCCTCGGCGGTTTCGCCGATCTCGGTAAAGCCCGCGATCAGCGCATTGTGGCCAAAGCCGGTGCGGTATTTGGTCAAAAGCAGCGAATCGCCGTTTTTCACGCCCACGATCACGGCGGGCATAATGCGGGGATAGGTGGTGTAGCCGCAGGCGCACTGCATGGCGCGCTCGGTTTCGGAATGCTTCATGGGCTGGCCGCAGCGGCCGCAATAGCGGTTGTCACGATACCAATCCCACAAATGCTTGCCGGTGAGCACCGCAAACATCAGCTCCTTGGCCAGCAGGTTTGAGCCGCGCAGAGAGCGCACCTCGGAAAATGTGCCGGCAGGCAGGGCGGCAGGGGCCTCCCACAGCAGGAAAAACTGCGTATCGTCTACAGAAAAAAGATATACCAGTTGGCTTTCCGGCGCAAAATCGCTCACGCGGGGAAGCTGGGTTTCCGGCTCGGATTTTAAAAGCACCCGGCCTTTTTCAAAATAAAGCACATAGTCTTGCGGCCGCGGCGCGGCAGCGGGATCGTAATGGTTGCCCAGCTTGTGGGGCGCAATGTCCTGAATCATGTTCAACATCTCCTGTGCAGCAAGAATCACATGAAATCAGAATAACACGCTTTGCCCAAAATTGCAATCCGCCCCAACCCGCGCCCCGGCCAAGCCGGTGCCGGTGCTGCCATACGGTGCCCTCCAAAACCGCCGCAAAAGCGTGACATGAGGATCGGCTTTTATTTCACACCGGTGAAAACACCGTCTTTTTTATGCCGGAATACACCGGCAGGCATTGATTTTTACTCCCAAAAATGCAAAAATAAAAATAATGGCAACACCGCACAATTCCCGTCTGACGGCTTAAGCACCGCTCCGGCGGCTGCAGCACGGCATCTGCGTTGCCAAAATGCTCGATAATGTCGGGTTGCGGTACCCGCATCGTGCTTCGGGAGCAAAAGCCCCTCGCACTCTGCGACCGCTGCCCCTGATTATCTGCGCTTTTTGCTTAGCATCTGCCGTACCTCGCTCGCCGTATCGGCACTTAGAATTATGCGGTATTGCCTAAGAACAAAATTTTTGCTTATAGGAGGACATTACAATGGAATTTCAAGTGACCCATGAATTCGGCTGGTCGATTTGCATGGCGATCGTGTTCTTTTTGCAAATGCTTCTCTACGGCGGGCTGCTGTTTGCAGCTGTAAAGCTTGTGGGTGCAGCCGTAAAGCTTGCGGGCACCGCCGTGCGCTTTTTCAAAACACGCTGAGCTATTTTTGCGCGGGGATTTTGTATGCTTTACACCATTTTAGAGATCTATGAGCCGGATTTCGGCTGCGAGGGCGTGCCGGATGGGCAAGAGCCCCTTTGCACCGTAGTGCTGCAAAGTGATACCGGCACACAGCGCACGGTGAAAATTGCCGATGCGTTTTTGTATGCACACGGGCTGGATGTTGGCAGCACGGTGCGTTTGAACCGGCAGGGGCAGCCCCTGCTGTAAGCCTGCCACCAAAAAGTAAGGAGAGTGACCGCTGTGATCGATCTGCATTTGCATCTGGATGGCTCGCTGCCTCCGGCGCTGGTGTTTGCGCTTGCCAAAGAGCAGGGCATCCCCCTGCCGCCGGATGCGCAGGACGCCGAAAGCCTGACTCCCAGCCTTGTGTGCCCGCCGGGCTGCACCAGCCTGAACGACTATCTCACTCGCTTTGCGCTGCCGGTGGCCGTGATGCAAACCGAAAGCGCCATTATGCGCTGCGTGCAGGGCGTTTTGGCAGAGCTGAAAAGCGAGGGTGTTTTGTATGCCGAGCTTCGCTTTGCCCCCGGGCAGCACTGCCGGCAAGGGCTCAGCCAGGAAAATGTGGTAGCCGCCGCCTGCCGTTCGCTGGCCGAGGGCTGCCGCACCCTTGGCATACAGGCACAGCTGATTTTGTGCTGTATGCGCGGCGCACCGGATGCGCAAAACGCTGAAACCCTGCGCCTGGCCCGGGAATATCTGGGCAAGGGCGTGTGCGCGGCCGATCTGGCCGGGGCCGAGGCACTGTTCCCCACGCGCAGCTATGCACCGCTGTTTGCCGCCGCGCCCGGCCTGCCGTTTACCATTCATGCAGGTGAAGCCGATGGCCCCGAAAGCATTCGCGCGGCGCTGGCCATGGGCGCAAAACGAATTGGCCACGGCGTGCGCTGCATTGAGGATGCCGCCCTTGTGGCCGAACTGGCGCAAAAGGGCATTCCGCTGGAGGTGTGCCCCACCAGCAACCTGCAAACCTGCACCTTTGCCGACTGGGCGCATCACCCGCTGAAAACGCTGCTGGAGGCAGGCGTAAAGGTGACCGTGAACAGCGACAACCGCACCGTGAGCGGCACGACCGCCCAAAAAGAAATGGCGCTGGCCGCACAGCATTTGGGGCTGAGCGCTGCACAGCAAGCCCGGCTTTGGCTGAACGCCGTCGATGCCGCCTTTTTGCCCGAGGCCCAAAAGCAGGCGTTGCGGGCCGCCGTGCAGGCGCGCCTTGCGGGCTGAAGCCCGGCGCTTTGCTTTGCGCGGTATTCATGCTATACTATGCTTTATAAGGAAAGAGTTTCTGCCACCGGCAGTATTTAGGAATGGAGGAATTTTTTTATGGCAGCAGATCATGTTATGAAGCATCACGCCTTGGCAGGCGAACAGGTGGTAAAGGCCCTCAGGAGCCGCCACTTTGAGGCCTGCTATTGCGCCACCAAGGCCGAGGCCCTGCAAAAAGCCCTTTCGTATATCCCCGAGGGCAGCACCGTGGGCTGGGGCGGCAGCGTGAGCGTGGAGGAGATCGGCCTGAAGGACGCCGTGCGCGGCCCCCAATATCATGCCATTGACCGCGATGCCGTTACCGACCCCGCCGAAAAGACCCGCCTGATGAAGCAGTGCCTTTCGGCCGATGTGTTTTTGATGGGCACCAACGCCCTTTCGCAGGACGGTGAGCTTGTGAACATTGACGGCACCGGCAACCGTGTGGCGGCGCTGTGCTTTGGCCCCGACAGCGTGATCGTGATCGCAGGCATCAACAAGCTGGCCCCCACGCTGGAGGCCGCCGTTGCCCGCGCCCGCAGCTGGGCTTCGCCCATCAACGCCGCCCGCTTTAACCCGGATACCCCCTGCGCCAAAACCGGCCTTTGCGGCAACTGCCGCAGCGCCAGCTGCATCTGCAACCAGATCGTGATCACCCGCAACTGCCGCCCCGCCGGCCGTATCAAGGTGATCGTGGTGGGCGAGGAGCTGGGCTACTGATGAACATTCAGATTTTTGGCACCGCCAAGAGCTTTGACACCAAAAAGGCCCAGCGCTGGTTTAAAGAGCGCGGCATTCGGTTTCAGATGATCGATCTGAGCGTCAAGGGCATGAGCCGCGGCGAATTTGAAAGCGTGTGCCGCGCCGTGGGCGGCTGGGAAGCCCTGTTCGACCCGGATTCCAAGGACAAACAGAACGCACTGCTCATTCGCTATGCACCTGAGGAAATGCGCGCCGATATGCTTTTGGAAAACCCCAAATGCCTGAAAAGCCCCATTGTGCGCAATGGCCGTCAGGCCACGGTGGGCTACTGCCCCAAAGAATGGGAAACCTGGGAATAAGCTGAAAAAAGCTCCTGTGCAAAAAAGTGCACAGGAGCTTTTTTGTTAGGCCACAACAGGCTTTTTCTTGAAAATAGAGGTTTGCTCGTGGAAATAGCGGCGATACACCAAAATTTCAAACGCCGCCGTGATAAACCACGAAACGATATACAAAAGATACAGCGAAACGATGGTTCCGAAATAGGCAAAAATCGTGTATACCCAGATGATGCGGAACACGCACGAGCCCAGCAGGACGATCACAGTGGGGCCCATGGTTTTACCAAGGCCGCGGCTGGCGGCAATGGTGCAGTCCATAAAGGCCGACCAGGGATAGGAAAGCCCCATCACGAACAGGCGGGTAACGCCTGCCTGCACCACGGCAGGGTCTGAGGTGAAAATGCCCAGAAACTGCCTGTGGAACAGCAGCAGCAGTGCGCTGATGCAGGCCGACACGCCAAACGAGTAGGCCAGCGAGATATGATAGCTTTTGCGAATGCGCTCTTTGTTGCCTGCACCGTAGTTTTGGCCCACAAAGCTGGCGCAGGCCGTGTGGAAAGCGGCCATCACATCATAGGCCAGCGGGTCTGCATTGGCGGCAGCGGCATTGGCCGCCACCATGGTGGCATTAAAGCTGTTCACGCCTGCCTGCACAAACAGGCTGGAAGTGTAAAACACCGCATTTTGCAGCGCGGCAGGCAGGCACAGCCACAGAAGCGGCGAAACCTTTCTGCGCGTAAGGCGAATGTGCGCAGGGGCCACACCGTATTCCTCACCGCTCACGATCAGCGCCCGCAGCAGCAAAAGGCCCGAAGCGGTTTGCGAAATGGCGCTGGCTGCCGCCACACCGGCCACGCCCCAGCGAAGGCCGATGACAAAAAACAGGTTGAGCACAATGTTTAAAATGCCCGCTGCCGTAAGATATTGCAGCGGCTTTTTGGTGTTGCCCGCTGCGCTGAACATGGCGTTGCCAAAATTGAACAGCGCCGCGCCCGGCATACCCAAAAGGTATACGCGCATATATAAAACCGCGCCCGGCAAAAGCTCGGGCTTTGTGCCCAGCAGGCGCAGAAAAAGCGGAGAAAAGCCCTGGCCCAGAGCCAGTGCAAACACGCCCAGCGCCAGGCTGAGCACCAGCGAGGTGTGGGTGGTTTCGTGCAGGTCCTTCCAGTCATGCGCGCCCAGATAGCGCGCCGCCAGCACGCTGATGCCGCTGCCGAAGCCCAGCAGCGAGCCGGTGAAAATGTTCACCAGCGTGGTGGTAGAGCCCACCGAGCCCAGCGCCGCCGTGCCGGAAAACTGGCCGATCACGGCCACATCTGCCATGTTGAACATCACCTGCAGCAGGTTGGAGGCAATCAGCGGCAGGCTGTAAAGCAGTATCTGCACAGACAGACGACCCGAGGTGAGTTCGTTTGTTTTTTTTGCCGTCATAAAGCAGTCCCTTTTCTTCTATCTTTTCCTATTCACATCGTATTTCATCCGCCGCGGGCGAAAACCCTGCTCTATTATATTCTTTTCGCATAAAAAGGCAATAGGCATTCTGCACCTCGCGCAGAATGCACAAAGAATGCGCCCGTGATGATTGTCGCGATGGGCTGTTTATGCTATACTTTCTATCATACGTTTCACGAAAGAAGGTTTTTTCATGCCAAAGCGTGCCTTGCCCATTACCATGGGCGCCATGATGATCGCCCTGTTTGGGCTGATGCTTTTGCTCGAACGCCAAACCGGCGGGCTGCTGCTGGGGGCTTTTGCTCTGGCGCTGCCCCTGCCGCTCACCGCGTATGCCCTGCAATATGGATTTCGCAAAAGCCTGCCCGTATTTGCGGCCATGTGCCTGATCTCGATTTTTTTCGGCACCTTCACCACCATTTTTTATGCCTGCTCGCAAAGCATCATCGGCCTTGTGTTCGGCACCATGCTGCACCGCCGGGCTGACCCTGCGCACACCCTGTTTATGGTGATGCTGCTCTCGGTGCTGAGCTCGGTGCTGAACCTGATATTGGATATGGCCTTTTTCGGCTACGATATCAGCCGCGATGTAAACGAGATCATGCAGATGATGAACGATACCTTCTCGCAGCTGGGCGGGCAGGCACAGCAGGCGCTGGAACTGCTCACCCCGCAGTATATGAGCCAGCTGTTTGTGCTTACGCTGCTGTTCACCGGGCTGGTGCAGGGCTTTCTGATCTACCAGCTTTCGCTGCTTTTGCTGCGTCGGCTGCATTTTTCGGTGGAAAAGCCCCGCCCGCTGTTTGAATATTACCCGCCGCGTGCCTTGGGCATTGCCAGCTTTTTTCTGTTTGTTGCCTACAGCGCCTCGCTTTCCAAGCCGCTGGCTGACCCTGTGTGGCAAAATGCGCTTTCCATGCTGGGCAATCTGGGCTTTATCTACCTGATCGCCTTCGGCTTTGTGGCCGTGCTGCTGCTGGTTCGCCTGTATTTGCCCCGGGCCGGGCTGGCGAGCGGGCTGATCGCCCTGGCCGCCATGCTGCTTATGCCCCAGGCGCTTATGCTGCTGGGCCTGTTTTACACCTCCACCAATTTTCACGCCCGGCTCATGCAGCCGCGGCAGTAACCTTGCTGCCGCTTTCCATCAGGCAAAAAGCCCCCGGCCAAAGGCCGGGGGCTTCGTAAGACAGTTAACGGAGCGTATCGGTGCGGATGCGCTCCGTTTCTTTATGCTATTATGACATATGGCACAGTTGCAGGCAGACCCCCTTGGCTCTCCCAAAGGGAGAGCCAAGTTCCGCGCGTAATGCACTACACCGAACGGTGGATAGAAGTGTGCCTTTGTTATCTGTTCGACAAACTGGAAGTTGTTGGGTTCTTTACATAGATTAAATATCAATTTATAAATCAAACTCGTCTTCGATCTTTTCCTGTTCGTCTATAATATTCATCCTTATCTGCATACATCAACTTATCAGCCATTGCCTTAATTTCTTCAAAATTAAGTTCTATATGTTCTGA
>SFIE01000026.1 GCA_004555405.1 Subdoligranulum sp.
TTGGATACAAGAAAGCATTTTCTTGCAGACAGGAGAATAAAATGGCAGAAGAAATCAAAAACAGCGCCACCGAAGAAGATTACGAGCCCGATCTCATCACCCTGGAGGATGAAGACGGTCAGGAATGCACCTTTGAGGTGATCGATGCCACCGATTACGAGGGTGTGCATTATCTGGCACTGGTTCCCTATGTGGAAAACGAAGAGGATGTGCAGGATGATGCCCAGCTGATCTTGATGCGTGTCGGCAAAGACGATCAGGGCGAATTTTTGGATATCGTAGAAGACGATGAAGAGCTTTATCAGGTGAGCAAGATCTTTGAAAAGCGCCTTGCTGAATATTTTAACATCGAACAGTAAATCCTAATTATGCCAAGAGCCTGCCCGGCTCGATTTGTTGCGGCTTTATATAATCCTACTAATCAATTTTCGGGAGCCCGATGTCCATTGGTGGATTGCAGACCTCCCGCTTCGGCGGAAGAAGGGAGCAGGAACCCAGTTGCAGGGCACCCACCTGCCTTTTCGGTAGGTTTTGATTGGCCGCAGACGACCGGGCGGGTTTTTATTTTGTCCAAAGATGCCTGCACTGCACACGAAAAGCAGAGCGGCAGGCATTATTTTGTGAAATGCTGTAATTTTATTATTTTGATGCATTGAAAGAGGGAACCACTTCATGCCGTATCTTGAGCAGGGCAGCACGCTGCCGAAATTTCGCTATGATGCGCCCTATGCTGCCCAGCAGTCCATCACCGAGCTTTATCGCAGCCAGCCTGCGGTGATGGTCTTTTTAAGCAACTTCGGCCACCCCATCACCCGTGCCGTTGTAAAAGACTATCTGTCCACGCTGGACAGCCTGCAGGGCTGCAGCCTGGCGTGTGTGGTGCATTCGCGCCACGAATCGGTGGCGCACGCTTTGCAGGGGCGCGAGCTGCCGTTTACCATGATCTGTGATGCCGACGGCGAGTTGTATCGCCATTTTGAGATCCCGCAGGAAACCAGCCCCCTGCGCTACAGTTCGCTGCGGGCAGCGGCGATCCTGCACAAGGCCAAAAAAGAGGGCTACAGCCCCAAGGGCCAGCCGCAGCAGCTGCCGCTCACGCTGGTGGTGGATACCGACGGCACCATTCTGTTTGCCCACTATGGCCGCAGCCTGACCGATCTGCCGGAAAACTGCGCCGCCATCAGCGAGTTGGCCGCACAGGCCGCCGCTGCCCGCCCGCAGGCGGAGGAAGCTGCCGAAGAACCTGTGGAGGAACCGCAGGCAGAAGAGCCTGCCGAAAGCCTGCAGCCGGATGACGCACCGCCCCGGCCGGAGAGTATCGTTCCGGAGCAGGAGCAGGCCCCTGCAGCGCCGTCTGCACCGCCCGCCGAGGGCGCAGCCGATAAGTATAAAACCGAGCAGTTCACCCTTGAAAGCTTTTTCCAACAAGGCTCGCAGGATCGCGAGTAACAGCCCCCAAGGCTGCCAATAAAAATAGGCCCCGTCGAATCGGCATTTTGCTGACCCGGCGGGGCATATTTTGGTTCAGGTGATCTTCAGCGCGCGCTGTGCGCGGTAAACGATATAGCGGAACAGCCCGGCGATCAGGCTGCATTCCACCCACACATAGTTGGGCAGATCCCGCAGGCGGAAACGCGGCTTATCCAGCTTGGGAATGGCCTTCCATGCCTCGGCAAAGCCCTTGGCATAATCGCTGCCAAAGCCGCGCAGGCGGAACATGACCACCTTCAGCAGATAGCCCAGCACCAAAAACGGCAGATTGAGCAGCAGCATCAGCAGGGGCATATTTTTATAGGGCAGCAAAATACTGTTGCGGCCGCTTTGAATGCTTTTAAACGGATTGTAGCGCACTGCGCCCGTGGTGGCACCGCAAATGTGATAGCAGCGGGCCGTGGGGCAATACACATTGCGATAGCCGCGGCTGTTGGCGCGCCAGCTGATGTCAACATCCTCATAATAAGCAAAGAAGTTTTCATCAAACAGGCCAATTTCGTCCAGAATGCTTTTGCGGTACAGCGCCGCGCCGCCGCAGGCCGAAAAGGTGCGGCAGGGCTTTGTGTATCGGCTGGCCTTTAAGCCGTCGCCTCGCTTGCAGGCAAAGCCCAGAAGCGTAACATAATCGCCTGCATCGTCGGCCAGCTCACGCTCAAAATGGCGGATCATCAGGCTGCTCACGGCAAAAATGCGCGCATCGCTTTCGGCGGTTTTGATCAGTTCGGCCAGCCATGTGGGCTCGGCAAAGGCATCGTTGTTGAAAAGCGCCACATATTCGCCCTTGGCCAGGCGGATGCCCTGATTTACCGCATAGGAAAACCCGGTGTTGCGGTCGTTTTCGATCAGGGTATACCCCGGGCGGCCTTGGTAGCTGCGGGCAATTTCCAAACTTTCGTCGGTGCTGGCGTTGTCGATCACGATCAGTTCAAAATCCTGCTCGGTTTGGGCGTACACCGATTCAATGGAATCGCGCAGCCAGCCCGCACCGTTTAAATTGGGGATCACTACGGTTGCTTTCATGGAAAAATACCTCATTGTTTCAATTCGATTTCAGTATACCATAAATGAAACAAAATGGGAATCAGGCTTTTTCTGCGCTCAAAAGCCAGCGGCACAGCGGCAGTGCAAGACCGCCCACGGCATTGCCCGCCGTCATGACCAGCAGTTTGCTGAGGGCAGGCAGGCTCCATGCCCCGGCCATGCCAAAATAAAACATATTGGCCACGCAGTGCTCAAACCCTGCCAGAATGAACCCGGCCACGCAGAGAAAAAGCCCCAGATACTTGCCGACTTCGTGCGGGTTCGAGCGGAAACCGTCCACGGCAATATACATCAGGATATTGCAGAAAATGCTCAGCACAAACAGGCTGAGAAGGCTATCGTTCAACTTGACGGCGCACAGAGCAGCAGCTTTTTCCTGAAAGGCCGGGGCCAGGCGTGTAAAGCCCAAGAGTGCAGCCACCAGATTCGTGCCTACCAGATTGCCCAGCCAGGTAATGCCAAGGCTTGCAGCATAATCGGGCCCTTGCCCGGGCAGATAGCCCACCCGCCCGGTGAACAGATGGAACCCCCTCGTCACGATGGTGAACAGACCCAGCGTAAAGAACAAAGCCCCCAGAATTTTGCTTTCAAAGCCCAGGTAAAACGCGCCGCCCAGGCCGATGCACACCCCGGCCAGAATGCTTTGTACCCAAAGTTCCTTAAAATTCAGTTTCATAAGAGATTCCTCCTGCTTTTTCTATATCCGAAAAATAAAAAAACTGGGCAGACTGCACTTTGCGTGCAGAACTGCCCAGACGGTCGGCATTCTTTGCTTTCAGCAGCACTGTGTTGCTTCACATCTTCCGTCAGCTGCTGGAATGGTTTTATCATAGCAGACAGCGTATACAAAAGTCAAGCCTGGGGCGCTTTTTTGACGGATTATGCGCCGCCCGTTTGCCTATACTGAACATGGCAGCGCCGGGCAAAAGGGCGCTGCGCGGAGGATAGGCAATGATGCTGTTTTTTTATAAAGATTTTTCCCGCCCGGCGGGGCGTGCGCTCAAAACCGCCGTAAAGCTGGCGGGCCAGCAGGGCTTTGCCAGCGCGCACACCGGGCATTTGCTGCTGGCCTTGCTGCGCCAGCACGGCAGCGCGGCGGCAGAGTTTTTGCACAACCGCAATATCAGCGAGGGCGCGGTGCGGCAGCTGGTGCGGCAGGAGGGGGCAAACCGCCCCCGGCATTTGAATCGGCACGATGTCAGCCCCGAGCTTACGCGCGCCATGGAATTTGCGCGCTTGGGGGCGCATTCCTCCCGCAGCCGCAAGGCGGGCACCGAGCATTTGCTGTGCGCTCTTTTAGAGGACGATCAATGCACCGCCGGGGTGTGGATGCGGGGCCTTGGGCTGGAGCTGCCGCAGGCTGCCCGGGAATGCCGCCTGCTTACCGGGCAGCTGGTGCTGCCGGGGCCGCCGCGTGCCGTGGCCCGCACGGGCAGCCGCCCCAGCGATAAATATGGCCGCGATCTGACCAGAATGGCGCAGGAAGGCGAATTGGACCCCGTTTTGTGCCGCGAGAGCGAGCTGGCGCGCATGGAGGAAATTTTGTGCCGCCGCCGCAAAAACAACCCCTGTCTGGTGGGGGAGCCCGGCGTGGGCAAAACGGCGCTGGTCGAAGCACTGGCGCAGCGCATTGCCTCGGGCCGGGCCGCTGCGGCACTGTGCGGGCGGCGGGTGCTGGCGCTGGATATGGCGGCCATTGTGGCGGGCACCAAATACCGGGGTGATTTTGAAGAGCGCTTTCGCAATCTGCTGGAGGAGCTGCAGCGCGACAAAAACACCATCCTGTTTATCGACGAGATCCATGTGGTGGTGGGGGCAGGCGCTGCCGAGGGAGCCATTGATGCAGCCAGCATTTTAAAGCCCATGCTGGCGCGCGGCGAGCTGCAGGTGATCGGCGCCACCACGCAGGAGGAATACCGCACAGTGATCCAAAAAGATGCCGCATTGGAGCGCCGCTTTGGCCGCGTTTGGGTGGAGGAGCCCACCCCCGAGGCCGCCGAGCAGATCTTAACGGGGCTTATGCCGCGCTACGAGCGGTTTCACCGCGTGAGCATTCCCCCCGAAACCATTCGTGCGGCGGTGGAATTGAGCGTGCGTTATCTGCCCGGGCGCTTTTTGCCGGACAAAGCCATCGACCTGCTGGACGAAGCCGCCGCATCACTGCGCATTCAGCCGCCGCCCGTGCCCGATGGCGTGTTCAAAAGCCTTACACCGGCCCATGTGGCGGCGGTGGTCAGCCGGGCCAGCGGGGTTCCGGCAGAGCGCATCACAGAACAGCAGCGCGAACGGCTGGCGCTGCTGGAAAGCCGTATGGAGCAGCAGGTGGTGGGCCAGCAAAAGGCAGTGCAGGCCGTGGCGGGGGCCATCCGGCGCAGCCGCACCGGCCTGCGTGAAGCGGGCAGACCCATAGGCTCCATGCTGTTTCTGGGGCCGAGCGGTGTGGGAAAAACGCATTTGGCCCGCACCCTGGCACGCTGCTGGTTTGGCACCGAAAAGGCACTTTTGCGCTTTGATATGAGCGAATATATGGAGCAGCACACCGTTGCACGCCTGATCGGCGCACCGCCGGGCTATCTGGGGCACGAGGAAGGCGGCCAGCTTACCGAGGCAGTGCGCCGCCGCCCGTACAGCGTGGTGCTGTTTGACGAGATCGAAAAAGCACACGGCGATATTCAGAACATTCTTCTGCAAATTTTAGAGGATGGCTGTCTGACGGATTCTCTGGGCCGCAAAACCGATTTTTCCAACACCGTGGTGCTGCTTACCAGCAATCTGGGGGCGCGCTGCCTTGCCGGGCAAAAAGCGGCCATGGGCTTTGGCGGCTGCGAAGATGATTTCGCCCGCCAGCAGCAAAAGGCGCTGGAGGAAGCCCGCGCCTATTTTCGGCCGGAGCTTTTGGGCCGCATGGACGAGGTGGTGGTGTTTCGCTCTTTGCAGCAAAACGACCTTGCCGCCATTGCCGAGCAGCTTTTGTGCCAGTTGGAGGAGCGGGCCGAAAAAAGCGGCTATCATTTGCAGCATGAACCGGCTTTGCCGGGGGTGCTGGCGCAAAACACCCGCCAAATCTACGGTGCGCGTGAGCTGCGCCGCCGTGTGACCAAGGCCGTAGAGCAGGCATTGGCCGATAAAATTGCCGAGGGCGCCCCCGCGCCCGGCACGGTGTTCACGGCCTGCAGCAGCGAAAACGGCGGCATTTCTTTGAAATGTGAGCAGATGGAAACCGTGTAACAGCGCGCAAAAAAGCGCCAGGGCAAAAAAACTCGCCCTGGCGCTTTTGCTTTTGCAATCGAAACAAATTATGCCTTTTTCTGAATGTACTGGTGGATCGCCTTGGCAGCGTCCTTACCGGCACCCATGGCCAAAATCACAGTGGCGGCACCGGTAACGGCATCGCCGCCGGCATACACGGCCTCACGGCTGGTAAGGCCGTCATCGCCGTTGGTGATGATGCAGCCGTGGCGGTCAGCATCCAGGCCGGGGGTGGTGGTGCGGATCAGGGGGTTGGGGCTGGTGCCCAGCGCCATGATCATGGTGTCCACCTCCAGCTCAAACTCGCTGCCCTTCTTTTCAATGGGGCGGCGGCGGCCGGATTCATCGGGCTCGCCCAGCTCCATTTCAATGCAGGTCATGCCGCGCACCCAGCCGTTTTCATCGCCCAGCACCTCCACGGGGTTGCACAGGGTCTTAAAGATAATGCCCTCTTCCTCGGCGTGCTCCACTTCCTCGCGGCGGGCAGGCAGCTCGGCCATACCCCGGCGATAGACGATGTACACGGTTTCTGCGCCCAAACGCTTGGCGCAGCGGGCAGCATCCATGGCCACATTGCCGCCGCCGCACACGGCTACGGCCTTGCTTTTGGCAATGGGGGTCTTGCTGTCGGGCCGATATGCCTTCATCAGGTTGGTACGGGTCAGGTATTCATTGGCGCTGTACACGCCCTTCAGGCTTTCGCCGGGAATGCCCATAAAGCGGGGCAGGCCTGCGCCGGAAGCAATATACACAGCCTCGTAGCCGTATTCCTGCATCAGCTCGTCAATGGTCAGCACCTTGCCGATCACCATGTTGGTTTCAAAATCGACACCCAAAGCCTTCAGGCCGTCAATCTCGCTTTGCACAATGGCCTTGGGCAAACGGAATTCGGGAATGCCGTACATCAGCACGCCGCCTGCCACATGAAGGGCCTCAAACACGGTGACCTTGTAGCCCAGCTTGGCCAGATCGCCCGCGCAGGTCAGGCCACTGGGGCCTGCGCCGATAATGGCCACCTTGTGCCCGTTGGAAGCAGGGGCTGTGGCCTGTGCCGTGGAATGCTCGCGGTGCCAGTCGGCGGCAAAACGCTCCAAACGGCCGATGCCCACGCTTTCGCAGCCTTCTTTTAAGCCGCGGGTGCAGCGGCCTTCGCACTGGCTTTCCTGCGGGCACACACGGCCGCACACGGCGGGCAGGGCAGAATCCTGTGCAAGCACCTGATATGCGCCCTCAAAATCCTCGGCAGCAATCTTTTGAATAAACTCAGGAATCTTGATGCTCACGGGGCAGCCCTCAACGCAGGGCTTTTTGGGGCAGTTCAGGCAGCGCTTGGCCTCGTTTACGGCCATTTCAGCCGTGTAGCCAAGGGCGACCTCCTGAAAGTTTTTGTTGCGCACATGGGGGTCCTGGCTGGGCATGGGGCACTTTTTGGGGTCGAGATTAAACTTGGATGCCATGTTACTCTACCTCCTTTTTCAGCAGGTTGCAGGCTGCTTCGCGGGCGTGTGCCTCAAAGGGCTTATACATGGCGCCACGCTGCATAGCTTCGTCAAAATCCACTTCAAAACCATCAAAATCCGGGCCGTCTACACAGGCAAACCTGGTTTTGCCGCCCACGGTCAGCCGGCAGCCGCCGCACATGCCCGTGCCGTCCACCATGATGGGGTTCATGGAAACAATGGTTTTCACATTGTATTTTTTGGTCACGCCCACTACGAATTTCATCATCACCAGCGGGCCGATGGTGATCACTTCGTCATACTGGTTGCCAGCGTTGATCAGCTGCTCCAGAGCGCCGGTCACAAGGCCCTTTTCGCCATAGCTGCCGTCATCGGTCATCAGGCGCAGGGTGTTGCTGCAGGCGGAAAATTCCTCTTCCAGGATCACCAGCTCCTTGCTGCGGAAGCCGATCACACTGTGCACCTCGCAGCCCTGCTCGTGCAGAGCCTGTGCAATGGGCAGGGCAATGGCGCAGCCCACGCCGCCGCCAACGATGCACACTTTTTTCAGGCCCTCCAACTCGGTGGCCTTGCCCAGCGGGCCTACAAAGTCGTGTACGCTCTGGCCAACCGAAAGGCTGTTCAGCTCCATGGTGGTGCCGCCTACGATCTGAAAAATAATAGAAACGGTGCCGGCCTCACGGTCATAACCGGCCACGGTAAGGGGAATACGCTCGCTGTCCTCAAAGGGACGAACAATGATAAACTGGCCGGGCTGTGCCTTTTTGGCAATCAGCGGGGCATGAATGACCATCCTGGTCACGGTGGGGTTGAGCGCCGTTTTTTCGGTGATGGTAAACATCTTACTATATCTCCTTTCCTAAAGCGTACCCGAAAAGCCTGTGCCTTTTAACCGGCTTTCGATACACCGCAGGCAGTGCCCTGCCGCATGGACAAAATGCACTGCCATATGAAAGGCAACACCGCACAATTCCCGCCTGACGGCTTAAGCACCGCTCCGGCGGCTGCGGCACAGCATCTGCGTTGCCAAAATGCTCGCCAATACACAAAGTATTGCCTGCGCTTTTGGCTTAGCATTTGCCGCACCTCGCTCACCGTAACGGCACTTAGAATTATGCGATTTTGCCTAAAATAATTATATAATAAATCCATAACGAATTGCAATGAGTCGACAAAAAAATCGGAACAAAACATGAAAATCTGTCCCAACAAATCATAAATCCGCGGAAAGACTTTGTATTATACGCCAAAACCCCTGAGCAGCGTTTATTTTTGAAATGCCTGCTGCAAAAACGAAAAATTATTTTACGGCCGCCCTCACGCAGGAAAAAAGCGGTGCAGCCCACCATCGTGAAGCTGCACCGCTGCCGGGGCATATCGGCGGCCTGCAAAAAACGCCCGCACCGGCTGCCCGGCGCTCAATCGGCTGATTTTGCAGCGGCCTTTTTGTGTTCGGTCTGATACTGGCGGCAAATATTGGCCAAACAGCAGCGCTCGCAGTGGGGCGCGGTGCGGGCTGTGCAGACTTCACGCCCGTGGTAGACCAAACGGTGGCAAAAATCGCTGCCTTCCTCGGGCGGAATGATCTTCCACAGGGCCATTTCCACCTTTTTAGGGTCCTTGCAATCCTCCACCAGCCCAATGCGGTTGCACAGGCGAATGCAATGGGTGTCGGTTACAATGGCAGGCTTGCCGAACACATCGCCCATGATCAGATTGGCGCTTTTGCGCCCCACGCCGGGCAGGCGCAGAAGGGCGTTGAAATCATCGGGCACCTTGCCGCCATATTCGTTTTGCAGCATCTTCATGCAGGCGCTGATATCGCGCGCTTTGCTGCGCCCAAGGCCGCAGGGCTTTACAATGGCCTCAATCTCCTCCACCGGGGCTTCGGCCAGAGCCTGCACCGTGGGATATTTGGCATACAGCCCCTCCACCACCACATTCACGCGCGCATCGGTGCATTGGGCGGCCAAACGCACCGAAACCAGCAGCTTCCACGCATCGTCATAATCCAGCGTGCAGCCTGCATCGGGATAAGCCTGCTTCAGCAGCGCAATGGCCTGCAGTGCGCGTTCTTTTTTGGTCATGGTGAAACCCTCTCTTTTCACTTTATAATGGATAAAGGCAGCACCGTGCCCGCTGTGCCGGTGCTGAGAATCTCTTTAAAGCGATTATAGCATTTCGGAGAAAGAAAAACAAGCAGGAACTATTCTTGATTTAAATACTTTATTAAAATAAAGTCTGTACAGAACAGCTGCGGGCGTTTATAATAAAGCGTATAGAGGAAATTCCAAGGCGATGCCGAAAAAACAAGGCGAAAGGCACCACCGCACAATTCCCGCCTTACGGCTTAAGCACCGCTCCGGCGGCTGCGGCACGGCATCTGTGTTGCCAAAATGCTCGCCAATACACAAAGTATTGCCTGCGCTTTTGGCTTAGCAGCTGCCGCACCTCGCTCGCCGTATCGGCACTTAGAATTATGCGGTATTGCCCTAAGGCTTCGGTGTGGCCGCAAGAAAGAGAGGGCTTTGCACTATGTATAAAGAAATGATGGACACCATCGGTCTGGTTGCACAATCTGACCCTGAGGTTGCTGCCGGCATGAGCCGTGAGCTGCACCGCCAGCGCCGCAATATCGAGTTGATCGCCAGTGAAAACATCGTAAGCCCCGCCGTAATGGCCGCCATGGGCAGCGTGCTTACCAATAAATATGCCGAGGGTTATCCCGGCCACCGCTATTACGGCGGCTGCCAGTTTGTGGACGAAGTGGAGCAGCTGGCCATCGACCGTGCCTGTAAGCTGTTTGGTGCAAAATATGCCAATGTGCAGCCGCACAGCGGTGCACAGGCCAATCTGGCTGTGTATTTTGCCCTGCTGGAGCTGGGAGATACCGTGATGGGCATGGATCTTTCTCAGGGCGGCCATCTCACCCACGGCAGCCCCGCCAACATGAGCGGCAAAAACTATCATTTCGTTTCCTATGGCGTCAGCGATGCCGATGGCCGCATTGACTATGATGCCCTGGCCAGGCAGGTGGCAAAGGTGCGCCCCAAGCTGCTGGTGGCCGGTGCTTCGGCCTATCCCCGTGCCATCGATTTTGAAAAGCTGGCATCCATTGCCCACGGCTACGGCGCTATGCTGATGGTGGATATGGCGCACATTGCCGGTCTGGTGGCGGGCGGTATGCACCAAAACCCCGTGCCCTACGCCGATGTGGTCACCACCACTACCCACAAAACCCTGCGCGGCCCGCGCGGCGGCCTGATCCTGACCAACAACGAATACCTGATCAAGCGCATCAACTCGGCCATTTTCCCCGGCACACAGGGCGGCCCGCTGGAGCATGTGATCGCAGCCAAGGCGGTGTGCTTTGGTGAGGCTCTCAAGCCGGAATTCCAAGAGTATGCCCGCAAAATCGTGGAAAACGCACAGGCCATGGCCCAGCAGCTCACCGCACGCGGCGTAAAGCTGGTTTCGGGCGGCACCGATAACCATTTGATGCTTGTGGACTTAACGGATGAGGAGATCACCGGCAAGCAGTTGGAGGCCAATCTGGATGCCGTACACATCACAGCCAACAAAAACACGGTGCCCGGTGAAAAGCGCAGCCCCTTTGTGACCAGCGGCGTGCGCCTTGGCACCCCGGCGGTGACCACGCGCGGCATGGGCCCGGCGGAAATGAAGATCATTGCCGACTGCATTGCCGACTGCATTTTTGATTTTGAGGGCAAAAAGGCCGATATCATTGCCCGCGTGGATGCCCTGACCGAGCGCTTCCCGCTGTACGAATAAAACCACAAGGCCCGGAAAAGCCAACTCCGCATGGAAAAACGGCTTTGCCCGGAGCCTTACAGGCAAGATCACCTGCACCGAAAAGCGGTTTCCATGCGCCGGTATGGAAACCGCTTTTTGCCTGGTGCAGCCGCAAAAACGGCTGTGCTTTGCGGCTGGACAGAATCCCGCAGGGCTGTTATACTTTTTTTGAAAAGGCAGCGCCGGAAGGGCGGCAATGCCAAAAACACGAAAGGGGAAACTTTTATGCGTGAACCGTTGGCGCAGCGCCTGCGCCCCAAAACGCTGGCGCAGGTGTGCGGGCAGCAGCATTTGCTGGGCGAGGGCCGGGTGTTTCGCCGCACCGTGGAAAGCGGCCGCATTCCCAATATGATCTTTTATGGCCCCAGCGGTGTGGGAAAAACCACTGTGGCGCGCATTATTGCTGAAAACAGCGGAATGCGCCTGCATAAGCTGAACGGCACCAGCTGCGGCACCAGCGATATTAAGGCCGTGCTTTCCGATATCGGCACGCTGGGCGCACAAAACGGCATTCTTTTGTATCTGGACGAGATCCAGTATCTTAACAAAAAGCAGCAGCAAAGCCTGCTGGAATGCATTGAGGCAGGCACGGTAACGCTGATCGCCTCCACCACCGAGAACCCTTACTTTTATATCTATAATGCGCTGCTCAGCCGGTGCAGCGTGTTTGAATTCAAATCGCTCACGGCAGCGGATATCCGCCAAGGGCTGCAAACGGCGGTGCAGCGCCTGGCAGACGAAGAAAACACCGAGATCCTGCTGCAGCCGGAGGCGCTGGACTATCTGGCCCAAAGCGCAGGCGGCGATATGCGCAAGGCGCTGGGCAGCCTGGAATTTGCCGCCACGGCAGCCATGAGCGATGAAAACCACACGGTCAGTTTGGAAATGGTGCAGCAGGTGGCGCAGCGCACGGCTATGCGCTATGACAAGCTGGGGGATGACCATTACGATATCGTTTCGGCCTATCAAAAATCCATGCGCGGGTCAGACCCGGATGCGGCGCTGCACTATCTGGCGCGCCTGTTGGAAGCGGGCGATCTGCCCAGCGCATGCCGTCGGCTGATGGTGTGCGCCTGCGAGGATGTGGGCCTTGCATGGCCGCAGGTGATCCCCATTGTGAAAGCAGCGGTGGACATTGCCAACGCGGTGGGCCTGCCCGAAGCGCGCCTGCCGCTGGCCGATGCCGTGATCCTGGTGGCCACGGCCCCCAAAAGCAACAGCGGCCACGATGCCATCAACGCCGCTATGGCGGATGTGCAGGCCGGGCGCACCGGGCCGATCCCACGGCAGCTGCAGAACAAGCACTATGACGGCGAGGATGCCGAGGTGAAGGGCCAACATTATAAGTATGCCCATAGCTACCCCGGGCATTGGGTGGAGCAGCAGTATCTGCCGGATGCGCTGGTGGGAAAAAAATATTATGAATTTGGCGATAACAAAAACGAACAGGCCTTTAAAGCCTATTGGGACCGTATAAAAGGTAAAAAATAATTCGTATTTACGAAAAAAAGAAAAAATGCCTGTGCGCTTGCAGAAAAAAATCAAAAAAAGTGTTGACTTTTGCGCCCAAAGCGAATATAATAACCAATGTCGCCGGAAGCCATGCGAATGGCTGCCAAGGCTGACATCCGGGTGTAGCGCAGTTTGGTAGCGCGCTTGAATGGGGTTCAAGAGGCCGTGAGTTCGACTCTCGCCACTCGGACCAAAAGACCAGCTCAACAGGGCTGGTCTTTTTTGTTGCATTTTCATATTTTGGCTCTGCAATAAGAAAATAATTTTGCGGTAAATTTCAAATAACTATTGACTTTTGTAAAAACATGGGTTATACTAAACAAGTTGCTGTGAGCAAATGCTCGGCAGTAGCTATCCGGGTGTAGCGCAGTTTGGTAGCGCGCTTGAATGGGGTTCAAGAGGCCGTGAGTTCGACTCTCGCCACTCGGACCAAAAGACCAGCTCAACAGAGCTGGTCTTTTTTGTTGCATACAGCGGTGCGGCCAAGTGTTTTCTTCTCCGCTCAAATTAGTTGTTTTCAATTCAAACCACAAATTATCAGTCAACTTATCATCACTATCTCTGAGAACATCACCAGAAATTTTTCCGATATTTCCAGAAACATCTATTGTTTCACCTGTCTGATCATCAACACTATTAGAAAGCAAGGTCTCTTTTTCACTTCCATTGATATAAATGGTAGTTGAGTATGTGGTAATATCAGAAAAATTGTCTGACATCACTTTCAAATCGCCACCATAGCAAATCTCTTCTTTGCCATTCAAAATAATTACACCATTCGACACAGAAATATATTCATTTTCTCCGCTAAATGAATATACCTTTAAGGACTGTTCTTCATTGCTTTCGGAGAAATTGTTGCACCCTGCAAGCAGAACCGTACAAGCAAGCAACGATAGCATAACTGCCATTATCTTTTTCATAATATCACCATCCCATCAAATTCCAATTTATTGCATAATTTTACCTTTAAGGTATACCAAAAACTCATGAACGATTCCACCGCAATTTTGGCCTATACAAGAATAGCCCGAACCGTTTTCTGCCTGGGTTCTCTCGCGGCGATAAGCCAATTCTGCTTTTGCAAATACAAAATACCATTGAATTTATTTTATATTTTGATAAATAAATTCAATAGATCACGGCCAATGCGTGCCTTACCTATGTGCGCAGGGGGCAAAGCAGGGCAGGCCCATGGTTTCCTGTTTGAGAAAAATTCAACAGGAAAACGAAAGATGTGGAAAATAAGGAGATCCATGAGCGTTATAAAATTCCACAAAAATGCAAGATCATGTTGCACAATTTGCCCAAATGAGGTTTGGCATACTTGCCAGTTGATGAAAAAAATCAAATCAGGTAGAATAATGGCAGAAGTTTTATTTCTCTTAACAATAAATAACCCATCGCATTTTGCATAAAGCAATGTAAGCTGAACGGTATGGTAAGGATAAGAGGGAAAGAGGATTGCAGGGCAGCACCGCACGGCCAACGCTGTGCGGTGCTGCTGTGCATGCTGCTGCTGGGCGCGTTTATGGATTGCGGCGCAGCCATGACCATCATTGTGCCGCTGGTGGCTCCCATGATCATTTCGTATGGAATGAATCCCTGCACCAGCATTGTGGCCATTATCATCTGCCAGGCGGTTGGCCTGTGCAGTCCACTGTGCGGCCTGTGCCTGTTTGTGATGGCTCCCATTGCCGAAACCACCATTGGCGAGCTGGGCAAGCATGTGATCAAGCTCAGCGCACTGCTGGTGGCCTTGTGTCCGGGGGCTTTTGCCTGGGCGACAGTCGGCGCACCCATTCCGGTGGCGTAACCGAAAAACGAGCGAATAAAATCATCTGCCTGCGGGCCCTTTGCGGGGCCTGCGGGCTTTTTTGCGTTCGGCAGCCCGGGTTTGCAATCCGGCGGCAAATAGAGTATAATATACTTTAATTATATGGTGGGGCGGTGCGGCCTTTTCAAAAACGCCCTGCACAGGAAAAGAGGTTGGCAGCGGATCATGGAACAGCAGATCTTGGTGGGCTCTACAGGCTTTGTGGGGGCCAATCTTCTGGCAAAGCATCCCTTTGATAAGGCCCTGCATTCCACCGATATTGCCGAGGCGTTCGGCGGCAATAATAACGGCTTGGTGGTGTATGCAGGTGTGCCTGCGGCCATGTTTTTGGCCAATAGCGACCCGGCGGCCGATTTGGCTGTGATGCAGGCTGCGCGGGAAAATCTGCGCAGGATCAACGCTAAAAAAACAGTGCTGATCTCCAGCATTGCCGTGTATGCCGACAGCCGCGGAAAAACCGAAGCCGACGATCCGGCAGGCGAGGGGCTGGCCCCCTATGGCGCAAACCGTTTGCAGCTGGAAAAATGGGTGCGGGAGGATCACCCCGATGCCCTGATCGTGCGCCTGCCCGCTTTGTACGGCATTCATTTAAAAAAGAACTTTTTGTATGACCTGCACACCATCACC
The DNA here is from genome assembly GCA_004555405.1 of Subdoligranulum sp. GTDB lineage: Bacteria > Bacillota > Clostridia > Oscillospirales > Ruminococcaceae > SFIE01. The sequence goes on from SFIE01000026.1 coordinate 15,034, forward strand.
CCCGCCATGCTGCGCGAAGAAAAATACCGCGAGCTGGCTGCCCGGTGCGAGCTGGTGGAAAAGGGCTACAGCCCGGCGGAAAACGGCTTTTACAAGCTGAACGGCAGTGTGAGCGGCACCGCGCTGCGGGAATGGTTTGAGGCACAAAGCTTTAATGCGCTGGCCTTTACCGACAGCCGCAGCCGCTATCAATTTTATGATCTGGGCCGTTTGTGGGGGGATATTGAGGCCTGCCTGCAAAACGATCTGCGCCTTGTCAACCTTACAACGCCCCCGGTTTCGGCGGCAAAGGTGTATACGGCTCTCACCGGAAAAACCTGGAAAAACGAACTGGACCGCGCGCCCTTTGACTATGATCTGCGCAGCCTGTATGCCGGGCAGCTGGGCGGGCAGGGCGGCTATCTGTGCAGCGAAGAAGACGAACTGAGGGATATCCGAACATTTATGGAGGAATGGACATGAGCGGTAATAGGCAATATAAACTGAGCGCCTCCAATATTGGCTGGGATAAAAAAGACGATCCGCGCGTGATCGCCCGCATGAAAGAGCTGGGCTATCAGGGGTTGGAGATCGCCCCCACCCGGCTTTTTCCCGATACACCCTATGCGCACCGCAACATGGCGGCCATGCTGGGCATTGCCTTGCGGCGCGAATTTGATTTTTCGGTGCCCAGTATGCAAAGCATCTGGTTTGGCGTGGAGGGCAATATTTTTGCCCCCGAAGCCCAGCAGGATCTGCTGGAAACCACCAACTGTGCCTTTAAATTTGCACACGCCATGGGCTGCCACAGTCTGGTGTTCGGCTGCCCCCGCGCCCGAAACATTCCCGAGGGCCGCACCGAGGCCGAAGCCCGCGAGTTTTTCCGTAAAGCGGCGATGATCGCCGACAGCTATCATTCTCAGCTGGCCATGGAGGCAAACCCGCCGATCTATCACACCAACTTTTTGAACACCACCCGTCAGGCCATTGACTTTGTGCGCAGCATGAATGTGCCCGGCCTTTCGGTGAATCTGGATATCGGCACGATGGTGTATAACGGCGAAGACCCCGCCGATTTTGCCGACGATCTGGACATTGTGAGCCATATTCACATCAGTGAGCCTTATCTGGCCCCCATTCAGGAGCGCCCGATGCACCGGCAGCTGGCGGAAATTTTACAGAAAAAGAACTACAGCGGCTTTGTGAGCGTGGAAATGAAATGTGCCGACTATGAAACGGTGGATAAATGCCTGACTTATACGGCGGAGGTATTTTTGTGAGCGTAGAACTGATCCACGGCGTGCCCGGCGTGCCGGATTACAGCAAACAGGAGTTTGCAGAAAAACAGGCGGAATATTGCCTGCTGATCCCCATTATCAACGAAGGCGAGCGCATTCTCACCGAGCTGGACCGCATTCAGAAGGCGGGCGTGAACAAGCTGTGCGATGTGATCCTGTGTGACGGCGGCAGCACCGACGGCAGTATGCAGGAAAACGGCTTGAGAAAGCGCGGCGTGAACACGCTGCTTACCAAGCTGGGGCCCGGCAAACAGGGCGCACAGCTGCGCATGGGCCTGCACTATGCGCTGGGGCGCGGCTATGAAGGCATTTTGACCGTGGACGGCAACAACAAGGACTCGGTGGAAAGTGTGCCGCTGTTTTTGGAAAAACTCAAGCAGGGATACGATCTGGTGCAGGGCAGCCGGTTTATCCGGGGCGGCCTTGCCGTGAACACACCGCCCAGCCGCTATGCGGCGGTGCGCCTGATCCATGCGCCGGTGATCAGCCTTACGGCGCATCAGTGGTTCACCGATACCACCAACGCCTACCGCGCCTACAGCCGCCGCTATCTGGCCGACCCGCGCGTGGCGCCCCTGCGGGATGTGTTTATGAACTACGAGCTGCTGGCTTATCTGAGCGTGCGCGCCACCCAGCTGGGCTATAAAGCCTGCGAGGTGCCCGTGGTGCGCGCCTATCCCAAAACCGGCAAAACGCCCACCAAGATCAGCGGCTTTAAGGGCAACAGCGCCCTGCTGCAGGTGCTGTGGAACAACCTGTGTGGGAAATACAATCCGTAAATTCTAAAAAGATTATACAAATAGAAAATCTATAGAATGCGTAGAAACGCGAATTTATAAAAAGAAAGGGGGCCGTGCCGTGCCGCGGGAAAACACAGAACACAAACCCAAACGCTGGCGGCAGCATCCGGCCCTTCCGGCCTTGCTGGCGGCCCTGCTGGCCTTTGTGATGGTGCTGGCCAACCACAGCTGGAGCAAGTTTTACACCGGCAGCTGGGACGGCTATTCCGAGCTGCTGGCCGTGGGGCGCATCACCCAGCTGCAGCAGGGGCAAAGCGCCCCCGGCGGTTTTCTGGGTGTGTATACAGCCGAATGGGGCGATGGCGATGGCTATGCGCTGCTGAAGGACAATACGCCCCAAAGCCCGAAAGACTATAAAAGCTATGTGCATCAAAGCGGCTTACAGGGTACACTGGAGGGCGGTTTGGCCCGCGCCTTGTGCCGGGTGCCCTCGCTTTCGGGCGAAGGCCGCCTGAATGTGCTGTATTTTGTAAACTGCTGGCTGTTTTATCTGCTGGCGGTTCGGCTGTGTCTGGCGCTGGCGGGGCACTATGGCACTGGTGCGGGACTGGGCGCACTGGCCGCCGTCTGGTTTGCGCCGTGGCTCACCATGGGAGCAAAAAACCTGTACTGGGTGCTGTGGACATGGCTTTTGCCCTGCTGTGCGGGGCTGGCGCTGGCAAAAAGTATGCGCAAAACCGGCAGGCTCAGCAACTGGGCGCTGGCCGGGGTGTTTGCGGCGGTGCTGGTGCGCTGCCTGTGCGGCTTTGAATACATCACCACGATTCTGATCCTGTGCGAGATCCCGCTGGCGGTGTGCTGGCTTGAGCAGCTGGGCCCCGGGCACAGGCGCTGGTTTACTGCCATGCTGAACACCGGCATGGCGGGTATTTTTGCGGTGCTCACCGCCCTTGCCGTGTGGCTGGGGCAGTGTACGGTTTATTACAGCAGCTTTGCCCGGGCTTTGCGGGAGGTGGGCGGCATTGCGCTGGCCCGTGCGGGCGGCGCTGCGGTGGAAGGCGATGCAGCCAGCGCCCTTACGGCACAGCTTGGGGCAGGGCAGGTGCTGCAAAAGTATGCCCTTGCCCCCGAGCCGCAGCTGCAGCTTGGCCCTGCTGGCGTGGCAGTAATGCCGGTGCTGGCACTGGGGGCCGTGCTGGCGGGCGCTGCCCTTGTGTGGGCGCTTGTGCAGCGAAAATTCCGGCAGCCAAGGGGCCTTTGCGGCCTTTGGGTGTTGGGGCTGGCGGCACCGCTCAGCTGGATGCTGCTTTCCAAAGGGCACTCTTATGTACACCCGCACCTCACGCCCATGCTGTGGAGCTTTGCACTTTTGCCCTGCACGGCAGCGCTTTTGGGCTGGTGGTGCCAGATCCTTGTGCAAAAATTCCTTTTCCGTAAGGAGATACATTCATGACCTACGATAAGATCATCATCGGCGCAGGGCTTTACGGCCTTTACAGCGCGCTTCGCTGCGGCGAGCGCGGCGAAAAGGTGCTTGTGCTGGAACGGGATGCCGCACCGTTTATGCGCGCCACCTATATCAACCAGGCGCGTGTACACATGGGCTATCACTACCCGCGCAGTTTTTCAACAGCCATCAAAAGCGCGCATTATTTTGACCGTTTCTGCAAGGATTACGGCTTTTGCAATCTGACGGGGTTTGATCAGGTGTATGCCACCAGCGCTCATTTCAGCTGGACGAGTGCCGCAGAGTTCAAGGCATTCTGCCGGGCGGCGAACATTCGCTGTGACAGCGTAGACACGGACCTGTATTTTAACCCCGGTATGTGCGACGGCGCATTTTTAACACAGGAGTACACCTATGATGCGCAGATCCTGAAAAAGTGGTTTTTAGAGCAGCTGGCCCTGTGCCCCACGGTGGAAATGCGCTTTCAGGCGGCCCCCACGGCCATTCGCAAGGCGGGCGGTGCGTGGCAGGTGGAATTTTGCGGCGAATGTGCCGAAGCGCCGTTTTTGCTCAACGCCACCTATGCGGGGGTGAACGATATTCATGCCATGCTGGGCTTTGAGCCGTTCAAGATCAAATACGAGCTGTGCGAGATCATTTTGTGCGAGGTGAACGATCGCCTGAAAAACACCGGCCTTACCGTGATGGACGGCCCGTTTTTTTCGATCATGCCGTTTGGCAAAACCGGCCTGCACAGCCTGACCAGCGTTACCTTTACGCCCCACACCACCAGCTACGACAGCGTGGCCACTTTTGACTGCCAGAGCCGCAGCGAGGGAAAATGCTGCCCGGGCAGCCTGTATAACTGCAACGAATGTGCGGCAAAGCCCGCCAGCGCATGGCCTTATATGAGCCAGCTGGCCCGCAAATATATGCTGCCGGAGCTGGAATTTAAATATCACAGCAGCCTTTTCAGCATGAAACCCATCTTGAAGGCCAGTGAGATCGATGATTCCCGCCCCACGGTGATCCGTGAATATTCCGATGCACCCCGATTCGTGAGCGTGCTTTCGGGCAAGATCAATACGGTATATGACCTGAACGAGGTGCTGGACAATGAACAATAAAGAAAAGAATTTTGTGAGTGCGGTGTTTTATCTGCACAACGATGCCGAGCGTGTGGTGCCCTTTGTGAGCGAGCTGAACGCCCAGCTGGATGCGCATTTTGATCAGTACGAGCTGGTGGCGGTGGACGATAACTGCACCGACGGCACGGTGGACAAGCTGCGGGAGTGGGCCAAGGGTCTGGCAAAGCCCCTTACCATTCTGCATATGAGCCTGCGCCAGGGCACCGAGCAGTGCATGAACGCAGGGCTGGACTGCGCCATCGGCGATTATGTGCTGGAATTTGACAGCGTGGAAATGCAATACGAGGCCGGGTTGATCTGGCAGGCCTACGAAACCGCCCAGCGCGGCAACGATATTGTAAGCGTGCGCCCCAGCCATTCCAGCCGCACCAGCAAATGGTTTTATAAGATCTTTAATAAATACAGCCGCTCGGCCTATGAGGTGAGCACCGATGCGTTCCGTTTGGTGAGCCGCCGCGCCATCAACCGGGTACACGCCATCAGCGACAATCTGCCCTACCGCAAGGCAGCCTATGCCACCAGCGGGCTGAAAATGGCCGTGCTGGATTTTGAAGGCTACGCCAAAACCGAAAACGACCGCTTTGATCTGGCTGTGAACAGCCTGGTTTTGTACACCGATGCAGGCTACAAGATCAGTCTGGGCATTGCGGAATGCATGATGTGGCTGGCACTGGCCGAGCTGCTGTATACGCTGTATATCTATCTGTTCGGCGGCTACCCGGTAGAAGGCTGGACCACCACCATGTTTGTGCTGACGGTGGGCTTTGCGGGCGTGTTTGCCATTCTTTCCATCATCATCAAATATCTGAGCCTTTTGGTGGATCTTGTGTTCAAAAAACAAAAGTACATGGTGGAATCCATCGAAAAGATCCAAAAGTAAAACGGCATGAAAAAACTGCGAGAAATTTTGAATCACGATCTCAGCGCCCGGGCTTTTTGGCTGGGCGCAGCTTTGCTGTGCCTTGTGCGCATAGGGCTTACCCGCTTTCAGATGTTTTACGCATGGGTGGGCGGCGCACCGCTGGACGATGAGCTTATGTTCCGGGCGGCCGGGTATATCAGCGCCGGGCAGTGGCTGGGGCCGTATGACTATTTAACGCTTTCCAAAAATATGTTCTTTGCCGTGTGGCTGGCCCTGCTCCATGCGCTGCGGCTGCCGTATCTGGCAGCGGGGCAGGCGCTTTGGTGCATGGCGGCGCTGGCAGCGGTGATGGCGTTTGCGCCGGTGCTGCAAAAGCGCGGGCATCGGCTGGCGTTGCTGGCGGCGCTGGTGTTTTTGCCCAGCAGCATGGCGGCGTATACGCTGCGCGTATACCGTGACAATATTTTTCCGGCACTGTGCCTGCTTTGCTTTGCCGGGCTTTGCGGCGCTGCGCTGCGGGCATTAACGCCCGGAAAGCGCATTTGGCCGTGGGCGCTGCTTTGCGGCGTGGGCCTTGCCTGCGCTGCGCTGGACCGTGAGGACGGCATGGCCTTTTTGCTGCCGTTTGCGGCCGTGGGCACGGGCATCGTGGCGTTTTTGGTGGTGCGCAGCAGGCAGCCGATCCGCAAGGCCGGGCGCTTGGCGGCGCTGGGGCTGCCGTTTGCTGTGCTGGCAGCGGGAATTCTAACGGTGTGCAGCCTCAATTACAGCTATTACGGCCTGTTTGCCCTTTCGGATTTTTCTGAGGGCAGCTTTGCCGCAGCCATTGGCGCAATGAACCGCGTGCAGGAATCCGAAACCGTGGAAAAGGTGAGCATTCCGGCCGAGGTGCGCGAAAAGCTGTATGAAACCGTGCCCGAGCTGCAGCCGCTGCGTTACTGGCTGGAGGAAGACCCGCAGCTGCAAAACGATTTCCGCAGCCCCAAGCAAAACGATTACACCTGCGGCAGCTTTTACTGGGCCATTCGCCGTGCCGCACAGTATGAGGGCGTGTATGAAACCGCGCAGACGGCGCAAAATTACTGGCAGACCGTGGCGGATCAGATCAATGCGCTGTGCGATAACGGCACTCTGCCCGCCGAGGGCGGCCGCCGTGTGAGCACTACCCCCGCCATTCGCCCGGAACACGTGGTGCCCACCATCCGGCAGGGGCTGTACGGCCTGGTTTTTGCCGCCACCTTCCAAGATTGTGCCCCCTTTGAAACGCTGCGCAGCATCGGCACGCCGGACGATCTGGCCCTGTGGCAGGGCTATCTGCACGCAGAAGCCAATGCCGCCGCCGAGGCAGGCCGCGACACCCCCTATTACAGCCCGCTGCAAAAGCTGGTTTACGGGGCGCTGGGCATGGTGCGCATGGTGTATGCCGTGTGCGTGCCGGTTTTGCTGGCCGCAGCGCTGGCGGCATGGCTGGTCGGTGCAAGGCGCAGCTTTGGCAAGGGGCGCGAGCCGCAAATGTTTTTGTGGCTGATTTTGGCCGGGCTGCTGGCCTCGGCACTGCTGCGCTGTTTTATGATCGCATTTGTTATGGTGGCCAGCTTTGATATTCCCACCAACACCATGTATCTGGCCAGTGTGCATCCGCTTTTGCTGCTGTTTGGCGGCGTTTCGGTTTTGACTGCGTGGGAAAAAAGGAGAGAACATTGAAAATTTTGATCATCGGCGCCGGTGCGGCGGGGCTTATGGCCGCAGGCGCTGCCGCACACAGCGGGCATCAGGTGACGGTGCTGGAGCATATGCAGACTCCCGCACAAAAGATCCTGATCACCGGCAAGGGCCGCTGCAATTTGACCAACGACTGTGATGTGCGCACTTTTATGGAAAATGTGCGTGCCAATCCGCGCTTTTTGTTTTCCAGCCTGAGCGCATTCACCCCGGCGGATGCCATGGCCTTGTTTGAAAAGCTGGGCGTGCCGCTGAAAACCGAGCGGGGGCGGCGCGTATTTCCCCAGTCGGACCGGGCCGAGGATGTGCGCCGTGCGCTGGTGAATTATGCGCAGGATGCCCGCTTTGAGCACGAGGAAGCCACCGGGCTGATCCTGCACGAGGGCACAAACGCCAAGGGAGAGCCCTGCCCGGTGTGCGTGGGCGCTGAAACGGCATCCGGAAAAAGATTTCTGGCCGATGCGGTTTTGGTGGCAACGGGCGGCATCAGCTATCCCGCCACCGGCAGCACCGGCATGGGCTATACGCTGGCCAAGCAGGCCGGGCACACCATCGTTGAGCCGGTGCCCAGCTTGGTGAGCCTGTATTCCAGCGATGCCGCCTGCCGCAAAATGATGGGCCTTTCCTTAAAGAATGTCACCCTTACGCTGCGGCAGGATGCAAAGCCGATCTTTGAGGAAATGGGAGAAATGCTGTTCACGCATTTCGGCATCAGCGGCCCGCTTACGCTGTCGGCCTCTTCGCATTTGGGAGATATGAAAAAGCACAAGTACAAGGCGGTGCTGGATCTCAAGCCTGCTTTGGATGAACAGCAGCTGTACGACCGCATCACCCGGGACTTTGCATTGCTGAGCAATCACAGCGCGCAGGGGGCGCTGGCCAAGCTGCTGCCTGCCAGTATGCAGCCGGTGGCTGTGGAAAAATGGGGCATTGACCCCGCCACCAAGGCCAACCAGATCACGCGTGAGCAAAAGCAGGCGCTGGTGCATTTGATCAAGCACTGGGAAATTCCCATCACGCGCCGCGGCGATATTGAGCACGCAGTGATCACAGGCGGCGGTGTGAGCATCCGCGAGGTAGACCCCAAGACCATGCAGAGCAAAAAGTGCCCCGGGCTGTATTTTGCGGGGGAGGTTCTGGATGTGGATGCCTATACCGGCGGCTATAATCTGCAGATCGCATGGTGTACGGCTCAGGCGGCTGCAAGAGCCTGGGATCAATAACAAATAGTATAATAAAAAATAGATATAACAGAAAGGAATGCAATACAATGATCTCTGTTGCAATCGATGGCCCCAGCGGAGCCGGAAAATCCACCCTGGCCAAGCGCCTTGCCAAAGAGCTGGGCTATATTTATGTAGACACCGGCGCCATGTACCGCTCGATCGGTCTGTTTGGCCTGCGTGAAAAAGCGGATCTGCAGGATGCTGCCGCCATGCAGCAGCTGCTGCCCCGCATTCATCTGGAGCTTGCCAGCATTGACGGCGCACAGCACATTTATCTGAACGGCGAGGATGTTTCGGAAACCATTCGTCAGGAGCAGGTGGGCATGGCTGCCAGCGCCGTAGCCGCACACCCCTGTGTGCGCGAGTTTTTGCTGGGGCTGCAGCGCGGCATGGCCGAAAAGCAGAATGTGCTGATGGACGGCCGTGATATCGGCACGGTGATCCTGCCGAAGGCCACCGTGAAGATCTTTCTCACCGCCAGCCCCGAAGCCCGTGCCCAGCGCCGTATGAAAGAGCTGGTGGAAAAAGGCCAGCCCGCCGATTACGAAAAAGTGCTGGAGGATATTCGCCAGCGCGATTATCAGGATACGCACCGCAAAACCGCCCCGCTGCGCCAGGCCGAGGATGCTGTGCTGGCCGATACCAGCGAGCTGGATTTTGAGGAGAGCTTTGCACTGCTGAAAAAGATCATTGCGGAAAAGGCAGGCTGAAAATGCTGTATTATATCCTGGTGCCGCTGGCATGGGTGCTGGCGCACATCGTGTTTCGCCCGCAGGTGATCGGCCGCGAAAATTTGATCAAGGGGCGCGGTTTTATTTTAGCGCCCAACCACCGCTCAGCACTGGACCCTGTGTTCATTGTGTTGTCGGACGGATATTTCTGGCTGCACAAAATGCGTATATTTGCCAAAAAAGAGCTGTTTCAGGGCAAGCCGCTTCTGGCATGGTTTTTGCGCCAGATGGGCGCTGTTTCGGTAAAGAATGGCCGGGATGACCTTTCTACGCTGGATAACACCATCCGGGAGTGCCGCACAGGGCGCGGGCTGCTTTTGTTCCCCGAGGGCACGCGCAGCAAGGACGGCAGGCTGCTGCCGCCCAAAAGCGGCGCGTTTGTGGTGGCCGATCAGGCGGCGGTGGATATGATCCCCTGCCGCATTCTGTACGATACGCCGGATGGCCGCCTTAAGCTTTTTTGCCGCATCCGCATCTGCTTTGGCAAGCCCATCAGCGCCGAGCAGTTGGCCCTGGGCGAAAAGCGGAATATGGTGAAGCTGCGCGAAAATAAAAAAATGCTTACCGCTGCGTGGGAGGAAATGGGCCGGGAATATGCCTTTTTCCGCTGCGTGCCGGCAAACGCCGAAAAGGAGAAAACCGAATGAATATCATCAAGGCGAAAACAGCCGGCTTCTGCTTTGGCGTGGACCGCGGCGTGAAAATGACCTATGATCTTCTGGAAAAAGGCCATAAGGTGGCAACGCTGGGGCCGCTGATCCACAACGATCAGCTGGTGGCGGATCTGGAGGCCAAGGGCGTGATCACAGCAGCCAATGTGGACGATGTACCCGATGATTATGAGGTGGTGATCCGCTGCCACGGGGTGCCGGAAACAATTTATGATAAAATCAATACACGCCGCCTGGTGTGCCACGATGCCACCTGCCCGTTTGTTTCCAAAATTCATAAAATTGCCCGTGAAGCCAGTGAAAAAGGGGCGGTGCTGCTGGTGGCCGGAGATAAAAATCATCCGGAGGTACAAGGAATTATTGGCCATACCCGGGGAGAAAGCTATGTGTTTGGCAGCCTGGACGAGCTTAAGGCGTGGCAGGGCCCGGAAAAGCCCGAAAAACCGGTCTATGCAGTCGCACAAACCACTTTTCAGGTTACAAAATGGTTAGAATGCTCGGCTTTTTTAAAAAAAAGCTATACAAATGCTTTGATTTTTGATACAATATGTAATGCGACGTGGGCGAGGCAACAGGAAGCGGAAGACCTCAGCCAAAAATGCGACTTAATGGTTGTCATTGGCGGTCATCATTCTTCCAATACCCAGAAATTGGTGCAGGTTGCTGCCAGGCACACCAAAGCGGTTTCAGTTGAAACCGCCGCAGATCTTGACCCCGAGTGGTTCAAGGGTGTGCAGACAGTAGGTGTATCCGCGACGATATGAGCTTTGAGGAAATGATCGAAGCTTCCATGAAGCCCATTTTCGGTGGCAAAGTTGTTAAGGGCGTAGTCACCAGCATTTCCCAGAACGAAATTCAGGTTGATATCGGCACCAAGCACACCGGCTTTGTGAAGCTGAGCGAGCTGAGCGACGATCCTTCCGCTAAGGCAGAGGATCTGGTGCATGTTGGCGACGAGCTGGACCTCGTTGTTGAGAAAGTGAACGACCAGGAAGGCATTGCCTACCTGAGCAAGAAGAAGCTCGAGTCCCGCAAGGGTCTGGAAGAGATCGGCAAGGCTTTTGAGGAAGGCACTGTTCTCGAGGGCACTGTGACCGAAAGCAACAAGGGCGGCGTTGTTGTTCTGGTAAAGGGCGTGAAGGTGTTCGTTCCCCGCAGCCAGGCTACCATGCGCCGTGATGAGGATTATACCAAGCTGGTAAAGCAGAATGTTAAGCTGGTGATCACCGAGTTCAGCGGCCACAAGATCGTGGGCAGCATCAACAAGGTGACCGCTGAGGCTAACAAGGCTAAGGCTGAAGAGTTCTGGGCAAATGTTGAGATCGGCAAGACCTATCACGGCGTTGTCAAGAGCCTGACCAGCTACGGCGCATTTGTGGACATCGGCGGTGTTGACGGTCTGTGCCACATCAGCGAGCTGAGCTGGAACCGCATCAAGAATCCCAGCGAGGTTGTGAGCGTTGGCGACGAGATCGATGTTTACGTAAAGGATCTGGACCGCGACAACAAGAAGGTAAGCCTGGGCTACAAGAAGGCCGAGGACAACCCCTGGGAGAAGCTGAAGAATGAGTATCCCATCGGCAGCGTGTTTACCGCTCCCGTTGTGTCCATCACCAAGTTTGGTGCATTCGTTCGCATCCTGCCCGGTGTTGACGGTCTGGTTCACATCAGCGAGATCAGCAACGATCGCGTGGAGAAGGTTTCCGATGTTCTGTCTGTGGGTGATGAAGTCACCGTTAAGCTGCAGGATGTCGACTTCGACAAGAAGCGCATCAGCCTGAGCATGAAGGCTGCACAGGAGAACGCTGAGGGCTAATTTCCCTTTGCGGGCTGCTTTGTAAAAAAGTGTAAAAGTATCCCCGGTTTGTTTACAAGCCGGGGATGTTTTTTACCTTGCGGAGAGTGGCTGCACATGGTATAATATCGACAAGTCGATATTATACCACCCCTATGCGCAGCGCCTCGCCACTGGCCCCGCCGGGGCTGCATGGCAGCCGGCTTTTTAATGCGCCATTGCACCGTTTTGCTTCGCTGCACGGCGCAATATCGACAGTTAGTCGATATTCTACCACCCCTATGCGCAGCGCCTCGCCACTGGCCCCGCCGGGGCTGCATGGCAACCGGCTTTTTGATGCGCCATTGCACCGTTTTGCTTCGCTGCACGG
>SFIE01000027.1 GCA_004555405.1 Subdoligranulum sp.
TTGCCTTTATCTTCAGCAATTTCTCTGCGAACAAAAAAGTGCAGAAACAGTTTATGCTCTGAGCATAACTCGTTCAGCTCATGCAGCTGTTGGCCGCAAGCTTGATATTCTGCATTTGCATAAGCGGCATTGGCTTCATCCAGGATCTGCAGTGCGCTGCCTGTAAACACCTGCACATACAAAGCAGAAGCGAGTATGAGCAACACCATTCCCAAAAGCAAAAATACAGCACCATAAATGCGTTTCATCGGCCTTCTCCTTTGGATTTTTTTATGGGGATCACCTGCAGATCGGTGCCGTTTCCCAGCACCAGCAAAATTTCCGAGTCCTGTGCATAGCCTCTTGCCGCAAGCGCCTGCAAAAGCCATGTGTGCGAAAGCCCCAAATATTGCAGATTGTCCTCAATCACACAGCCATCGACCAAAAGCGGCAGATAAAAAGGCGTTTCCTGATGGGGAAGAACGCTCAGCGAACCATCGGTTTCCACAATGGCCAGTGCTGCTTCGCTGGGGGAAAACACGCCCTGGCCGCGCAGCGCCTTTAACAGATCGCTGATGCTCAGCCGCATTTCTCTTAAATTGTCCTGATCGATTTTTCCATCATGGATCACAGGAATGGGCTTGCCGGAAAGAAACCGCCCATAAGCCGGAATGCGAAACGCCAGTGCAGAGTTTAAAAGCTCCAGTGCGGTGATCAGCAAAACCGGGATCAGACTGTAAAATACAGGCAGTGTGGGCTCTTCGATGCAGATAGAGGCAAGGTTAGAGATCATTACCGTGGTGATCAGCTCGGTAGGGGACAGTTCACCCAGCTGGCGCTTTCCCATAAAACGCACAGCCCAGCTGATCACAAGATAGATCAGCAGCGTTCGGGTAAAAAGAAAAAGCATGGTATTCACCGTCCTTTTGTGTTAGCGGGCAGCCGATGGGGCATACTCACGATAGGAAATGGGGGAAACGATATGGATGAAGCCTTTAGTCGTGAACTGTCACAGAACCAGGAGTGGGCTAAACAAACATTTGGCCGATCCGCCGATTTTTATGCAAAGCCACTGCAAATTGGCAGAATCGAATGTTGTTTAATGCTGTTTGATGGCCTTTCCAGCGTGGAAAAGCTGTGGCAGATCCTGCTTAGATATCTTGCAGACGAATGCAGCTTTCGCAAGGGAGAGCAGCTCTTTGATCATATTCTGCATGGCTCAGCGCTTCCGGTAGAGCCGCAGACCATAACACAAAAACAGCAGGCTGCCGAAATGCTCACATCCGGCTTTGCGCTGCTGTTTATTCAGGGCTGTGCGCAGGCGATCGCGGTTTCGGTGCAAAGTATGCAGTTTCGTTCGGTGCAGGAGCCCTTGGCTGAAGGAGAAATCCGCGGCTCACGAGAAGGGTTTACGGATATGCTGCGCATCAATTTAAGCCTTTTGCGCCGTATTGTCCGCAGCCAGACTCTGGTGATGCAGGTACGATCGCACCAGGGGCGAACACACACGGAATATGCTGTGTGCTATGACAGTGACTATGCCGATCCAAGGCTTGTGCAGCGTGTACAGGAAAAGCTGCAAAAGGCATCCCTGCCGTTTTTATTTGACAGCTCTTACTTTGTGCCGTTTTTGCACAGGCACTGGCAGGGGATCTTTCAGCCGGTGAGCTATACCGAGCGGCCCATTGTGGCGGCAGCCCGCCTGTGCGAAGGAAAAATTGTGGTTTTGGTGGGCGGCAGCCCGTTTGCGTTGGTGATCCCCGGTTTCTTTGCGGAAAATTTTGAAAGCCTGGATGACTATGCCTTTCCAGCCTATTTTACAGCCATCAGCCGTGCGCTGCGCTATATTGCATTTGCGGCCGCAGTATTTTTGCCGGGATTTTATGTAATGGCAGTAAGCTTTACACCTGAAATTATGCCGCCGATTCTTTTAAAAAGCGTTTTAAAAGGGGCCAATCAAACACCGCTCAGCGCATTGGCAGAAATGCTGCTGGTGCTGTTGATATTAGAAATCGTTCGGATCGCCGGGCTTAAAATGCCCCGCAACACTTCGGGCAGTGTGAGCCTTGTGGCTGCAATCGTGATCGGCAGCGCCGGTGTGGAGGCCGGGCTTCTTTCTTCGCCGCTGCTGCTCTGTGCGGCCACAGCGGCGGTGGCGCTGTATACACTGCCTAAACTGTACGAGCAAATCGTTTTGCTGCGGTTGGCGGTGCTGCTGCTGTGCGGCTGGCTTGGGCCCGTTGGGCTGGCAATGGGAATGATGCTGATCACAAGTTCGATCTCCCGGGCAGATGGGGAAGGCCTGCCCTATCTGTTCCCGCTTCATCCGGCTTGCTCCGGCGCACTGCGCGATGGCTTTGTGCGTATGCCATGGCCGATTTTGGCAAAAGATCCGTTCACCTTAAAAAACAGCCGAAAGGGGAAAAAACTATGAAGCGATCCGCGCAGGAGAGCCTATTGATCTGCGCATTGGCCGATCTAATGCTGTACCGTGCGTTTCAGGCACCCAGCGCACAAAGCGCACTGCTTGCGTTTCCAGCTGCGGCAGCCGTGGGAATGCTGCTTTGCGGGGCGCTGCGCCGGTGGGGGCTTTCTGCACAGCAAAATGTGCTGTATCCGGCACTGCTGATGGGATATGCGGCCATCAGCTGTGTGCAGCTTTATTGCCTATTTGAAAAAACAGAAGCTGACCCTTTAGGCCGCTTATGGAAACCGATCCTTTTGTTGGGTTTTGCGGCTGTTTTGCCGGGAAAAACCAAAGAGGCGTTTTCTGTTTCGGCAAGGCTGCTGCTGTGGGGAGCAGGTGCTGCCGGGGTTCTATTTTTACTGGCAGCAATGCCCAATATGTATTTATCAGCCCTTTCTGTGCAAACTGGCCGGGAATTGCGGCAAAGCGCTGCGGCGGCATTGTGCAGCCTGTCACTGCCGCTTCCCGAGTATGTAATGCTTACCGACAGCAGTCTGCAAAAGCTGCCGAACAAGCCGGTCTGGCTGCCGGTGCAGCTTTGTGCGCTGCAGGCGCTGCTGCAGCTGATGGTGGAACTCACATTTGGAAGGCAGGGAACAGAATTTACACTGGCCGGGTATGAAACCACGCAGATAGGTGTTTTATTTAGCCTGAAAAGGCTGGAAGCTTTACAGATCGCGATCTGGCTGTGCCTTTTGATCTATAGGATGCAGTTTATAACGGTACTCTTACTGAATCGAACGAAAAAACGAGAGAAAACGATTTTTGCAATCGTGGCTTCAGCCGTGGTTTATCTGGTGCTGGTTTTAACTGTGCAAAACCGCACATGGATCTTTGCCGGTTATGAATGCTTGGTCGTGCTGGCAATATGCATTTCTCTTGCAGGGGGAAAATACCGATGCAAAACAAAATGATCAAAAAGGTTTTTGTGCTTATGTCGATCTTGCCGCTTTCCGCCTGCGGCAGCACGATGCAGGAAAGTGATATGATCCAAAGCGCCTATTTTTGCGCCAATGAATCCGGATATCGCTGCGTTTTGCAATCTTACGAAGATATTGCAGCACAGGCAAGCGGACAAACACTGCATGAATGCTGGCAGGCAGCTTCGCAGCAGATCCAAAACCCTGCGGCGTTTGGCTTGATGGACTCGGTTTTGATCGGCAAGGGGCTTTTCTATACAGATGTGGTTCAAATTGCCGATCTGCTTCAAAACGAGGAGATCCGTTTTCCCGCATTGGAGGTCTATTATACGGAAAATGGGGATATTTCTGCCAATAATACTGTAAAGGGAACTCGCATTACACATATAAAAAACGACGGCAATTCAATTGTTCTTCCGTCATCACGGCAAGACGGCTGTGTGCTTTTGCAAAAGGATCAAGCGGTGCGGATCGATGGCACAAAAGCGGCTTTTGCAATGCTTCTGGCAGGCGAAAGCGCAGAGTTTTCAGCCAAAGTTTCCTATCATAACAGCGAATGGCAGGTCACATCCGGCTGCACGGATTGGTATGTGCAGGCAGACACGGCAAAACAGGCGCTTCTTTGCGTGCAGCTCTGCTTTGCGAAAGGCATCAACCTGCAAACCGGCCAGAGCATGGGCAATGCCCAGTGTGCGGCACTCGAAAAAATACTTGGCACCGAACTGAAAAATACCCTTGCACTGACTGGCCCGCTGCCGTATGGGATCCCGGCACGGTTGAAGTTGCAAATGCCCGGGCTTTCGCCGGATGTGCAGATCCAATGCGCTGTGCATCTTTCAAAATCTATATAAAATGCGGTAAATTTCCGCGTGCTGCCCCGGTGTATGCCGGGGCAGACTTTTTGCATACAGGCATTGGCATAAAATACCCGCCGGGGAAATATAGATTTCAAAAACGCAAGTGAAGGGAGAACCGCTGAATGGACCTGAAGGTTTTTAAGGATACATTTACTTCTCTTGGGTGCCGCTGGGAGGGACGGGCTGAGATCCCCATTGACACGGAACTGCTGATCCCGGATTACCTTCCACCGGTGTTTAAAGTGGTCAAGTGTATGTTTTATCTGGTCGTTTTGCAAAAAGGCATTGCGGGCAGCCGCCTTCGGCTGGAAGGCTATCTGCGCTGCACCGTTCTGTATCAAAGCGAAGAACAGGGATTGTGCCAAACCGAACAAAAAATTCCCTTTGAAAAAATGCTGGAGCTGCCGCAGGCGGAATTTTCGGCAAGCAGGGTCAGCGTAAGCGGCAGCGCCGAATACAGCAACTGCCGTGCGGTGAACCAGCGCCGCATGGAGGTGCGCGGCGCGTACATTGTGCAGGCAGAGTTGTGCCCCACAAGGGAATGCGAGTTGGTCAGCTCGCTGGCAGGCGGAGGCGTTGAGCAGCTGCAAAGCCGTTTTGGCCTGCTGCGGAACCTTTCCAATCTGGATAAGCTGATGACCAACGAAGAAACTGTGCATTTGCCGGAGGATCTTGGCTGTGTGATCGAAATTTCCGGATATGGCGAAGTAGAGGAATGCCGGCTGCTGGGCGGCAAAGCCGTGGTGAAGGGCCGCACAGAGGTGCAGCTCGTGTATACGCGCAGGGAAAACGAAAACATTGAAAATCTGTCGGTGACGGTGCCGTTCAATCAAATCCTGGATTTTGAGTCGATCAATGAATCCAGCCTTTGCAGCGCCGTGGTGGAAACCGTGGGATGCTCTTTAAACGCTGAGCAGGAAGAAGAATCCGTTACGGTCACATCGCTTTTGCGGCTATCGGTATACGAGCAAGCCGAAGGCTGTGCGGTGCAGGATGCCTTTTCCACACAATATGAAACACAAACCGAGTATGAAACATTGGTCTGTGCCCAGCTTGCCGATAGGATCTCGCTGCAGCTGGCATGTACAGGGCAAATCCTTTTGCCGGAACCGGATGCCGTTTATATCGGCTGCTTCACCGCAGCAGGGCCGCTGCATATACAGACAAAGGGCGATAAAGCGGTGGGCGAGGGCATGGTAACGCTGAATCTGATTTATAAAAACAGCATGGGCGAATATATGTGTACCGAGCAGGAGCTTGCTTACTGCCTGCCGCAGGACTATCCCGGCCCCGGCGAGCAATACAGCTTTGACGGCGGCGTGCAGGTGTGCGGTGTGCAATGCCGACAAAACGGAAACGAAGTGCAGGCCGAGGTGCGCCTGCAGGCCAACGGGCTGCTGATGCGGGCCTGCAGCCATAAGCTGCTGGCAAATATAGAATGCGGCGAGGAATGGCCGCAGGCCAAAGAGATTGCGCTGCGCATCTATTTTGCCCACGCGGGCGAACAGGTGTTTGAAATTGCCAAACGCTATCATGCCTGTGCTGCCGCTGTGCAGCAGTGCAATGGGCTGGAAGCACCCGTGCTGGAGGCCGACAGGCATATCCTGATTCCAAAAGCCAACTAAAGGGGAGGAAGCATGATGGAGCATGAACAGCTGTATCGCAGCATTGCCGAGCGTACCGGCGGCGATATTTATATCGGGGTGGTTGGGCCGGTGCGAAGCGGAAAAAGCACATTTGTGAAAAAACTGGCAGAACTTGCTTTTTTGCCTGCGATCCATGAGGAACTCAGCCGAAGCCGCGCACGCGATGAACTGCCGCAATCCGCTGCCGGGCGCACAATTATGACGACTGAACCAAAATTTATCCCTGAAAAAGCAGTCACGGTCAAGCTGGAAGGCGGCGGGGCGTTCCGGGGGCGTGTGATCGACTGCGTGGGCTATATGGTGGAGGGTGCCTTGGGAAGTGAGGAAAATCAGGAGCCCCGTATGGTAAAAAGCCCCTGGTTTGAAGAAGAAGTCCCGTTTGAACTGGCCGCCGAAACCGGCACACGCAAAGTGATCACCGAACACGCCACGATTGCGGTGGTGGTCACCACCGACGGCACCATCAGCAATATTCCCCGGGAAAAATATCTTCCGCCCGAGCGGCGCGTAATCGCAGAATTGAAAGCAGCGGCAAAGCCGTTTGTGATCCTTCTGAACAGTGCCGAAGCGCAAAGCAGTGCCTGCAGTGCTTTGGCAGCACAAATGGAAAAGGAATATGGCCACGCAGTGCTTCCCGTAAACTGCGAAACCCTCACGCGGGAGCAGATCGATTCCGTGCTGGAAAGGCTTTTGTATGATTTCCCGATCTGTGAAATCTGCTATAAAATGCCCCTATGGGTCACCATGCTGGAAAAAGGCCACTGGCTGCAGCAGGAGCTGTATTCCGGGCTGCTGGCACAGGCCGAAGGCATGAGCCGTATGCAGGATGCCGTATTGGGCGAGGCTGCGCTTGAATGCCCGAATGTGCAGATGTGCCGGGTGGTGGGCATGGATCTTTCCTGCGGGGTGGTCACCATGGAGCTTACCCTGCATCAAGAGGTATTCTATCGCATTCTCGAGGAATGCACCGGCCTTGAAATTGGCGATGAGGCCGGGCTGGTGCCCTGCATTGTGGAGCTGGCCCGTGCCAAAAAGGCCTACGATAAGGTGCGCAGTGCCTTGGAACAAACCGAAGCCACCGGCTATGGCATCGTGATGCCCTCACTGGAAGAGCTGGCGCTGGAAGAGCCGGAGATCATCCGGCAGGGCGGAAAATACGGGGTACGCCTGCGCGCCAGCGCCCCCTCGATCCACATGATGAAGGCCACCATTGAAACCGAGATCGCGCCTATCGTTGGCAGCGAGCGCCAAAGCGAAGATCTGGTTACCGGTCTGCTGAAGGATTTTGAAAACGATCCGCTTAAAATCTGGGAATCCAACATTTTTGGAAAAAGTCTGCATGAACTGGTAAACGAAGGGCTGCAAAGCAAGCTGCTGCATATGCCGCAAGAGGCCCGCCTGCGCTTGCAGGAAACCGTAGAGCGCGTGATCAACGAGGGCTGCTCCGGCCTGGTATGTATCATTATCTGAAAAATCCGTTTAAACCGGCAATCACAGAAAATGCCCGCTGTACAAAAAAGATCCGCCTATTCCCCATAAAAAGGGAAGGGCGGATCTTTGCCTGTCTATACAGAAAAAGCCGTTTTACAAAAATCAGTGCTTACGGGCTGCGTATTCGTCCAATGCGCGGTTGTATACATCCACGATAGCCTGCGTGAATTCACGAGGGCCATAGCCGCGGGTGCTGTCGCACACGGTTTTGCGGCGCGCCTGCTTGGCAGATTCGCTCAGGGCAACCTGCTCCTGCACCAGTGCGGTGAATTCAGGGCCGGTGGTATACAAATGCCCGTTCACACCCTCATGGATCTGGTCTTTGTTATAAATATCCAGGCGCTGCAGCACATACAGGCCGCTGGCCATGGCCTCCAGCATAGAGATGGAATTGATCTCGGAAAGAGAGGCCGTTACAAACAGATCGCAGGCGTGAAAATACGGCGGCAGCGTACCGTGATCCATTTTTCCCATCAGCCGGATCTGCCCCTCCATGCCCAAGGAATGAATCTGCGCCTGCAAACGGGGCTTTTCAGGGCCGTCACCAATGATGAACAATTTGGTGCGGGGGCAATCGGCATGGGCGGCGGCAAAGTTTTGAATCAGCACATCGATGCTCTTTTCGCGGCCAAGACGCCCCACAAACAAAAGGGCTGTGTCGCCCTTTTGCAAGCCAAGGTCAGCCCGGGCAGCTTCAATATCCTTTGCCGCCACATTTTCCGGCAGAAAAATAGAAAGATCCACAATGTTGGGGATTACATTGATATGTCTGTCCACGCCGCAGCGCCGCAAAAAGGAAACCACCTTCACCGAAGGGCCGATCACCTCGGTGGCATATTTGGCTAAGTGGCGGAAATAGCTGTGTGCCACCGGTTTTGCAACCAGATCCTGCATATTTTTGTGCGGGGCCACATAAAACAGATAATCGTCATACGAGGTGTGCAGGGTGTACACCACCGGCTTTTTCATGCGGCGGGCACAGAACAGCCCAAAAATGCCCATGGTGAATTCCGTTTGGATATGGATGATATCGGGGTTGAAATCCTGCACGATGCGGTAGCGCTCCAGATTCAGGGGATTGGCCACACCATAGCCGTACAGCCGCTTGAGCGCCATGGCAGGGCAATACAGCACGCCGCCCTGCACATAGTGGCGCTGTGCGTGCGGGTCCATCGTTACGATCAGCACCTGATCACCGCGGGCCTCCAGGCCTTTCTTTACGGTTTCAATATGTGTTACAACGCCGCTGATAAAGGGGTAATAGGTCTCCGTAAAAATTGCTACTTTCACGCGCATTCTCCTTGTTTTTAAAAGTGTTTTTCTTATTATAGCAGACCGTTTGTCCGATTGCAAAAAAATCGGGTTACATTTGGGTAAAGGGGCAAAAAGGAATTGTATTCTCTGTGTGTTTCCAGTATAATAAAAATAACTGTAAGGCAATGAAAGGCGGCAAAGCGCCCTTTTGGCTTAGGCTGCAAAATGTGTCTTTCGGGGTTGGCGAAGTGATTTCAAAAAGCCCGCATGGGCAACAACAAAATACAAAAAACAGATTGCCGGTTCGGCAATGTTGCGGATATGGAGGAAGAATATGCAGAATTATACGGTTCCCCTGAGCAAGCTGGCAGAACATCTGGACCTTGAAACGGTCTACACGCCCACAAATCTGGAAGATATTATGATCTGCAGCCCCAATGTAAACCGCCCGGGCCTGATCGTAACGGGTTATTCCAAGTATTTCGACAGCACCCGCGTGCAGATCATCGGATTGATGGAAACCTCGTATCTGAGTGAGCTCACGCCCGAACTGCGCGCAGAGCGTGTGGATAATCTGTTTGCCCGCAAGCCGCCTGTGATCATTCTTTCTCATGGCGTTACGCCTTTGCCGGAGTTTCTTACCTACGGCGAAAAACACGCGGTTCCCGTGCTGCGCTCCATGGCCATTACCAGCGTTTTGATGGGTGACATTATCAATTTCCTGAGCTTGGAACTGGCACCGCGCATTACCCGCCACGGCGTTCTGGTGGATGTATACGGCGAGGGCATTCTGATTTTGGGTGATTCCGGCGTTGGCAAAAGCGAAACCGCTATCGAGCTTGTAAAGCGCGGTCATCGCCTGGTGGCCGATGATGCTGTGGAGCTGCGCCGCCTTTCCGACCATACCATCGTGGGCACATCGCCCGAAAATATTCGCCATTTCATCGAGCTGCGCGGCATTGGCATTATCAATGTGGCGCGGGTGTTCGGCATGGGCGCTGTAAAAGCCAGCAAACGCGTGGAGCTGGTGATCGAGCTGGAACCGTGGGATAAAACCAAGGCCTACGACCGTACCGGCCTGGATACGCCCAGCTATGACATTCTGGGTGTGCCGATCTCCAGCATGGTGATCCCGGTAATGCCCGGCCGTAATCTGGCTGTGATCGTGGAAACGGCAGCCATCAACAACCGCCAGAAAGCAATGGGCTACAATGCCGCCAAGGATCTTTTGCAGCGTTTGGGCTTGGAAGAAGACTGATCGGTACAAAGCGGGATAACAATTATCAAAGGGAGAAAAACAGCATGAGCGATTTATACAGAATTGGCATTGATCTTGGCGGCACCACGGTGACAGCCGGCCTTGTTGACGAAGAAAACAAGATCCTGCACAAACTCACATGGGCCACGGCGCTGCCCCGCCCGGCAGAGGATCTGGAACAGCACATGGCCAAGCTGTGCCGCGCTGTGGCGCAGCAGGCAGGCGTGGATTTTGCAAAGGTGGCATCCATCGGCATCGGAACGCCGGGAAGCGTGAACAGCAAAACCGGCAAGGTGGGCTTCAATGCGAATTTTGGCTATCATAACTGGGATCTCGGCAGCGACATGGAAAAGCTGCTGGGATGCCGGGTGTATGTGGAAAACGATGCCAACGCAGCGGCCTACGGGGAATATCTGGAGGGCAGCGCAAAAGGGTATAACAGTGCTGTATGCGTAACCCTTGGCACCGGCATCGGCGGCGGCATTATTCTGGATGGCCGTATTTTTTCGGGTGCCAACGGTGCGGGCGGCGAGATCGGCCATACGGTAACCGTGCAGAACGGCCGCCCGTGTATGTGCGGCCGCCGTGGATGCTGGGAAAAATACGGCAGTGCCCGCGCTTTGAGCGAGGATTCTGCCGCAGCAGCCCAAGAGCATCCCGAAAGCCTGCTTCACACACTTATTGAAAAAAACGGCGGCAAGCCCAACGCCAAAATGGCCTTTGATGCCATGGCACAAAACGATGCCGTGGCAAAGCAGGTGGTGGAAAACTGGCTGAATGCCGTGGGCTGCGGCCTTGTCAATGTGATCAACACCTTCCAGCCCGATGTAGTGTGCATCGGCGGCGGTGTTTCGGCACAGGGAGAGGTTCTTCTGCAGCCGCTGCAGAAAATCGTGGACGCAGAGGACTATAACCGCTCGGGCAGCCAGCGCACACAAATCAAATTGGCTACGCTGCGCAACGATGCCGCTGTGGTGGGCGGCGCAAATCTGTATCGACAGCACTAACCGGGAGGAACTGCTGCATGGAAAAACAAATTTTGCTGGTTGAGGCCTTGCAAAAAGAAAATATTATCTGCCGCGAAAACGAGCCTTTGGCAGGGCACACCACCATGAAGATCGGCGGCCCCGCGCGGGTATTCTGCCAGCCGGCGGGTACCGAGCAGCTGATCCGCTGCATTCAGCTGTGCCGCGAGCATCAGGTCGAGTATTACCTTTTGGGAAAAGGCTCCAACACCCTGTTTGCAGACAGCGGCTATCCCGGCGCGGTGATCTGTCTGGACGAAGCCTCGAGCCGCATTCAGGTGGAGGACGATCAGATCATTGCCGGTGCGGGCGCACCGCTGCACAAGGTGTGCCGTGCTGCGCTCAATGCCGAATTGGGCGGGCTGGAATTTGCGTACGGCATTCCGGGCAGCGTTGGCGGCGCCGTTTATATGAACGCCGGTGCCTACGGCGGCGAGATGAAGGATGTTCTGGCCGAGGTGTACTATATCGACGAAAACGGCAGAATGCAGACTAAGCCCGCAGAAGAGCTCAAGCTGGGCTATCGCACAAGCTGCTTTATGGATACCGATCAATGCATCGTGGCGGCTCGTTTTGTGCTGCACCCGGCGCGTAAGCAGGAAATTGAGGACCGTATGGAGGATCTGATGGAGCGCCGCCGCAGCAAGCAGCCGCTGGAATATCCCAGTGCGGGCAGCACCTTCAAGCGCCCGCAGGGCGCTTTTGCGGGGGCCTTGATCGAGCAATGCGGCTTGAAGGGAATGCGTGTCGGCGGCGCGGCGATCAGCGAAAAGCACTGTGGCTTTGTTGTGAATTTAGGGGGAGCCACCTGCCGCGATGTGGTGGAACTGACTCAAAAGGTGCATGATATCGTGCTGGAAAAAACGGGATTCGTTTTAGAGCGCGAGATCCGTGTTGTAGGGGAATAAAAGGGAAACAAAACAAAAGGGGAAAGGGTGAAAGAATATGTCGTTTTTGGTGGTGACAGGGCTTTCGGGCGCAGGAAAATCGCAGGCGGTGAATGCACTGGAGGATATCGGCTATTTTTGCATCGATAACATACCGGCGGCACTTTTGCCTAAGATTTTAGAATTTGCACAGCAGGGCGACAATGCACTGCCCAAGGTTGCCGTTGTGATCGATGTGCGCGGGCTTCACTCGCGAGAGGATGTTGCATCGGCTATTTCCAGTTTGGATTCTTTACAGATCGACTATAAGATCCTGTTTTTGGATGCCTCGGATGAATGCCTGGAACGGCGCTATAAAGAAACCCGCCGTATGCATCCCATCAGCTTGAGCCATGGCCTTGCCGTGGGCGAGGCCATTCGTATGGAACGCTCGATCCTGCAGCCGCTGTATGAGCGTGCCAATTATGTGATCGACACCACGCTGCTTTCCACGGCCCAGCACAAACAGCGCATTTGCGATTTGTTTCTGGAGGGCAAGGGCAAGTCGATGGCGCTGAATATCATCAGCTTCGGCTTTAAATTCGGCCTTCCCAAAGAAGCCGATATCGTGCTGGATGTTCGCTGCCTGCCCAATCCGTTTTATGTGCCGGAGCTCAAAGAAAAAACCGGCTTGGATCAGGAAGTAGTGGATTTCGTGATGAGTCATCCGGAAGCAGTAAAGCTGATGGATGCCTATAAAAATATGCTGGACTGCTCGCTTCCACTTTATGTAAAAGAGGGAAAAAGCCTGCTCACCATTGCGGTCGGCTGCACGGGCGGCAAGCATAGATCCATTACATTTGCACGGCTCTTGGCGGATTTCTGCCGCGAAAAGGGCTATGCACCCAGCCTGCAGCATCGTGATGTGCAGCGTAAAAATTAAAGCATGGGCAGCACTGCGCCCCGCAAAGTGCTGCCCATAAAAATCGTAAAACTAAACCGGAGTTGTTGTCATTATGAGCTTTTCGCTGGATGTTAAAGCGGAAATTGTAAGCAAGAAAATCGTTTCTCCCTGCTGTGTAAAGGCTGCCTGCTATGCGGTGGCCTGCTTTGCAAAGTATTTCGACGGCAGAGGGATCGTGCTGCAAACCGAGGTGGAAAGTGTAGCCCAGTTTGCCAAAAAAATGTTTCATCTTTGTGATATTCAGGGAACCATCGAAGCCAGAGAACGGGCAAGCGGTGTGATTTACGAGTTCTCCGTTAAGCAGCCCGAAGCAGTGGAGCAGATGCTGCAAATGTTCGGCCATAACGGAAACGAAACCACCCTGCGCATTCACCCTGAAAACTTTTCCTGCGAGCGCTGTTATCATGCTTTTATCAGCGCCGCTTTTTTGTGCGGCGGCACGATCACGGACCCGGAAAAAGAGTATAGTCTGGAATTTCTGACTCCCAAATTCAGCCTGGCACGAGACTATGAGGCCATGCTGGCCGAGCGCGAATTTCAGCCGCACCGTACCTTGCGCCGGGGAACCAGCGTGATCTACATCAAAGCCAGCGAGCGCATTGAAAATCTGCTGGCCTATATGGGCGCGGGCAAGGCTGCCATGACGATCATGAACAGCCGTATGTTCAAGGAAGTGCGCAACAACAGCAACCGCATTTCCAACTGTGAGGCAGCCAACATCAGCAAGCGCGTGCAGGCCTCGGTGCAGGTGAAAAAAGCGGTGCGCTATCTGGAAGAACAGGGCCGCCTGGAAATGCTTTCGCAGCCGCTGCAAAAAGCAGCCGAAATGCGCCTGCGTTATCCCGAATACACTCTTTCTCAGCTGGCCGAAGCATTCGATCCGCCGCTGAGCAAATCAGGGCTCTCGCACCAGCTGAAAAAAATCATTGATATAGCCAAAGCCCTGCAGGAGAGAAACGAAAATGCCTGATACCCAAAAGAATTTCACCCATCTGCATGTGCATACGGAATACAGCCTGCTGGACGGTGCCTGCCGTATTGACCGCATGTTTGAACATTTGAAAGAAATGGGGCAAACAGCGGCAGCCATTACCGACCACGGCGTAATGTATGGCTGCGTGCAGTTTTACAAAGCGGCCAAGGCGGCCGGCATTAAGCCTATCATCGGGTGCGAAGTGTATGTTGCCACGCGCAGCCGCTTTGATAAAGTGCGCCATATCGACGGCAACAACCATCTTGTGCTGCTGTGTAAAAATGAAACCGGCTACAAAAACCTGATCAAGTTAGTGTCGGCGGGCTTTTTGCAGGGCTTTTATTCCAAGCCTCGCATCGACAAAGAACTGCTGGAGCAGTATCACGAGGGGCTGATCTGCCTTTCGGCCTGTCTGGCAGGTGAGGTGCCGCAGGCCCTGTTGGCCAATGACTACGAGCGCGCCAAAAGCACGGCGCTTTGGTTCAATGATCTGTTTGGGCAGGGAAATTACTATCTTGAGCTGCAGGATCACGGCCTGCAGGAAGATCCTATTGTACTGCCGCAGCTGATTCGCCTGAGCAAGGAAACCGGCATTCCGCTGGTTGCCACCAACGACAGCCACTACATTCAAAAAGAAGATGCCAAAATGCAGGAGATCCTGCTGTGCATCCAAACCGGTAAAACCATCGATGATGCCGATAAAATGGAGTTCCAAACCGATGAGTTTTATCTGAAAAGCACGCAGGAAATGTATGATTTGTTTTCCTATGTGCCCGAGGCCTGTGAAAACACCAATAAAATTGCAGAAATGTGCAATTTTGATTTTGAATTCGGCAATACAAAGCTGCCCTATTTTGAAGCACCGGACGGCCTTACCAATCAGCAGTACTTTGAAAAACTTTGCTTTGAAGGGTTGGAGCGCCGCTATGGCCCGGAGGTGCCGCCCGAAAACCGAGAACGCCTTGCATACGAGATCGGCGTGATCCGGGATATGGGCTACACCAACTATTATCTGATCGTATTTGATTATATCAACTACGCCAAAAGCGTGGGAATCCCGGTGGGGCCCGGCCGTGGCTCGGGCGCAGGCAGCATCGCAGCCTACTGCGTGGGCATCACGGACATTGACCCCGTGCGGTATCACCTGATCTTTGAGCGCTTTCTGAACCCGGAGCGCGTTAGTATGCCGGACTTTGATGTGGACTTCAGCTACGAGCGCCGTCAGGAAGTGATCGATTATGTGAACCGCAAGTATGGCAGCGATCATGTGGCGCAGATCGTGACTTTTGGCACCATGGCTGCCCGCAACGCCATTCGCGATGTGGGACGCGTGATGGGAATTCCGTATCAGAATGTTGACCGTGTGGCCAAGTTGGTTCCCATGGAACTCAAAATGACATTAAATCGTGCCCTGGAGGTTTCGCCCGAGCTGAAAAAAGCCTATGAGGACGACCCGCAGGTACAAGAACTGATCGATACAGCACTGAAAGTAGAGGGAATGCCGCGCCATGCCTCTACCCATGCGGCGGGCGTTGTGATCACGCGCGAGGCGGCCAACGAGTATGTGCCGCTGGCCAATAACGACGGCGTTCCCGTAACGCAGTTTAATATGACCGAAATCGAGGAACTCGGCCTTTTAAAGATGGACTTTCTGGGCCTGAGAACCTTAACCGTGATCCACGATGCAGAATGTGAGGCCCAAAAATCAGACCCCGGTTTTTCGGTGGCTAATATGGATTATGACGATCCGGCCACCTATCAAATGCTGGCACAGGGCGAAACCGAGGGCATTTTTCAGCTGGAATCCACGGGCATGACACAGGTTCTGATGGGAATGCACCCGCGCAATCTCGAAGATATCATTGCCCTTATCTCGCTGTATCGTCCCGGCCCCATGGATTCCATCCCCACATATTTGCGCAATCGCCGTGAACCGGATAAAGTCACCTACAAAACGCCGGAGCTTGCACATATTCTGGATGTTACCAACGGCTGCATCGTCTATCAGGAACAGGTGATGCAGATCTTCCGTGAGCTGGCAGGCTTCAGCTTTGGGCAGGCTGATAATATCCGCCGTGCCATGAGCAAGAAAAAGCATAAGGTCATGGAAGCCGAACGCGGGCATTTTGTGCAGGGCTGTGCCGAAAACCACATTTCGGAAAGCATTGCCAATGCCTTGTATGACGAAATGAGCAGCTTTGCCTCGTATGCCTTTAATAAAAGCCATGCGGCGTGCTATGCCTATGTGGCATTTCAAACGGCGTATCTCAAGTGTCATTATCCATGTGAGTTTATGTCGGCGCTTATGACAAGCGTGCTGGACAACACCGATAAGGTGATCGAATATTCCGGCGAATGCCAGCGCCTTGGCATCAAGGTGCAGCCGCCGGATATCAACATCAGCGGGGGAGGATTTACGCCGGATGCGGGAAAGATCCGATTCGGCCTGAATGCGGTGAAAAATGTGGGCCGCGGTTTGATCGATGCCGTGATCCGTGAGCGCGAAACACGGCCTTTCCGTTCGTTGTATGATTTTTGCAAGCGTATGCACGGCAGCGAACTGAACCGCCGGGCAGTGGAAAGCCTGATCAAAAGCGGTGCATTTGACAGCATCGAGGCTACCCGGCGGGGGATGATGGATTCGGTGGAATCCATTCTGAAAAGCATCGAAACCGATGCCCGCCGCAATGTAGAGGGCCAGTTGGATCTGTTTTCTGCTTTGGCAGGCGGCAGTGAGGAAACTGCCAGCCATGATTTCCAGATACCGCCCAAGGCAGAGTATCCGCTTGCCGAGCTTCTGCAGCTGGAAAAAGAGGTGAGCGGCCTGTATCTTTCGGGCCACCCGCTGGATGGCTACCGCGAACTGATCAACAAAATTGCCTGCCCGATCAAAGACCTGATCGGTGAAAATGCCCACCAATACGATAATAAGCAGGTGTCGGTGGTGTGCGTATTGACCCGCAGCAAGTTTATGACGACCAAATCCAACACCTTGATGGCGTTTATCAATGTGGAAGATCTTACCGGCACCATGGAGATCATTGTATTTCCTAAGGTTTTGGAAAAATGCCGCGATTCGCTGCAGGAAAATCAGGTGCTTGTCATCGAAGGCCGTGTTTCCTGCCGGGAAGAAGAAAACGCCAAGCTTTTGGCCGAGCATATCAGCACCGTGCCGGAATATGAGGCGATGCAGCAGCAAGCCCGATCCGTGCCGCAAAGCCAGAGCACGGCGCAGCCCAAAAGCGGAAAACCGGGCATTTACTTGCTGATCCCCACACAGAATTGCCCCCAATTTGATAAGGTGAAAAACCTTATGGCAATTTTTGAAGGGCGAAAACCGGTTTATATCAAGTTTGCCGATACCGGCAAATGGGTGGTGGCTCCCCGCAATTTATGGGTGACGGAGCATGCACTTTTGTTGCAGGAACTCAAAAATATTCTGGGTGACGAGAATGTTGTATCAAAATAACATGAAACAGGATTCAAAAGTCCATAAAACACTTTGACACAACATTCTCGTGTTGATATAATTCTTTTTAGATGATGGAAGAGGGAAACAGAAATATAGAAAATATGTGCGGAAACACAGAAAACGCATCAGGAGGAGAAGAGATATGGTAAAAGAAATCAAGACCATTGGCGTTTTGACCAGCGGCGGCGATGCCCCCGGTATGAACGCCTGCGTGCGCGCCATTGTGCGAACCGGTATTGCAAAGGGCTTCCGTATGATCGGCGTCCAGCGCGGCTACAACGGCCTCATCAACGGTGAATGCTATGAAATGAATCTCCGCTCGGTTTCTAATATCATTCACCGCGGCGGCACGGTGCTGTATACGGCCCGCTGCCTGGAATTCAAAACCGAGGAAGGCCAGCAAAAGGCAGTAGACCGCTGCAAGGAGCTTGGCATTGATGCGCTGGTGGTCATTGGCGGCGACGGCAGCTTTATGGGGGCCCGTGCGCTTTCCAACAAGGGCATTCCCTGCGTGGGCATTCCCGGCACCATTGATAATGATATTGCCTGCAGCGAGTATACCATCGGCTACGATACTGCCATGAACACCGCTGTGGAAATGATCGATAAACTGCGTGACACCACCCAAAGTCATGATCGCTGCAGCGTGGTAGAGGTTATGGGCCATCATGCAGGCTATATTGCCCTGAATGTGGGCATTGCCACCGGTGCAATGGCAGTGCTGCTGCCCGAGCGTCCCTTTGATTTTGAGCGCGATATCCTTGTTCCCATGAACAAAACACAGCTGAGCGGCAAAAAGCACTTTATCATCATTGTTTCCGAAGGTATCGTTCCCGCACAGGAGCTGGCCCGCAAAATTCAAACCCGTACCGGCGTGGACACCCGTGCCACGGTTTTGGGCCATGTGCAGCGCGGCGGCTCGCCCACCCTGCGAGATCGCGTAATGGCATCCACCATGGGCTATCACGCGGTGGATCTGCTCTCGATTGGCATTTACAACCGTGTTGTGGCGGTTACCGGCGGCAAGGTCGTGGACTATGATATCAATGTTGCACTGGGTATGCATAAAACCATTGACAGCAGCATGATCGATGTGGCCAACACCATTTCTATCTAAGACTATTTTTATACAGATTATCAAAAAAGAGCTTTTTGCCTCAAAAACATGGCAAAAAGCTCTTTTTGCGTTACTTAAATCAATTCTTCCAAAATACTGTTCTGCACGATCAGCCCAGTTGGGGTAAGAGCAAGATTTTTCCCATCAAACACAGCATAGCCCGCCTGCACACAGCGCTTGATAAAAGCCAACTGCCGGGCGCTGAATTCGCCGCCCCATTGCGCCTTCCATACGCCAAGATCCAAGCCGTCGCGCAGCCGCAGGCGCATCAAAAGGTAATCCTCGGCATTGCAGCCGCCATCCGGCACGGGCTCATAGCCCTGCACAAACGCGCTTGTGCTGCCGGGCCAATAAAAACGGCGGTTGGCAACGCAGCTATGCGCTCCGGGGCCAAGGCCCCAGTAGTCCATGCAGTTCCAATACAAAAGATTGTGTTTTCCCTCAAAGCCCGGGCGGGCGAAGTTGCTGATCTCGTATTGCCGGTAGCCGATTTCCTCTAAACGGTTTACGGCGTAAAGATAAAAATCGGCGGCTTCATCCGGCGTAGGCAGCCCCTCGGGCGGATGCTTTCCAAAGGCAGTGCCGGGCTCGATCTTGAGCAGATAGGCAGAAATATGCGTGGCGCCGCCCTGCTGCAAAAGAGAAAGCGTTTCATCGAACTCACGGCAGGAATAGTGGGGGAGCGCCATCATAATATCGCCGCTGATGTTTGTAAAACCGGCCTGCCCGGCCCACAAAAGAGCCTGTTTGGCCTGCTGCGCAGTGTGTGGGCGGCCAAGGCGCTGCAGCTGTTCATCATAAGCACTTTGCACGCCAAAGCTGATGCGATTCACTCCCGCCGCGCGAAACCCGGCCAAGGAATCCAAAGTAACTGTTTCCGGGTTGGCTTCGAGCGTAATTTCAGCCCCAGGCAGCGGATCGGCTGCATCGATCAGTTTGGCTGCCTGTGCGGGGGAAAGCAGGCTGGGGGTGCCGCCGCCAAAGTATACGGTGGCCGGCCGGCGGCCGCGCAGGCGTTTTAATTCGCGCAGTAAGGCGTTTATATAGTCATCGGGCACACATCGACTGCCGCCGGCAGAATAAAAATCGCAATAACGGCATTTTGCCAAGCAGTAGGGAATGTGCAGATATAAACCGAGAGAATCTTTCATGCGGGAAACCTCTTTGTGCAAGTTTTATAAAATTTTAACAAATTTTTATAAATTAAGCAATGGTTTCTTCGGTGCAAGTGGCGTATAATAGTAATAATTAAAGAACGCAGAAAAGAGAGGAATCTTTCATGCCGAATTACAATCAAAATTATAATCGCTGGGAACCGGAATATTCCATGGGCGCACAGCTTACACTGAATCAGTATATGACCCGTGCTTTTACATGGATGTTCATCGGTTTGCTTACTACTTTTGGCTTGGCTTTTGCCATTGCGTGGACAGGGCTGTATGTGCCCATTATGCGAAGCGGCGCCGTGTTTGCCATCACCATCGCGGAGTTTATACTGGTGATCGCGCTGTCATCGCGTGTGCAGCACATGGCACCGGCCACAGCAACACTGCTGTTTTTCCTGTATGCCGTGATGAATGGCGTAATGTTCAGCGTATATTTTATTGCGTATAATCTGCCCATGCTGATCGGAGCATTTTTGGTGGCTGCCATTTATTTTGGCGTAATGGCTGCTTATGGCGCCATCACCAAAAAAGATCTCAGCAGTTGGGGTGCCATTGGGCTGTCGGGCCTGATCGCGCTGCTGATCTTTGAGATCATCTGTATGTTCCTGAACATTGGCAACACGCTGCTTTGCGTGGTGGGCCTGGTGCTGTTTATGTGCATCACTGCCTACGATACACAAAAAATCAAGGCATACTACTATTCGTTCTGCAACGACTCCGCCATGCTGGAAAAAGCCGGTATTCTGGCAGCCCTCAGCCTGTATCTGGACTTCATCAATATTTTCCTGCGTGTGCTGCGCTTGTTTGCGCGCAATCGCAGCAACAACTGATTTTTACCATCGGAAAAGCAAAACAGCGGCAAGGCCTTTCGGCTTTGCCGCTGTTTCGTTTGATGCGGCTTTACACCGCGATTTTTAAGGCAGATCAGTCGTCGCTGTCCAGCTTCAGCACGGCGGTAAAGGCCTCGCTGGGCAGTTCTACGCTGCCAAGCTGACGCATCTTCTTTTTGCCTTCCTTCTGCTTTTCCAGCAGCTTCTTTTTGCGGCTGATATCACCGCCGTAGCACTTGGCCAGCACATCCTTGCGCATAGCCTTTACGGTTTCGCGGGCAATGATCTTGCCGCCCACCGCAGCCTGTACAGGAATTTCAAACAGCATACGGGGAATATTGTCGCGCAGCTTTTCGCAGATACGGCGGCCCTTGGCGTAGGCGTTGTCGGCAAACACGATCATGGAAAGAGCATCCACGGGATCGCCGTTCAGCAGGAAGTCCATCTTAACCAGCTTGCTTTCACGGAAGCCCTTCATTTCATAATCATAGCTGGCGTAACCGCGGCTGCGGCTCTTGATGGCATCAAAGAAATCGTACACGATCTCACCCAAGGGCATTTCGTAGTGCAGGTCCACGCGCGTGGCATCCAGGTATTTCATTTCCAGCAGATTTCCGCGCTTGGTCTGGCACAGATCCATCAAGCTGCCCACATAGTCGTTGGGCGTATACACATGCACATCCACAAAGGGCTCTTCCTGCTTGGCAATGTTGGTGGGATCGGGATAGGCGCTGGGGTTTTCGATCATTTCAACGGTGCCGTCTGTCAGCGTGATCCGGTAGGAAACGCTGGGCGCTGTGGTAACCAGATCCAGATCAAACTCGCGCTCCAAGCGCTGGGTGATGATATCCATGTGCAAAAGCCCCAGAAAACCGCAGCGGAAGCCAAAGCCAAGCGCGGTCGAGGTTTCCAGATCAAACGAAAGAGCGGCATCATTCAGCTGCAGCTTTTCCAAAGCATCCTTCAACTCGTTATACTTCGAGCCGTCGGCAGGGTAAATGCCGCAGAATACCATGGGCGTTACTTTGCGGTAACCGGGCAGAGCCTGCGCAGTGGGGCGGTTTGCCAGCGTGATGGTATCGCCTACGCGGGTGTCGCGCACGGTTTTGATGCTGGCGGTCAGATAGCCAACTTCACCGGCGCGCAGCTCACTGCAAGGGGAAAGCTGGGTGGCACCCATCTGGCCCACCTCCACCAGCTGAAATTCAGCGCCGGTACTCATCAAACGAATGGTATCGCCGGGCTTTACAGTGCCCTCAAAAACGCGGATATAAACGATAACTCCCTTGTAGGAGTCATATACACTGTCGAAGATCAAAGCCTTTAAAGGCGCATCCGGGTCACCGGTGGGAGCGGGAATATTGGCGACCACATCCTCCAGCACATCGGCAATGCCAATGCCCAGCTTGGCGCTTACGCGGGGGGCATCCATGCAAGGCAGGCCCACCAGCTCTTCCACCTCGGTGGCTACACGATCCGGCTCAGCGCTGGGCAGATCGATCTTATTCAGGATCGGCACAACCTCCAGATTGTTGTCAATGGCAAGATAGCAGTTTGCCAAGGTCTGTGCTTCCACGCCCTGGCTGGCATCCACCACCAAAACAGCACCCTCGCAGGCGGCCAGGCTGCGGCTTACTTCGTAGCTGAAGTCCACATGGCCCGGCGTGTCAATAAGGTTGAATTCGTAGGTCTGCCCGTTTTTGGCGTGGTAGTGCATGGTCACAGCGCGGGCTTTGATCGTGATGCCGCGTTCGCGCTCCAATTCCATATCATCCAGGATCTGATCCTCCATCGTGCGTTTATCCACGCTGTCGGTCAGCTCCAAAATGCGGTCGCTCAAAGTGGATTTGCCGTGGTCGATGTGAGCAATAATGCAAAAATTGCGGATATTTTCGTTAGACAATGGTTGCGTCCTCCTTTTTTACAATGAGAAGGGCAGTCAGCCCTGTAAATAATCCACAGCACTGGCCGGTTTGCCCTCAACCAGATACAGGCGGGGCATACGGCGGCTCATGCCGCAAAGAATTTCATAATTGATGGTGCCGGCCTTTTGTGCAATGTCATCCACCGAGTCACCGGCTTGGCCCGGGCCAAACACGATCACTTCGTCCTGCGGCTTTGCCTCAGGAATGGCAGTCACATCTACCATAAGCTGGTCCATGCACACGCGGCCCACAACGGGTGCGGGCTTTCCGTGAATGGTCAGCACGCCCTTGCTGCTCAGGCTGCGCGGGTAGCCGTCGGCATATCCAATGCAGCAGGTGGCAATGCGCATGGGCTTGCTGGCGGTAAAGGTGCAGCCATAGCTGATGCTTTCGCCGGGGTCAAGCTCTTTTATATAACTGATGCGGGTTTTCACGGTCATGGTTTGCCGATAGCCCTGCAGGGGAACATCGGAACTGGGCTGGCAGCCATACAAGATCACACCGGCGCGCACCAGATCCATGCCCCATTCCGGGTGCAAAAGCTGGGCGGCACTGTTGCAGCAATGGCAGGTTTTAAAGCTGTGCCCATTGGCTTTCAGCGTGTCCACTGCCTGGCAAAACAGTGCGTGCTGCTGTTCGGTGTATGCAATGTCGGCGGGGGCTAAGCTGTCAGCCACTGCAAAATGCTGGAAGATGCCGGTGATCCTGATCCCCTTTAAAGCATAACACTGTTCCATTTGCTGCAATGCCTGCTGCGGCGCACGGCGCATATCAAATCCAATGCGTCCCATGCCGGTGTCTACCTTTAAATGGCAGGGAACAGGATGCCCGGGCAGGGCGGCGGCAGATAGCGCTTTCGCATAGTCCAGACTGAACAAGGCTTGCGTGATGTTATACTGCGCCAGCAAAGGTGCTTGTGCCGGGTCTGTATAGCCCAGCAGAAGAATCGGCGTTGTAATGCCGTGGCGGCGCAGACGGAGTGCTTCCGGCAAAGCGGCAGCGGCAAACCAGGCGGCTCCTAAGCTGGAAAGCAGGTTGGCCACCACCAGATCGCCGTGGCCGTAGGCATCGGCTTTGATCACCGCACAAACCGATGCCTTGCCTGCGTTATGCTGAATTTGCTCAAAGTTGTGGCAAAAAGCATCCAGATCGATTTCGGCCCAGCAGCGGCCGGTAAGATAACAAAGTTCAGCTTGTTCCATATCAGTGGTTCCTCCCGGTATGCACAGGGCCCCAGCCGTCAATGCCGCTGGTTTGCAGCGCGTGCAGGGTCTTTTGGCGGAATGCAGGGTCTTCGCGGCTCATCTGCTTTACAAAATTCTTGGTATCTTCACGCACAGTCACACCGTCAGCAGGGCAAAGGCTTTTGATCACCGGCAGCTCGGCATCGCGAACGGCGTGGCGCACATCGCTTTCATTGGCCAGCAGCATGGGGCGGATCATGGTGATATCCTTGCGGGAAAGATAGGTGACAGGGGAAAAACACCCTATGCGGCCCTCTCGCCACAGGTTCATATAAAATGTTTCGATCGCATCATCCAAATGATGGCCAAGGGCAACCTTGTTGCAGCCAAGTTCTTTGGCTGTGTTGTGCAAAATGCCCCGGCGGAATTTGGCACACAATGCACAGGGGTTGGGTTCTTTGCGCAGATCAAATACGATGCGGCCGATCTCTGTCCGGCGGATCTCATAGGGGATATTTTGGCTGGCGAACAGCTGCTCAAGAGGGGAGTAATCGGTTTCTACACCGCCAAAACGCGGATCAAGCGTGACGGCTGCCACTTCAAACGGAATGCCCAAATAAGCGCGCAGGTGGCCCAGCGCAACGGTGAGGGCAACACTGTCTTTGCCGCCGCTCACACCCACACAAATGCGGTCACCGGGCTGGATCATATCGTAGTCTTGAATAGCTTTGCGCATAAGCCCTTCCAAACGCTGCATGATGGAATCTCCTTTCAGGAAAGGCAAAAACCCAGGCGGGGCTTTGTGTATCCTGTATCATGGAATTATATGGATTTAACCTTTTTATTATATCATACAGCGGCCGGGTGCAAAAGTTATTTTTAGAAAAAGCTGAAAAAAATCAAAAGAATTATGCCAAAGTGAAATTGATGTATTAAATTTTGAAAATTGAAAGTGAGAAAACGAGAGTATTCAAGAGAAAACAAGAGAAAACAAGAGTCACACAGGATTATTTAAAAATAATTGCAAAAAGCTATTGACGGCCGCGGCCAGGTTTGCTATAATCACACTTGTGCCAAACAAAAGACTGATATGAAATCGGCTTTTTTAAGGACTTTCCCAGTGCTAACGCACTGAATTATTTATGGAGGATATCAAAATGAGCACTACTCTTTTGAAGCCCGCTGAGGCTAACAACCGCAAGTGGTATGTGATCGATGCTGCCGGCAAGCCCCTGGGCCGTGTGGCTGCTGAGGCCGCTGTGCTGCTGCGTGGCAAAAACAAAGTTACCTTTACCCCTAATGTTGATTGCGGCGATCATGTGATCGTGATCAACTGCGATCAGGCTGTTCTGACCGGCAAGAAGCTGGAGAAGAAGTTCTACTACCATCACTCCGGCTGGATCGGCGGCCTGAAGAGCGTTCAGTACAAGACCATGATGGCTGAGAACAGCGACAAGGCTATGACCCTGGCTATCAAGGGCATGATCCCCAGCAACACCATCGGTGCCAAGGCTCTGACTCGTCTGCGCTGCTACAAGGGCGCTGAGTACGCTCAGGGCGCACAGAAGCCCGAGACCGTTGAATTTTGATAAGGAGGCAATAGACAATGTACGAAACTAAATCTTTCTACTACGGCACCGGCCGTCGTAAGAACTCTGTTGCCCGTGTTCGCCTGTTCAACGGCACTGGCAAAATCACCATCAATGGCCGCGATATCGACAACTACTTTGGTCTGGAGACCCTGAAGCTGATCGTTCGCAGCCCCCTGGCTCTGACCGGCACTGAGGGTAAGTTTGATATCGTTGTCAACGTTGTTGGCGGCGGTGTTGCAGGCCAGGCTGGCGCAATTCGCCACGGCATTACCCGCGCTCTGATGGAGTCTGATGCAGAGCTGCGTCCTGCTCTGAAGAAGGCTGGCTTTGTTACTCGCGATCCTCGTATGAAGGAACGTAAGAAATACGGCCTCAAGGCAGCTCGTCGCGCTCCGCAGTTCAGCAAGCGATAATCGACTGCTCAGACTATATCAAAATGGTTCAAAAAGCCCGGAAAATCAAGGCGGGCTGATATGGTTTGACCAAATTTGGCAAAACGAGAGCCGATTTCATCCAATTTTTAGTGGTCCGCAAGTGGTTAACTGGCCCAAAAGAGGGGGAAGTGGTTCCCAAAGTGGTTAACCGAGAGCCGATTTTTGGGGTGCTTTTCAGCCCTCCTTCCCCTCGTTTTTTGGCTGTGGCAGTTTGGTATAGTTTGAGCTAATTTGAATAATTGAATATGAATTTGATGTAGCACACAGTATAAATGCTGGGTGCTTTTTTCATTTCAGAAACTCGTATTCCGGCGATAGAAAGAGCCGTCACTTCACTGTTAATTTTGAAGTGGCGGCTCTTTCTATTTCCAGAAGCAACAGCAATAATTAGAAATGAGTTGAAAGCAAAGGTCGCCGCACTGACCGCGGAACTGGCAGAGTACAAATCCGTTCGGGGGCAGCTTCGCGCCGTAGACTTGGAGAAG
>SFIE01000028.1 GCA_004555405.1 Subdoligranulum sp.
CATAGGATCACCTGCGGTGCCAGCGTTCTGACAGCAAGTTCTATACCTTCGGCTTTGGCACACCCTTCCCACACATCGCAGTTAAGGGGCGGCGGCACGGAATACCCCTCACTTGTGCCTGGAAAAATTTCACTTCGGCTATCGATCACACATACCTTTTGCCCTATTTCCGAAATCTCTTTTGCAATTTTTCGCAAAAGTGTGGTTTTTCCGCAGCCCGGCGGGCCTATCAGCAGAATGCCGCCATTGGATAAAAGAAGCGTCTGTATGCGATCATCCAGAGGGGAGTTTGAAGTGTGTGCAATGCGAATGTTTATGGAATAGAATGTTTTCAGGCGCTGCAGGCTGCTTTCATTGCTGATGGCCAATCCTGCCACACCCACCCGATGCCCGCCGGGCAGCGTGAAATACCCTTTTATCAGCGTGTCCTGAATAGAATGGATCGAATACTCACACAGCGCAAAGCAGCATTCCTGTAAAAGCGCATGGTCTACTACAGGGCTGCCCTTTAGGACATTTGAGCTTGTCCCTTGTACCAGCACGATTGGACGGCCGCTTCGCAAGCGGATCTCGTTGATGCAGCCTGCGCTCTGCGGCGGTAAAGACAGCAGCGCCTGCTTGACCACATTTGGCAAACGGTGTGCTATTTGATAATAGGCTTCCATTTTCATCACCCATCACCAGTGTATGGGAGGGGCTGCATCTTTTAGAACCTTGACGGCAAACAAAAAACAGCAGCCCTGCCAATACAGAGCTGCTGCCGATCATAATTTTATGGAAATACCAAATCACTGGCGGATAAAAGCCTCAAATGCCTTATAGGCCATATAAACATCCGCCTTAGAAACCACTTCAAACGGAGAATGCATACTGAGCACCGGTACGCCGATATCGATCGTGGGAATGTTGTGATACGCCACATATTTTGCCACGGTACCGCCGCCGCCGAGATCCACCTTGCCAAGTTCGCCCACCTGCCATGCAACCTTTTGCTCATCCAAGATTTTGGTGAGCCATGCCAAAAGCTCGGCAGAAGCATCGCTGGCTGCGCTTTTCCCGCGTGCGCCGGTGTATTTCATGATAGCCACGCCCTTGCCCGCATAGGTGGCGTTGTCCGCTTCAAAGGCATCTGCCCAGGTGGGATCATAGGCAGCCGTTACATCGGCCGAAAGACAAATAGAATTCTGGAATGCCAGAATATCATCGGCTCCATGCGCTACGCAAAGCTGGCGCAGGAACTGGAACAGATACATACTGTTAAGTCCGGTTACGCCTTCCGAGCCAATTTCTTCTTTATCCGTAAGAATGCACACGGTTGTATGTATGGGGTCCTGTACACGGATCTCTGCCATCAAAGCGCCATAGGCGTCTACACGGTCATCCTGACCATAAGCGCCCACCATGGCGCGGTCAAAGCCGACATCGCGGGCTTTTTGTGCAGGAACGATCTCGATTTCAGCGCGGACAAGGTCTTTTTCTGTGATGCCGTATTTTTCGTTCAGCAGAAGCATCGTGTTCAGCTTAACACGCTTTTTGGCCTCGGGGTCCGGAATGGGTTCCGAGCCGATCAGAATGTTGAGCTCTTCACCTTTGATGCCATCGGGGAGCTTGCGTTCGTTCTGCTTGGCAGACAGATGCGGAAGAAGGTCTGTAATGCAGAATACCGGATCACCTTCTTCTTCCCCCACATTGATCACAACCTGTCGGCCGTTTTCCAGATAGGCAACACCGTGGATCGCCAGAGGGATCGTTCCCCACTGATATTTGCGAATGCCGCCGTAGTAGTGAGTACGGAAAAAGGCCATGCCTCCGTTTTCAAACAATGGCATGGGGCGCAGATCCAAACGAGGCGAATCAATGTGGGCAGCGTTCAGGCGAAAGCCGCGTTCCATATCCACACTGCCAATGGTGGCTGCGATCACACATTTTTCGCGATGCAAAAGATAGATCTTTTCTCCGGGCTGATAACGCCTGCCAGGCTCGAACGCTTTGTAGCCGGCAGCCAGAAGGCGTTCTTCACACACTTTGGCTACTTCGCGCTCGGTTTTGCCCTGGTTCAAAAACTGTTTGTAGTCCTCGCAAAAAACGTGTGCTTTTTCATTCGTCTGCTCATCCTGCACTGCATATTCGCGGGTATACAGCAGCCTTTCTTCCAGTTGCTTTGCAGATTCCATCATAACTTATTGCTCCTTGTTTTTTGCATACAGTCTTTGGTATGCTTCATAGTTTTTCTGAATTTTGTTTACATACTGCTCCATTCCGCCATAAGGAAAGGTGTGCAGTGTAATGTGATCGTGCGAGTAAGCAGAGTCGTCCAATAAATTGTCTACCGTTGTCCATCCTGAAAAATAGGATGCCGCAGCAGTGGATATATCGTTATCATATCGTTCCAGACAGCAGGCCCAGTAATAACAGCCGAAGCGGATGTTGGTTTCCGGGTCATACAGCGATTCAAAGGTGAGTTCTTCACTGGGAGCGATTTTAGCACGAAGCCAGTGGAATGCCGTTTCCGTGATCTGCATAAGGCCTATGGCATCCGCATTGCTGTGTGCAGCAGGATCAAACCCGCTTTCTGTGCGAATGATCGCATAAACCAGCAGCGGATCAAGCTCGTATTTATCTGCGTAATACTCTACAAATTCGCTGTATTTGATCGGATACAATGCGTTTTCTACTTTTTTTACACCAAACAGAGCCAGCCGCGCGCTTAGCAGCAGGATAAGGCATCCGATAACACACAGCCGCCATCGCCTTGCGCGATGCCGAGGGCTTTTTCGTTTCTTTTTTTCCATACGCTCCTCATGCAAGCAATGTTTGTAAAATTTGTTCAGCCTTCATTTCGGCCTGCGCCACCGTGCCGTCATTACAGATTTGATAGTCCGCGGCTTCCTGCAGCTTTTCCAGCGGCATTTGTGCATCCAATCGTCTGCGGGCCATTTCCGGCTGGATTCCATCACGGGCGCAAATGCGTGCCACTGCCGTTTCGTAGGGCGTGTAAACCAGCAAAATCGCATCGCAATAGCTTTGGATCTCGGTTCCAACGATCACAGCGCCGTCAATAAAAAACAGCTTTTCGCCCGCCTGCTCTGCTTTGGTGCGCTCAGAGCGGATCCATTTATAAATTGCCGGGTGAGTGATCTCGGTCAGCTTTTGGGTGCCCTCCGGGGTTTTAAAGGCACGGTCCGCCAGCAGATGGCGATTCAGCTCGCCATCAGAGGCAAGAATATCCGCCCCAAATGCATTTTGCAGCAGCGGCAGGCAGGGCGAACCCGGCATAAGAACCTGCCGCGCCACCCAATCGGCATCACAAACAGGGTATCCTTTTTGTGCAATATAGGCTGAAATACTGGATTTTCCGCTGCCGGAGCGGCCTGTGATCCCAATCGTTTTCATCATAATTCCACCACGCGGAAAGCCGCCGCACGGATCAAACGGTTGTACACAGCCATGGATACGCCGTCCAGTTCAGGGCAGCGTGCATACACCGTTTGCGCCCCCCTTTCGTCCAGCTCACGCAGACTGCGGAAAAGCTCGTGCGCTTGGCTGACTCCATCGCCTTTGATGCCATAAGTCACACAGGGCACCGGGAGCAATTTCTCTTCGCCGTCAAAACAAAGGCACCACACACCCGGCTGATCGGCGGCCTTTTTCACATGGTCTGCAAACTGTGCAAGGCTGCCCTTTAGAATGGTTATGTTTGCCTTGGGCGCATAATGCTTATACTTCATGCCGGGCGAACGGGGGCGTTCACCTTCTTTGAGCTTTTCCAGAATGGCGGGGCTCAGCAGAACCTCTTCTCCCAAAACGGCTTCCATCTGCTCTTTGGTGATATATCCCGGGCGCAGCAGAACGGGCTGATCCCCTGCTACAGAGATCACGGTAGACTCTACGCCCACCTGGCTTTCCCCGCCGTCCAGAATCAGCGGTAAGCGGCCATTCATATCGGAAAACACATCCTGCGCATTGGTGGGGCTGGGGCTGCCGGAAAGGTTTGCCGAGGGTGCCGCAAAGGGCACGGCACCCAAGCGGAAAAATTCACGCACTACGGGATGGCTGGGCATCCGGATCCCCACAGAATCCAACCCGGCGCAAACCTCATCACACACACGCGGGCCGCGGGGCATAATGATCGTCATAGGGCCCGGCCAAAATGCTTCCGCCAGCTTTTGCGCACGAGGCGGAATTTCTGCCACAAGGCCTTCCGCCATGGCCAAATCGCCAATATGTACGATCAAAGGGTTATCCTGCGGGCGGCCCTTGGCCTCAAAAATTTTTTTCACGGCCGTGCCGTTGGTGGCATCTGCCGCAATGCCATACACTGTTTCGGTGGGGATCGCTACGATCTCGCCCTGACGCAGAAGCTCGACTGCTTTTTGAATCCCGGCATGATCTGCCGGCAAAAGTTCGGTTTTCATTGAATTTTATTCTCCTGTTGCTTTCAGCTTTTCGGCCTGCTCGGCTGTGATGAGGGCATCGATGATCTCCTGCAGGTTGCCGTTCATAATATCGTCTATTTTATATAGAGAAAGATTGATCCTATGGTCTGTCACACGGCGCTGCGGGAAATTATAGGTGCGGATACGCTCGCTGCGGTCGCCTGTTCCCACTTGGCTGTGCCGGTCAGCATTGATCTGCTGCTGCTGACTTTCCTGCTTTTGCTGCAATAGGCGGCTTCGCAAAATTTCCAGTGCCTTATCTTTGTTTTGAAATTGGCTTCGTTCGTTCTGGCATTCCACCACCATGCCGGTGGGTAAATGCGTTACGCGAATGGCGCTGGATGTTTTATTGATGTGCTGGCCGCCTGCGCCGCTGGCACGAAATGTATCGATTCGCAAATCCTTGGGGTTCAGCTCAAATTCCACCGGTTCCGCCTTGGGAATCACGGCAACCGTAATTGTAGATGTATGGATACGGCCCTGTGTTTCGGTTTCGGGAACACGCTGCACACGGTGTACGCCGCTTTCAAACTTCATGCGGCTGTATACATTGTCGCCCTCGATCATAAACGATATTTCCTTAATGCCGCCCAGTTCCGTATCGTTTTCGTTTAATATTTCTACGCTCCATTTTTGGCGCGCAGCGTACATACTATACATTCGGAACACACTGTGGGCGAACAAGGCCGCTTCTTCACCGCCTGCACCGCTGCGGATCTCTACAATAACGCCCTTTTCATCATTAGGGTCATGCGGTAAAAGCAAAATTTTAAGGTTTTGCCGCAGCGGCTCCAATTTATCCCTGTTTTCGCAAAATTGCTGCTGTACAATAGCTTTGAATTCCGGATCCAACGCGCCGGAATCCAAAAGTTCTTTGGCCTCTGCATAATCTTTTTCGGTTTGCTCGTAGGCTTTATAAGCCTGCACGATCGGCTCCAGCCGCTGGTATTCTTTCATCAGTTTGGCGTAAAGGATCGGATCGGCCGCCGCGTTAGGTTCTTGCAATTTATGCAGCAATTCCTGCTGACGGCGCACAACTGCTTGCAGTTGCTGTAGCATATAGTTTCTCCCTTGTATTTGATTTTTGCGTTTATTCAGGCTGCCGCAGCAGCCGTACAAGGGCTGCTACTCGGCCCGCAGAATTTTTTTGATGTTTTTTTCAATTTTTGCGCGAGGGATCATAACTTCGCGGCCGCAGCCGGTGCAGCGGATTTTGAAATCCATGCCGACGCGCAGCACCTCAAAGCTGGAAGCCCCACATGGGTGCGCTTTTTTGGTTACAATGGTATCGCCCACTTGTACATCCATATTGGCAATTCCTCCCATCAGCAGAAAATCATACAGTATTATTATATCTCTTTGGTCCGCAAATGCAAATATCTGTTTGCGGGCAGGCATATAAATTTTCAAAACCGTTATGGCCGCCTGCGGCCCGCGGAAAACAAATCAGAAATGAGGATGATCAGAATGTTGGAATACCGTGCCGAGGGCCTTTGCCGTTCAGCCGATAAATTGACCATGGAGGAGCTTCGCGCCGCCTGCGCTGCCGGAGAAATTTTGCAAAGCACTGCGCTGGTGTTTGATACCATGCGTCAGCTGCAATTTCGCCTGTGCGGCCATCGAGGCATCATGCCCTTTACGGAATGCGCCGATGGTGCTGCTGATGGACAGATCCGCGATATTGCCGTGCTGACTCGTGTAGGGCGGCCCACCTGTTTTGTGATCAAAGAATTTCGCCGCCTTGCCGACGGAGAAGAAATCCTGATCTTATCGCGAGCCATGGCGCAGCGCGCGTGCCGGCGAAACTATCTTGATAAGCTGGAAGCCGGTACGGTGATTCCCTGCACCGTGACGCATATTGAAAACTTTGGCGCATTTTGTGATGTGGGCTGCGGCATAAGCAGCCTTTTGCCCATCGACTGCCTTTCGGTTTCGCGCATTTCCTCCCCTGCTGACCGCGTATCCGTAGGGCAGCAGCTTCTTTGCGCTGTGAAATGCCGTGACACGCAGGGCCGCCTTGTGCTGACACTTCGGGAACTGCTGGGAACCTGGAGCGAAAACGCAGCCTGCTTTTCCCCCGGTGAAACCGTGGTGGGAATTGTGCGCAGTGTGGAAGAATACGGTGTGTTTGTAGAGATCGCCCCCAATCTGGCCGGGCTTGCCGAGAGCAGCGGGAATCTTTGCCCCGGGCAGGTGGTGAGTGTTTACATCAAAAATATTCTGCCGGAGAAGATGAAGATCAAGCTGGTGATCGTAAACAAAAATATCAGCCAGTCCCTGCGATTTGAACCCCATTATTTCATTACAGAGGGGCGTATGAAAAGCTGGATCTACTCTACTCCCCAAAGCCATAAGCAGATCGAAACCGTTTTTTGAACCGCGGCAAAACTTGTAAGTTTTGTGTGTATCGTTTATAATAATAAAATCAACAAAAAGGAAGTGGATGGATATGCCAGCAGATGCCTTCACCGCCGGGGTAAAGCCGGGCGGACTGACAAGTGTGACAGAGATCCGCATTCTGCTTTGCTATTTGATCAAAACCGCCGGGCCTGTTTCGCGCGAGGTTTTGGAAAACGCCTTGATGCAGGAACAGCTTGTGAATTATTTCGAGCTGAGCAGCGGGCTGGATGATCTGGCAGAGCAGAAGCTTGTCACGCAGGAAAAC
This sequence comes from Subdoligranulum sp., assembly GCA_004555405.1. Lineage (GTDB taxonomy): Bacteria > Bacillota > Clostridia > Oscillospirales > Ruminococcaceae > SFIE01. The sequence goes on from SFIE01000028.1 coordinate 7,102, forward strand.
ACGATTTATACCATCACAAAAAAAGGCGCACAGGTATCGGATGACCTGTGCTGGGATTTGCCGCGCTCTGTGCGTGAAAGTGCGGCAAACACCGTGCTGCGTATGCAGAAATTTCAGCGCATGGCTGCTGAAAATCAGGCAGAGATCACACAGACTGCCGATGGCTATGATGTGCATTGCCATATTCAGGAGCATGGCCACGATCTGCTTTCGCTGACCATCTCAATGCCGGATATCATTACGGCGGAAAAAGTGAAAAATTCCTTTATCAAAAATGGCTCTATTATTTATTCCATGTTTGTAGAGGAGCTTACCGGAAAGGACGAATGATCCTTCCGCTGCGGCCCTATTTTTGTATGTAAACTCAAAAGAGCGGTGCTTTACCGGCTTATTATAAGCCAGCAAAGCACCGCTTGTGTTTTGATTCACTTTGCCAAAAGCAGCTTTTGGTAAGCGCTTTCAGAAAAATCCGGGCAGCAGGAGATTACTTGAAATAGCGGTTCAGCATGCCCTCGAGAGCCTTGCCGTGGCGGGCCTCGTCACGAGCCATTTCATGCACAGTGTCATGAATGGCATCCAGATTCAGCTGCTTTGCCTTTTTGGCCAGCTCGGTTTTGCCGGAGGTTGCGCCATACTCGCACTCTACGCGCCAAGCCAGATTCTTCTTGGTGGAAGCAGTCATGTTGGATTCCAGATCCGAGCCCAGCAGCTCTGCGAACTTGGAAGCATGCTCGGCTTCCTCGTAGGCTGCCTTTTCCCAGTACAGGCCGATCTCGGGGTAGCCCTCGCGGTGAGCAATGCGTGCCATGCACAGATACATGCCAACCTCGCTGCACTCACCGGCAAAGTTTGCCTTGAGCTGATCGAAGATATACTGCTTATCTTCCTCAGAAATGTCGGGGTTATTCTTGACGGTTTTGCCGTAAACGCCAAACTCATGCTCAGCAGCCAGAGTCAGATCGGTCAGCTCTTTAAAAGCCTTGGAAGCCGCGCCGCAAACAGGGCACTTTTCAGGGATAGAACCCTCAGCAATATAACCACAGACAGTGCAAACATACTTAGCCATAATAAATTTCCTCCATTCATATTCGATATCAATTTTAATTGATAATCATTCCTATTTGTTATAGTCTTACTATACCGTATTTCTATGCGTTTGTCAAGCCTTCTTGAGAAAATTTCTTATTTTTTCTCATCATCTTCCAGCTTTCCCTTGTACCGCGTTTTTTTGAGTGCCGGAAGCAGTATTTGCACACCGGTTGCCGTAGCGCTGCCCATGATAAGGCCAGAGATCAGCAAAACCGGCATATAATTGAGTGCCAACGCACTGGAAAGGATCAAGCTGGCCCCTGCCAGCTGGCCGGCATTGTGCGCAAGTGCTCCGCATACGGACATAATAAACAGTGTTGCCCCCAAACGGCGCGCAATAATCATAATGAAAAGCGAAAAGACACCCCCCAGCAGCGAAAGGAACCCTGCCGTAGCACCAAAAAACAAAAAAGAGAAAAAGGCTTTTAATACCGCCAGCGTAAAGGCCTGCTTTTTTCCGATAAACAGCAGTGCATACATCACCACGATATTGGCCAGCCCAAGTTTTACGCCCGGCATAAGCCCCAAGAGCGGAGTGATGGTGCTTTCCAGCATGGAAAGCGCAATGGCAAGCGCGAACAACAGCCCGCCCAGCGCCGCATCAGCGGCGCTGTTTCGGATATTTTTCATGGATGATCCCCTTTGCATCGCATTTGTTTTATAGTACTGCGCATGAACTTTTTCTGTCAAGGCAGAGGCAATTTGCTGCTTTCTATTTATCATAGCATATTCTGCTTTCAAATTGTTAAATATTGGTTAAAAGGGTTGCATAAATAGTGAAAATAGTGTAATCTTTCTAATATACTTTATTATATAGAGGTGCAATAAGAAAACTATGAAAAAACTGATTTCTATTGTTCTGTGTGCAGTAATGGGCCTGAGCATGGCAGCCTGCGGCGGTTCTTCCGCTTCGGCTTCTGCCAAGGAATACAATCTGGACGATATCGTTTCTGCCGTTGAGGCTGTGAACCCCGTTTCCAACCCCCGCGAGGTAGACGATTTTGCTCTGGAAAACGAATTCATGCTGAGCGCCGACAGCGTGGTGGCCTATAAAGGCGAGCTGAGCAACGATCAGGGCAACAGCGCCCAGATCATGGCTGTGCAGTGTGCTGATGGCAAAGCCGGCGATGTGAAAAAGGCTTTGGAAACCTATCAGCAGAACCAGATCGCCTATTACGGAAACTATGCTGAGTTTGCCGATGGTCAGGCATTGATCAAAGATGGCCGTATTGTGGAAAAGGGCAACTATGTTGTGCTGGTATTTGCCAATACGGACGGTGCAAGCTACACCGACATTGACAAAGCCCTTTCGGCTGCTCTGGATTAATCGTTTGCTGCATCAGCGCCGGTACTCTGATTGCTGAGTATCGGCGCTGCGTTTGTTTAAGGATACTTTTGATTTTTGGGGCTTTCCTGTCGTCCTGCCGTTCCTAAGAACGGCGCAGGCTTTATCGCGCAGTGCTGCCCCGCCCGAGAAGGAGTGTGCAAGCTTTGGTTTTCAGCACCATCATTTTTTTGTTTCGGTTCCTGCCGATCACATTGGCGCTTTACTACCTTGTTCCGCCCAAATTTAAGAATACAGTTTTATTTGTTTGCAGTCTGATCTTTTACTCGTGGGGCGAAGTAAAGTTTTTCCCCATTATGCTGGTTTTGATCCTGCTGAACTATGTGTGCGGCCTTTGCATGGAAAAATGCGCCGATAACAAACGCCTTTTGCGTCTGTTTTTGATCATTTCGGTCGTGGGCAGTCTTTCCATGCTGGTCTTTTTTAAGTATACCAACTTTATCATTCGCACCATCAATGCTTTGGCCGGGCTTGGAATTGCCGAAATTTCCGGCGTGAGCGTGCTGCCTCTCGGCATCAGCTTTTACACCTTCCAGACCATGAGCTACTCCATCGATGTGTTCCGCGGCCAGGTAAAAGCTGAGCATAACATCATTGATTTTGGCGCTTATGTGGTCATGTTTCCGCAGCTGATCGCAGGCCCCATCGTGAAATACCGCGATGTATCCAAGCAGCTTCATGTGTATAAAAACCGCTACAGCCTGCAGCAGATCGAAGACGGCGTTTGTATTTTTGTGTTTGGTTTGGCCAAAAAAGTTTTGCTGGCCGATACTGTGAGCAAGGTGTGGACGGATATTATCGGCGTGGCAGGCAAAAGTGCCGGCATTGGGCTGGCCAACGCCTCTACCCCGCTGGTTTGGCTGGGTGTTATCGCCTATTCCATGCAGCTGTATTTTGATTTTTCCGGCTATTCCATGATGGCCATCGGCATGGGCAAAATGCTGGGATTCAATTTCCCCAGCAACTTCAATATGCCCTATATCAGCCGCAGCATTACGGAATTCTGGCGTCGCTGGCATATCACGCTTTCCAGCTGGTTCCGCGATTATGTGTATATCCCGCTGGGCGGTAACCGCAAAGGCCTGGCCCGACAGATCCTGAATATGTTTATCGTGTGGGCGCTGACCGGTATTTGGCACGGTGCCGACTGGAACTTTGTGTGCTGGGGCCTTTACTATTTTGTTCTGCTCACCATAGAAAAAAGCTTTTTGCTGCCGTATCTGGAAAAAGGCAAGGTTTGGCCGCATATCTACACACTGTTTCTGGTAGTAGTAGGCTGGGCCATGTTTGTAGGCAACGAACAAGGCGTTGGCATGGCTTTGTTGTTCCAGAAGCTGTTTATCCCCTCGGGCGGTGTGAGAGTTTGGTATTATCTGCGCAACTATGCCGTTACTTTGATCGTTTCGGCTGTATGCTGCTCGCCGCTGCCCCAGTTTGCATGGGATAAGATCAAGGAATTTGCATGGATCAAGGTTTCGCTGGTGATCTCGCTGATGTATTTCAGCGTTTGCTATATCGTGGGCTCTACCAACAGCCCGTTCCTGTATTTCAACTTTTAAGGGAGGTGCGCAGATATGAAAAAAAAATTATCGGAAAAACTGGATGCTCTGCGTGGCTACCCGTGCATTATCGTGTTTGCGGTGATCATTGTCGGCGTGATGCTGCTGAGTATGCTTTGGCCGGATCGTGAGATCAGTACACTGGAAAACACCCGCCTGAAGCAGCGCCCCAAATTCAGCATGAGCAGCCTTTTGCAAAACCAGTGGACCGCCGAATACGGCGATTATCTGAAAGACCAGTTTCCTTTGCGCGATGGCTTTATCGGTATGCAAAATCGCACAGAGAGCCTGATTTTCAAAAAGACCGAGCTTAGCAATATTCTTGTTGGCAAAAGCGGGCGCCTGTATACCAAGCAGTTTTCGCTGACCGACAGTGAAAAAAGCCAGCTGCCCAAAAACATTGCAGCCATCAACGAATTCGCATCCCGCCATCCGGGCAAGGTGAGCGTGTTGATCGCCCCCTCGGCCAGCCTTGTGTATCCAGAAGATCTTCCCTTTGCCGCCCCCATGCTGAACGAGGGTGCCTTGCTGGATGATATCTTTGCCGGAACCGGCAATGCAATGGCTGTGGACATCCGCGACACCATGATCCAGAACAAAGAGGATTATATCTACTATAACACGGATCACCACTGGACAACACATGGTGCGTATCTGGCGTATCAGCAATTCTGCCGGCAAAAAGGCCTTACCCCGTTTGACCCTGCTCAGCACCCCGCTGTAGAGGTGAAAAAGTTTTACGGCACGCATTATTCTGCCAGCCGTTATTATGCGGCCGAGCCGGATACCATCACCTATTACGAGCTGCCCAACCAGGAAACCATTTATAATATCACGGGCGAAAATCAGTTTTCTGTGAAGGAAACCGGTGATCTTTATGATTATGCCGCCTTTGATACCCGTGATAAATATGCAGCCTTCCTGCACGGAAACAATGGCTACAGCACCGTGCAGGGCAATGGAAAAGGCAGCATTCTGCTGATCAAAGACAGCTACGCCAACTGCTTTGTTCCGTTTTTAACCGCCAACTATGCCAAAATCGGCGTAGTGGATCTGCGTAATTTCTCTTACGGCATCGACAGCTTAATGCAGAGCGAGGGATACGACGAGGTTTTGATCCTGTATAACTTTGCCAGTTTCAAATCGGATGCCAAGCTTCCGTATCTGAACTATCAGGCCCAATAAAAGGCCGCCATAGACAAAACACAAAACCACCGGCACGCGTTCCTGCGATCATGCAGGGCCGTGCCGGTGGCTTTTTATGGATTTTATGGCGATCTGATTCAGTTTTTGGCTGCTTCCTCTTGGGCATCCTGCTCCTCGAGCAGTTTTTCCCATTCGTCAAACAGCTCTTGCTGATGAAAACGGGCATCCTCGAGTGCATCACACTTTTCTCGCATCAAATTGTGGTCACGGTATACCTCGGGGTCGTTCATTTCGTTTTCCAGCTCCACAATGCGAGCGCCCACCTCGTCAATGTCTTTTTCGATGGTTTTCAAACGGTTGCGGGCTTCGGCGCGGCGGCGGCGTTCTTCTTTTCCATAGCCGCCCCCCTGGTTTTGAGCGCCCGCCGTGGATTCCTGTTTGACAGGCTGCACCGCTGCAGTGCCGCGGCCCATCAGCTTTTCGTAGCTTTCATACAGCTTGGCTTCCCCATCCTGCAGATACAAAATCGGGCATCCGAGCGTATTCATCAGATAACGATCATGCGTGACCAGCAGCAGCGTTCCTTCGTACTCTGCCAGCGCCTGGGTAAGGCTTTCCCGGGTAAAAATGTCCAAATGGTTGGTAGGTTCGTCCAAAAACAGCAAATTGGGGCGTTCCAACACCATTTCGGCAAATCGCAGACGGGCCAGCTCGCCGCCGGAGAGCGCATCACAGGGCTTGAACACATCTTCCCCTCGAAAGGCAAAACGAGCAAGATGACTGCGCACCTCCAGCTCGGTAAAACGAGGGTATTTGCTCCAGATTGCATCGATCACACGCCCGCCGCGGCGGATCTGCTGCTGTTCAAAAATGCTGGCTTTTGTGCCTGCACCGGTGCGCACCAAGCCGCTGCTGGGCCTACGGCGACCATCCAGCACCTGCAGCAGTGTGGATTTGCCTGCACCGTTGGGGCCTGCGATCACAAGCTTATCGCCGCGATAAACGATCTGATCCAGCGAGTGAAGCAGATCACGGCCGCCGATCTCAATGTGCAGCTGTTTGGTGATCAGCACCTCGTTATACGGTGCAACATCAAATTCAAATCGAAAGTTCATTTCCGTATGGCCGGTTTTCGGGGCCTCGGTAATCTCCAGCTTTTCCAGCTGTTTGCGGCGGCTTTGCGCCATTTTGGTGGTAGAGGCACGCACCAGATTGCGCGCAATGTAATCCTCCAGCTTGGCCGCTTTGGCCACATCGGCATCGTGCTGCTTTTGCTGCAATGCCACGGCCATTTCTTTTTGCGGCAGATAGGCCGAGAAATTGCCCTTGTAGGCGATCAGCGTTCCCTGCTCCACTTCCCAGATATGGTTGCAGATCGAATCCAGAAAATAGCGGTCATGGCTGACCACCAGCACAGCGCCCCGGTATTCTTTCAGATAGCTTTCCAGCCATTCCATAGTGGCAAAATCCAAATGGTTGGTAGGCTCGTCCAAAATCAGCACATCCGGCTTTTGCAGCAGCAGCTTTGCCAAACGAAGGCGGGTAAGCTCACCGCCCGAAAGCACACCCACGCTTTTTTCGTAGGTGGCCGGGCCGAAATCCATACCGTTCAGCACCTTGCGGATCTCAACATCCATATTATAAGCATCCATGGCATCCACGATGGCGCTCATGCGGCCATGCTCGGCCAGGAATGCTTCATTGGCAGGATCAGCGGCAAGCTTTTGATCCAGAATGTGCATTTTTTCCATGGCCTGAATGGCCGGCGCATACACCGTGCGCATTTCGCCGTACACATCCAGTGCGGGGTCTAAATGGGCGTTTTGTTCCAGATAGCCGATGGTCACATTGTCGCCAATGTTCATTTCGCCCTCGTCCGGCGTATACTCACCGCACAGCATACGGATCAGCGTGGTTTTACCGGCACCGTTTTCTCCGATAATGCCAATGCGGTCTTCTTTTTCTACCGAGGCGGTGATGCCATGCAGGATCACACGCTCGCCAAAGCTTTTACCAAGCTCTTGCAATCCGATCAACATAGTTTTACTATCCTTACACTCTATCTCAAAAAATACCGCCGCAACCAGATGTTACGGCGGTGCTGCCATTCGTTTTAGATTGCATCGTTTTGATGCTTGCGGTTTTTCAGGCCCACATTCTGCAGTTCATCCTCTTCCATCACGATGGGATACAGCTCACGGAGCGCCTTCACTTCGTATGTGGGGGTAAGGCCGCTTTCATTTTCCAGGCCGTTCATATTGACCCAGCAGGTATCCAGCCCGGCATTCACACCGCCCTGAATATCGGCCGAAAGGCTGTCGCCCACCACCAGCACTTTATCGCTGTGCTCAATGCCCAGCTTGCGCATGGCCATTTGGAAAATTTTGGGATTGGGCTTGGAAACGCCGACAGTCTCGGAAATAAATATATCGTCGAAATACTTTTCAAAGCCCGAAAGCTTCAGGCGGCCGCGCTCTACCGATTCAGTGCCGTTGGAAACCGCGATCATCGTGGCCACTTCCGCCAGCTCCTGCAGGGCTTCTTCTGCCCCGGGGATCACATCGGCATGGGTGGCCAAATGCTCGGTATAGGCCCGGTTCAGCTCGGTTGCCTTGGCGGCAGCGCCAATTTCTTTGACAAAGCGGTCAAAGCGCTCTACCACCAGCTTATCGCGGCGGATCTTGCCCTTGTTCAACTCGCCCCAGAGCGACGAGTTGATCTCGTGATAACGAGAAACGGCAGCCTCATCGCAGGGCAGCGAAAATTGCTGCAGGGTTTCCAGCAGAGCTTTGTGCTCGGCCGCATCAAAATCCAGCAGTGTATTATCAATATCCATCATGATACAATTATATTTTGCCATTTTTTCACCTGAGTTCCAAACTTTTTATTGGTTCCCGCACGCGGGGTGCAGGGGCTCATTCATCTATGTTATTATCCGATATTCTCTGTGATTCGTCAAGTAAAATCAGTGTTTCATCCAAGGGCAGCTCCTCGGGCAGAACAGGCTCTGCCTCGCCCCAGTCCAGCTCATAATTTTCTATACTGCCGTCCGTAACATCGTTTCTGAGATTGCAGATTTCTTCCGGGCAGAAAATCATAAACACACCGCCTCCTTTACAGCAGCTTATGCCGCTTTGGGAGGCGGTGTGTTTTGTTAGGTATTAAGTGTTGTCTTCTTCGTTTTCTTCCGGAGAAGGAGTATTGTTTTCCGAGGAAGACGACGAACTGGCCGGCTCCTGCGTAGGCTCAGGCGTGGGAGTCGGCGTAGGGGTCGGAGTCGGCGTGGGGGTCGGCGTGGGAACAGGTGTAGGCTCCGGAGTAGGAACAGGTGTGGGCGTGGGGGTCGGTGTCGGCGTAGGTGTGGGGGCAGGCGTAACGGTCACCTTTACCTCAGCGCTCTTTACCAGATCGCCCACGCTGATGGTGGCCTTCAGCGTGTACTCGCCCGGGGACAGATTTTTCAGGCTGTAGCTTTCACCGGTATGGCTGGCAGCGCCGCTCCACTCTACATCCTTGGCATCTGCGCCGGAAACCGTAGCGATCACGGTATTATCCGCGCCCTGTACCATGTTCACCGCGCTGGTGGAAAGCGAAATGCTCAGGGATTTTGTTTTGTTAAACATTGCTGTAACATCAATGTTCTGCCTGAAATCCTTATCGGTGCGGCTTGCGGTGGTCACGCCATCGCTCCATTTGTAGAATTCATAACCATCTGCAGCCACCGCCTTAATGGTAACACTGGAGGTTTCACCCACCTTGAATTCCAGCTTACGCTGGTTGCTGTGCTCGCCATAGGTCAGCGTGCCGCCTTCTTCGGCATGATAGCTTGCCACATAGCTTTCCACCGATGCCGCGCTGGAATTGCTGTTTTCACTCTTGGGGGTGTCTGCACGCTTCGCAATATTGGTTTTATCCGGGCGCTTATCCTCGGTGTTCAGTGCGTGCGTTTTCACATACTCCAGCAGCGCGTTCAAGCCGGTTTTATTAAAGTGGATATCGCCAACGGCGAAGTAGCCGCTCACACCAAAGCCGTTATCGCTTTTCAGCACCTCGCTGGTGTTCAGGAAACGATATCCATCCTCATTGCACATCTTCAGCAGCGCCTGGTTGAACTCGTCAATGATCTGCATGCGCATATTGGGATATTGTGCATGGTCGGCCGGAATGGGAGGAATGGCGGCAATGATAATGTCGCTGTAGTTGTAGGCGTTTTTCATTGCCTGCAGAGCGCTGCGGTAGCTCTGGATAAATTCATCCGCTTTCATGCTGCCATCGGCGTTGTTGGTGCCCATCATCACCACAATACGGCGGGGCTTCATTTTCGCCAAAGCATTGGGAATGGTGTAGGCAGTGGTATCGCCCTTAAAATAAACACAGGCATCACTGGTGACGCTTTGAATGCCAATGCCCACCTTACCCACAAACTGATCCAGACTGATCAGACCGTAGCTGTACATACGAACCGTGTTGGAGTCACCAACAAAAACCGTTTCGTTCAGATAGTCGCTTCCGGCATCGCTGGTTTTTTTCAAGATAGCGGAATCTTTGGTATCCAGCGCATACTGAGTGCGGTCATACTCTTCGCTGATCACATCGCCGCTGCCGGTTTTGTCAATTTCATCGTCCGGTACAATATCGTTGTTCGACCAACCGTGCAGCAGTGCAGCACACACAGCGATCGTGGCCAAAAATACCACCGCACAGCCTGCCAGTACCATGCAGGCCTTTTTTTGCAGCGGAGAAAGCGCATTCAACCACTCCATGGGGCTAAGATTTTGCTTTCTGCGCCGAGATCTACGATTACTCATTGGAATCTCCTTCCAGAATAAAATTTGTCAGTTCGTTGCAGCTATTGGCCAGGATCAGCGGCCGGTACGGTGCCAATTCCTCTTTGCTGCCGTATCCGTAGGCAACCGCCGCCGCAGGCAGCCCGCAGTCACCCGCACCTTCCATATCATCGCGGCGATCCCCCACCATCAGGATCTTTTTGCCCTGCAAAAAATCCCGCGGCAAAAGATCACGGATCACAGCGGTTTTGGTATCAATGCTGCTGTCCTCGCTGGCACCGCCGATAACATGGAAATATTCCGCAATACCAAGTTCCTGCAAAATCGGCGTAACTACCGTTACAGGCTTTGAGGTGGCTGTACACAGCACCACCCCTGCACGGCGCAGGGCTTGCAGCATATCCGCCACACCGGGATACAGCACACACATATGGCTGCCCTTTTCGTGATAGTATGCCCGGTATAGATCCACTGCGTGTTCTACCTCTTCAGGTGTGCGCAGAAATTTTGCATAGCTGCGGCGCAGCGGCGGGCCAAAAAACTGGTTATAATCGATGTTTTTATCATCGATCCCCAATTCTTGAAATGTATGGGCAAAAGTTTCCCGAATGCCGGGTGCCGAGTCGATCAGCGTACCGTCTACATCAAAAAGAACCGCATCATATCTCATGGTTTACCTCAAAAGCCAAAAGCTGTGGCGTTTACACATAGTTTTTCACGGCAGCGAAGGTTTTTGCATAACTTGCAAAGCACAGCACTGCCTTTGCTATTATAGCATAAATTATTCTTTTATGCCATTGATCCATTCAATTTTTACAAAATGTTTGCGATTATGCTGCCCTGACATCGGCAGCTGCTCATCAAAAAGGCAGAGCGAAGCTGGGCCTCGCTCTGCCAATGCGATTTGATTCAAAACAGAAAAGCTATCCGAAAGCTTATTCCTTGCCAAAGCAATGCAGTTCTGCTGCTTCGATGCAGTCATACACCTGCTGTACCGTTTCCGCCTTGCGCAGTTGGTCTGCCAATGCGGGCACTTCTGCCAGCAGCGTGGTGATATAAGTAAGCAAACGCAGATGCTCGTTGCCTTCCATGGGCGCACCGATCATAAACAGAAGATCGCTCTGGCTATGGTCATAGGCACCCCATTCTACGCCCTTTTTAAGAGTTGCAAAAGAAACACAGGGCTTGCTGATGGCCTTGCTTTTGGCGTGAGGAATGGCAATGCCGCCATCCAAAGCCGTGGAGGTGACATCCTCGCGGGCATAAATTGCACTGCGATATGTGCTTTCATCCTGCAGGCAGCCGTTTTTCTTTTGCAGCTGTACCAGCTTGCCAATGGCTTCGAGCTGGTCTGCTGCTTCACCGTGAATACAGATTGCCTCGGGGGCAATTCTGCATTTTGTCATTAGATTATCCATAATTTTTCCGCTGCTTCTTTTCAGTTTCGGATAATTTATTGGTTTTATGCAGCTAACAGCGGAACCCAACTGCCAGGCCCTTGCTTCAGCGCGGTTTCTTGGTGTCTTTTTTATCAAAATACATATACACCTGACAAGGAATCATGCCGTTGTACAGCTTGCGGCGGCGGGCAGCGCGTGTGCCAAAGTGTGTTTCAAATTCCATGTCGGCTGTGATCACATACAAACCGCTGCCGGGGGCCTTTTTCCAGCGATCACCCAAAACGCCCGCCAGCTGCGCTGCTTCGTCCAGACTGCCCAAACGCTCACCATAGGGAGGGTTGGTAAGCACTGTCGCAGCCGGATCGGCTGTAAAATCGCGCACATCTGCCACTTCAAAATGGCAGCGCTCCCCCACACCGGCCAGCTTTGCGTTTTGCGTGGCCAGCTCAACGGCAGCGGGATCAATATCAGAGCCGCGGCCCTCAAAGGCGGCATCCAAACGAGTTTCGGAAAGGCACTTTTCACGCTGCTCGGCCCATACCGAGGTGGGAATAAAGCTGTACTGCTCTGCAGCAAAACGGCGGCGCAGACCGGGAGCAATGTTGAGTGCCTTTTGGGCGGCTTCGATCACCATGGTGCCGCTGCCGCAGAACGGGTCCATCATCAAGGTGTCGCGGCGCACACGGCCCAAATCGGCAATGGCAGCAGCCAGCGTTTCCTTGATGGGAGCCATTGTGGAATTGCGGCGATATCCGCGCTTATGCAGGCCGTCACCGCTGGTATCCAGCATGATCTCCACCAGATTTTTGCGAATGGAAAAACGGATCTTATGCAGCACGCCGGTTTCCGGCAGATAGCTGGTTTTATGGCCCTGCATCAAGCGCTTAACGATGGCCTTTTTCACAATGCTCTGGCAGGCCGGAACACTGGACAACTGACTGGAAAGGCTGCTGCCCTTCACCGGGAACTGTGCGTCGGCAGGGATCACCTCTTCCCAGGGAATGCTGTATACGCCGTCAAACAGTTCATCAAAAGTGGTGGCTGTATAGGTTTTCAGCAGAATGACAACGCGCTCGGCACAGCGCAGGTTCAAGTTGGCAGCAGCGATCATATCCACGCCGCCTTCAAAGGCCACACGGCCATCCGTTACCTGCACATTCTCGGCGCCGAGGCGGCGGGCCTCAAACGCCGTGGTGGATTCCGTGCCGAAATAGCAGGGTGCGATCAGATGAAATTTTTCCATTGTTTTTCCTTTCCTGTCCGGGAACTGTACCGGAAAAAGAGCCTGTCTCATTTTTGGTGCGACAGGCTCGGCTGATAAATGTTTACCGCTTGCGGGAATAACCGCCGCCACGGCGATTTTCGGTTACACGCTTGAGGTCCGCAATTTTTTCCTCGCTTTGGCTTTTAAAGCGAGACATCATATCCTCAAAACTCATGCTGCCCTGCGGCACCGCCTGTGCCTTGGGCTGCCACACACGGGGGGCTTCGCTGCGGGCGGGGCGCGCAGGGCGGCCGCCGTTGCCTGCCGGGCGCGGTGTACCCGGACGGCCGCGCTGGGCACCGGGCTCAGGGCGAGGCAGTGTGCGCTTAATAGAGAGCGCGATTTTGCCATCCTCGGCAATATTGATGATCTTCACCTTCACATCCTGTCCGTCAGACAGAACCGTATCAAGATCTTCAATGAAATCATTGGAAACTTCGGAAATGTGAACCATGCCGGATCTACCGCCCGGCAGCGCAACAAATGCGCCGAATTTTTTTACGCCTGTGATTTTGCCCTCAACGATCGATCCTACCTCTAATGCCAAAGCCATAAACTCCTCTTGCTTAAAATTTGATGTGGTTTTTGCTTGCGCAGCCGGTTATTTTCCGCTCACATCCACAAAAACTCTCTCGTTCGGGCGTGCATATCCCAATTCATCACGGGCTGCACGCTCGATAATGGTTTTGTCGCCGCTGGCAAGCTCACGATTGAGTTCTTCGTTTGCCGCCTGCTGCTCTTCTAATGAATTCTGCACAGCCGCCAGTTCTTGGCGCTTGGTGCCAATGTTTACCTGACAAACCACCAGATTAAAAACCAGATAGCCAAAAAGAAACACGCAAACAATCGTAACCAGCTTTTTGCCGAAACTGCTTTTGCGCTTTTTCATTTTGTCTTTCCTCCTGTATGGTTTTTGATCGTGCCTATTTAATTATAATACATCATTCAGCGTTTTGATTTCAACTGATTTTTAGCTTTTTTCAATATTTTTCTAATTTGTTTCTGCGATCCTCTGGCAGCGGCACCGGCGGCAATCTTCAACAGCACAAACGGCCTGCTGATCAGCCAACACAACCAAAAGCGTACCCCTTCAGTGAAGGGCGCGATCACCGTATAGCCAGCCGCCGCCCCTGCCAGCATGGAAGCCGCCATATACCCGCGCGGAATGCCCGAAAGGCTTTGCCCTGCAGCATATCCCTGCAATATCACCGCGGCCAGAGCGAATATAAAGAGATCCAGAAAAAACAGCGAAATATGTGATTTTCCAAGCAGAAACAGGCCGAGCGTATGCACAGCAGCCAAAATAAGCCCCAGCCCCATACAGCCGAGCATATCGCAAAGCACCTGGCCGGGAAGCAGCGAAACAGCCATTCAGTGCCAAAGCCTGTGCAGCAGGCGCTCGGCTTTTTCCTGCGGCTCTGTGTATTGCACATAGTCGATCTGGCCGTAGATTTTCAGTTCACCGGTTTGCAGGCTGAGCTCGCTCACCTGAATGCCACGCCCGCCAATGGTAAGCCCGCCCTGCTGTGTTTCCAGCGAAGCGGCGGTATCATCATAGCTTACAATACGCTTGATGCCTGTGGCCGTGGCCAAATGGCGATTTTCCAAAATCAGGTTATGCTGTGCGGCCGCAGCCGCTTTGGCGGGCTCGGGTGGTGTGGTTTGCACGGATTTGTTTTGCATAAAGGCATGGCCCCCTTTGATGACTTTTTATCAAAGATATTCGCCGATGCCTGCGCTTAGAACCCGCCTGCTTTTATTCCTGAATGGCCTCGTACATTTCGCGGGCCACATCTTTGCGCACATTATCCTCGACCGAAAGAACCCTTACTTTAACAGGCTTATTGCCAAAGGTGATCTCGATCTCATCGCCCACCTTCACAGCATAGCTGGGCTTTACTGCCTTGCCGTTCACATAAATGCGGCCCGCATCTGCCACATCATTGGCCACCGTGCGGCGCTTGATCAATCGGCTGACTTTTAAATATTTATCCAATCTCATGGGAATACCCCTCTTAAAACCGGAAAATCCCGCCGCCGAAGCTCGGCAGCGGGAATTCTCGTTCATTGGTGAAAAAGATTAGCCGTTCACAGCTTCCTTCAGAGCCTTGCCAGCCTTGAAAGAAGGAGCCTTGCTGGCGGGAACATTGATGGTTTCCTTGGTCTGGGGGTTCAGGCAGGTGCGCTCTGCACGCTCCTTGACCTCGAAAGTGCCAAAGCCAACCAGAGAAACCTTTTCGCCGTTCTGCAGAGCCTCGGTGATAGAAGCCAGAACAGCAGCAACAGCCTCCTCAGAAGCTTTCTTGGAAGTGCCGGTTTTTTCAGCAACCTGAGCGATCAGTTCAACTTTAGTCATAATTTAATTACCTCCACAAATGTCCTTTATATCAGCACAAAGGGCCTTTTCGTATTCCCTCTGAGAACTGCCTGATATGTTTTTTGCGCTTTGTATTTTTCACAAAACGAGTAGATTTTATTCGGCTTTTTGCTGCTCACCATGCACAACCGCGGCCGAAAATTCGCGGTTTGCATCTTGCAGGGCCTGTTCCGGGTCAATTCCTGCAGCGCGGGCCGCCTGCACAGCGGCAAACAATAGCTGCCCCATCGCCTGGGGGGAAGGCTGTGTTTGCATCTGTTCGGCCTGCTGTTTTACGGTTTCCAGTGCCAATGCCAGTTCGCAGCTGCCATAGCCATAACGCGAAGCACGCTTTTGCAGTTTTGCGGCTTTCATTAAAGCCGGCAATGTTGCGGGTACGCTTTCCAATTCATCTTTGGCTGTTGCGCGCCCTTTTTCTTTGTTTTTGAGCGCATCCCATGTATTCAGCACCGCTGCGGCATCACCGGGCACGCAGGCTTGCCCAAAGATATGGGGATGACGGCTGATCAGCTTTTGGCATATACCATCGCACACATCGTCAAACCCAAAGCCGCCGCTTTGCTGTTCCATGCGGCTGTGAAGTGCCACCTGCAGCAGCACATCACCCAATTCTTCTTTTAAAAGAACGGCATTCTTTAAATCAATGGCTTCCAAAACCTCATAGGTTTCCTCAAGGAAATTCATGCGCACAGATTCATGTGTCTGCACACGGTCCCACGGGCAACCGTTCACAGGATCCCGCAAAATCTCCACAATTTGGATCAAATCATTGATTCTATAATGGTCTTTGCGTTCAAAATCCACTTTTTTCCTCCGATCAGGCGATCAAGAAAACTGCATTGTCTATTTTATACTACTGCCGCCCCGATTTCAAGACTAAATCAACAATTTATTCTTTTTCCTATGATATTTCAGATTTTTTTATCAAAAGTCTGTAGGATGCTCCAAAAAATAAGCTACGGCTTAAAAAAAGAGCGGGGCAACCCCCGCTCTTTCCGGCTTTATCAAAGCAATGCAGGCATTACAGCTGTGTGCCGCATTTGCTGCAGAACAGTGCATCCTCGGGCTCTTGGGCGCCGCACTGAGGGCAAACACGAAGATTTGCAGGCTGTTCTGCGCTGGGCTGTGCTTCTTCGTTGGCAGAAACCGTGTATTCCGCTTCCTCGCAGGATTTTACATCCTCGGCGCTCATGGTGCTTTTCAGCTTCTCCATCCCGGCCTCGATCTCCGAAATGGCGGCGATATACTGGTCTACCAAAGGCTGATTGCTTTCGCCCGACTTTGCCAGGCTGTAAACCAATGCACCCAGCTGACGCTGCGATTTGCTCAGCTTGGCCTGCAGTTCCATCAGCTGCAGCTGATCGCGGCCTTTACCGGCAAGCTCCTGCGCTGTTTTTTTAGCGCGGCCAGCCAGTTCCAACCCCTGCTCTTTCAGACGGTCAAAATCAAATTCCATTTGTACAACCTCCTCTATGGCAGTCCATTTACAGCCGCCAATCGTTCAATCATGTTATTTGCGGTGTTTCTTTTATCAGTATATTCCGTTCCTGTTAAAAAAGCAAGTCAAACGGCTATATTTTGATAATGCCAAGATCAGCCCTTATCCCCGTAAAATTCCATCAGCATGCTGTTTTCGGGGATCGCGGAGGGATCGAGCTTTTCAAAGCGGCTGAATCGGCCCACCAGCGCATTCAGGCGATTGGAAAGATTGTGCTCTGCAGGCAAAAGGCCTGCCATGGGGGCCATCAGTCCGGCCAGCACACAAACCTCATAGCTGAATGCCGTATCGATCAGCAGATTGGCTTCGTTTTTGAACACCTTGATATAGCGGTCTTCCCCTTCACAAACACGATCCCACAAAGCGAGGGTCTGCTCGGGGCTGTGGCCGCGGAAGCGCACATCACGGGTCATTCGGCGGGCGCAGCGAATATCACGGGTGCTCAGCATACGCTCGCCGTCCTCGTCCGAGTATTCTTCGCGCAGGCCCGCATAGATCTTAAAGCAGGAATTTTCCGGCAAAGCAGCTGTCATAATGGGGTTCAGCGCGTGAATGCCCTCTACGATCACAATGCCGCCCTCGGCATCCAGATGCTGCACTTCCTCTGTGCGCGACTCGGTGGTAAAATCAAACACCGGCAGATCGCAATGATCCTCTTCAATCAGCTGCTTCAGGCACTTTTGGATGCAGGGAAGATCCAGCGCCATAATGTTTTCATAATCCTTGCTGCCGTCGGGCAAACGGGGATAAACATCCTTGTTCAGATAAAAATTATCCAGGCTGATCACCTTTGCCGTGCGCCCGCGCAGAGTGAGCGCATGGGCCAGCTTGTGCGCTGTGGTGGTTTTGCCGCTGGCCGAAGGGCCGGTGAGCATTACGATCTTGCGGCCGCTTTCCAGCACAGCACCTGCTGCCTGAAATATGCGGTTTTCATATTGGGTTTCGCAGCGCTGCACAAATCGCTCCGTGTTTTCGGAGGCCACATTGATGAGGCTGTATTCAACAAGACGCTTCGGGATCCAAACTGCTGGCATAGTATTCAGTCACTCCTTCTTTTCGTTTTAAAATCGTATCGAAACCGCTGACATATTCACCGGGATACTTATAATTGAAGATTCGCTGGATCTTTTTGCCTGTTTCACCGCACATTTTGGTGGACGCACCTGCACCGGCGGCCAGTATGGAGTGGATCTCCTCCATGATATAAATATTGTACAGCCCTTCCCTGCCGGGCTTGCACCAGCCAATGTTTTCCAAATTCTGCAGGGTGTTTTTTTGGCGGTACATATAATAGGGCTGATAACCGGCCTGTGCAAGCAGCTGGCATTTTTCAAGCATGGCCGTCACATTGCCGTAATCATCGGGGCTGTGGTCGATCACCAGATTGGAAGCGCGCTTCAGCGTAAGCGTATGCACGGTAATATTTTCCGGAGCCAGCGCAATGGCCTGGCGCAAACTGCGCTCAAAGCCCTGCACCGTGTCGCCCGGCAGGCCTGCGATCAGGTCCATGTTGATATTCGTGTGCCCTACCCGGCGAGCGATCTGGTAGCATTCCAGAATATCTGCCGCGGTATGGCGGCGGCCAATGCGCCGCAGCACATCGTCCGAAAAGGTTTGCGGATTGATTGAAACACGGGTAGCGCCGTATTCCTTGATCACGCGCAGTTTTTCTTCGTCTGTGCAATCCGGGCGGCCCGCTTCTACGGTGTATTCCTCCACCTTGCTCAAATCAAAACAATTTTTCACCGTGCCCATCAGCTGCCGCAGCTGGTCTGCCGTAAGCGAAGTGGGCGTACCGCCGCCGATATAAATGCTTTTCAAATGCATGGCATTCTTATCGGCCTGCTCGTGGATCTTTTCCACCTCACGGCACAGGCAATCCACATAGGGCTGCACGAGCGAACGGTCTTTTTCTACCGTGCGTGAAACAAAGCTGCAATAGCTGCAGCGCGAGGGGCAAAACGGAATGCCGATATAAATGCTGTAGTCACGGTCGGCAGCGTTTTCGATGATGGGCCTTTGCAAATCGGCAATGCCCAGCGCCAGCTGAAATTTTTCAGGTGTGCAGTCAAAATCCGTCAAAAAATGTTCGCGGATCTCGGCCTCGGTTTTGCCTGCTCTGCGGGCATCGTGAATCAGGCGCACCGGGCGAACGCCGGTCATCATGCCCCAAGGCGGGCGCATACCGGTGGCGCTGCACAAAAGGCGATACAGCAGCGCCGCCAGCGTATAATCCGGGCGAGGATCGTCGGCAAGCCGCGGTTCGCGGCGGGTATACACCCTGCCATTTTGCCGCAGCGCTGCCCAGTGATGCTTTTTACCGCAGTGGGCACGGATCAGATCGCCGCGGTCTTTCCCGTCGGGCTTTTCCACCAGCAGCTGCGCCCCCGGGAAAAATACGCGAGCCAGATGTTCCACCTGATAGCCGCTGGGCAGCCCGGTAATATAGATTCGCATATGCGATCATTCCTCCATGAATTCGCGCAGGTAATAGTTATGGCGTTTTTCGTCTGCCATGGTAGAGAATGCTTCATGGCCCGGCAAAACACGCGCCTTGTCCGGCACCGGAAGTTCCAGCAGCTTCTGCAGGCTTTCTTCCATCTGCATCATGCTGCCGCCGGGCAAATCGGTGCGGCCAATGCTGCCATGAAACAGTGTATCACCGGTAAAGAACATATCGCCGCACAAAATTACCCAGCTGCCGGGGGTGTGGCCGGGGGTGTGCCAGGTTTTAAAGGTAAGCTCATCCACCTTGATCTCACCGCCGTCCACATAGCCGCTGTCGCTTTCGGTCATGGGAAGGCTGCTGTTGCCTTTGGCATCGGCAGGATCAAGATACACCTTGCAGCCCCACTTTTCCCTGAGCTGCTTCACGGCGCCCACATGGTCATAGTGGCCGTGGGTACACAGAATATGTGTCAGCTTTGCGCCGGTCTGCTCCAAGGCCTGCTCATACAGGCTGGCATCGGCGGCAGGGTCAATCGCTACGGCATGGCCGGCATCGGTCACCAGCAAAAAGGTATTGGTACAAAGCGGGGCAGGCCCGACAATATGAAATGCTTTCATCAATAGATCCTCCTGATTATTTTTTCCATTCGTCTGTGTCGATCATAATGGTAGTGGGGCCATCATTTACAAGCTCCACCTGCATATCTGCGCCAAATTCACCATGCTGAACTTCTTTTAGCCCCTGCTTTTGCATTTCGGCCAAAAACAGCTCATAGGCATCCACCGAAAGCGGCGGCTTGGCGGCACGGATATAGCTGGGGCGCTTGCCCTTGCGGGTGTCGCCATACAGTGTGAAATTGCTGATCACCAATGCAGAATAGCCCAGCTCTGCCGCACTGCAGTTCAGCTTTCCTTCTGCATCGGCAAACACGCGCAGATGTGCGCATTTTTCTGCCAGCTTCGGAACGATCTCCAACGTATCGTCCTCTCCCACGCCCAAAAGGATCACAATTCCTTTTCCGATGGGGCGCGGCTCGCCACCATTTACTGTTACGCTTGCGCGCGTGACACATTGGACAACTGCTCTCATCTTTGTATCATCCTTTATCTTATTTTCTATTAGTTCTGCTGCGGAATCAAGAACCAATATGGCCCTTCCTGTAACAGTTTTATTTCCGGCGCATTCCCATAAGTTTGCTTCCATGCATCGGCAATGCCCTCGCTGTCCGTCACATATACGGCGTCTGCATTCGGGCTGCCGCTCAAAGATTCATTCGGCGCTTTTTCCATCATGGAATTCCATGCGCCCTCATAATCTCCGCCGCCTGTAGCCAGCGCTGCGTTGCAGGCCATATTCTGCTTTCCGGCCAGCACCGCCAGATCACGGCGCTGTGAGATATTGTTGGTAAGCAGCAGCACCGTATGGCTATCGCCCAGATGGGCCAGTTCTTCGTTTGTAAAAATTTCAGGCACAAACGCACCCGCTGCGGCCTGCTGCATATGGCTGTGCTTTTGCGCCAGCACCGGGCTCAGATCCAGCAGCTGCACACTGAGCAGCAGTGCCAGCAATGCCGCCGAAAGCTTTTGCGGTGTAAGGCGGCTCAGCGCTGCCAATGCCCCCAAAAGCAGCAAATACCATACGGTGTAAAACATTCTGCCGGAGGATCGGAAAATGCCGCACAGCTGCAAAAGCTTTTGCGGAAGCGGGATCGTGAGGCTTGCATCACCCAAAGTGACCATGTTGCTGCAGGCAAAAGCTGTCAAAAATAGTGCGGCCGCCAGCAGCAGAGCGTTGCGGCAAAGCCATGCGCCAAGCCCCCGTGCGTGTGTTTTTGCACAGTGGCGCAGCAAAAGAGCGGCAGCCAGCCCCAACAGCGCCAACACGCCAAGGCCCATATAATTAAAGCCCTCGTATTGGCCGGGGCCCTGCGGCAGCGCAGGCAAAAAGCGTGACCACTGATAGCCAAACGGGCTAAAAGGATTGCATATCGCGTTTAAATTCATGTTGTAAAAGCCAAAGCCTTCACGGCTATCCCCTGTTGTCCACCCAACTACACCCAGGCACCAACCGGCAAGAACCGTGCTGAGCAGCGCTGTCAGCATAAGCCCGGCGGCCTTGGCCCAGCGAATGAATGCCTTTTCACGCATACCATGAAAGCCTCGTTCGATGCAGCAAAGCAGAGTGAACAGCATGGTAATGGGCATCATATACGGGTGCAGGCCAATGGCCAGAATGTTCAGCAAAAAGCACTGCCACGGAAAGCGCGCAGGCCGCACCGATGCCCCGCCCTGCTGCAAATGCGCCGCGCTGTAGCTTTGCAGGCTCTGCCTGTATTGCAGGTAAAGATACAGTGAAAACAAAATCAGCCAGTGGCTGGCAAGCGCCGTGTGGCGCAGGGCACGGTCAAGCAGGATCGGCGCAAACACAAAGAGCGCACTGGCCATTACGGTAAACAGGCCGCTTTGTGAAAACCGGCGCACCAACATCCCGGCGGCCAGCCCCTGCAGCACAAAGCACAGCAGGGTGTAAAGGCCAAAATATTGCCATGTGGCAGGCAGCACTCCGCGCAGAAGCTTGCACAAAATCGCCACCCACGGAATCGAATCGGTATAGCTGATGATCACGCCGTCCGGCACGGAAAGGTTGGCCGCATAGCCCAAGGGGAAAGCCCACGGCGAATTGCGAAAGGCCAGCCAACCGGCATAGTGCTGGGTGATGTCGCCCTCATCGTATCCTGCCAGCAGCCATGTGTCTGCCGTGGGATCAAGCGGAGCCGGGCCATAAATTACCAGAAATGCCAGCACCCCCATGCAGGCGCAAAGGCAAAGGACAAGCCTTTGCGGAAAAATCTTCTTTTTTGGCATAAGCATTCCTCTTTGCCTTATAAAGTTGTATTTCGTGGTCAGCTGCGGGTCACCGAAATCACATCACGCACTTTGCGCAGCCGTCCCAGAATGTTGTTCATGTGCTCGGTATTGGCTGCACTGACATTGATCGTAATCACCGCGTGGCTGTTATTGGCCGGGCGGGCATTCATGCCGAGGATGGGCACACGCATATCCCCCAGTGTTTGCAGCAGATCGCTCAGCAGGCCGTCACGATCCATTGCTTCGATCTCGACCGCCGCACGGAAAGCCTTGGACTCGTTGGGAGCCCAGTAAGCCTTCACCCAGCGCTCGCGGTTTTCCTCGTTGGCCATGCTGGCCTTAACATTTTCACAGTCTTTTTTATGGATCGATACCCCAAAACCGCGCGTGATAAAGCCCACGATCTCATCGCCCGGCAAAGGCGCGCAGCATTTGGCAAACTTAATGGGGCAGTTGTCGATGCCCTCTACGATCACACCATCGGTTGCGTGTACGCGCTTGGGGATCACGGCCTCACGCGGGGCTTCTTCCTCGCGGATCCTGGTGTACTCTTCCTTGATCTTGGGCATGATCTTGCTCAAAAGCAAGCCGCCGTATCCAATGGCAGCGCACATTTCCTCCACGCTGTTCATGCGCTGGCGGCGGGCCACCTCGGCCAGCATTTCCTGCATTTTCGCATCCGTCAGATTGATCATATTGCGGCGCAGCTCACGGTCCAGTGCGGCGCGGCCTTCGGCAATGTTTTCCTCGCGGCGTTCCTTTTTAAACCAGTTGCGGATCTTATTTTTGGCTTCGCTGGTTTTAACGATCTTCAGCCAATCGCGGCTGGGGCCTTTGTCCGCAGGGCCGGTGATCACTTCAATGATCTCGCCGGTGCTGATCACATGGTCAATGGGCACAATACGGTTATTCACCTTGGCGCCGATCATTCGGTTGCCCACAGCCGAGTGGATCGCATAGGCGAAATCGATGGCGGTTGCCCCGGCGGGCAGATTGATCACATCGCCGCGGGGCGTAAAGGCAAACACTTCCTCGGGCAAAAGGTCGCTCTTGATATCACGCAGCAATTCCTCGCTGTCGTCGGCTTCGCGCTGGATCTCCAGCAGCTGGCGCACCCATGCAAGGCGTTCGTCTAACCGGTCACGACTGGAAACACCGGCCTTATACTTCCAGTGCGCTGCCACGCCGTATTCCGCCATGCGGTCCATTTCGTTGGTGCGGATCTGCACTTCAAACGGAATGGCTTCGCGGCCGATCACCGTGGTGTGCAGACTCTGATAGCCGTTGGGCTTGGGCGTGGAGATATAATCCTTAAAGCGGTTCGGCAGCGGATGATACATATCGTGGATCTGGCCCAGCGCGTTATAGCATTCCGCCACATTGTCCAGAATAATGCGCACCGCATAAATATCGTAAATTTCGTCAAAGTTTTTGCGCTGCATATACATTTTGCGGTATATGCCGTACACGCTTTTTACGCGGCTCTTGATGCATTCCGGCTCGATGCCGTTTTCCTTCAAGTGCTCGCGGATATCGCTGCGGATGCCATTTAGAAATTCTGCGCCGTGTGTATCCAGCAGGTTGTTGATCTCGTTGTAGCCCACTGGGTCAAGATAGCGCAGGCTGCGGTCTTCAAGTTCTTCTTTAATGCCGGAAATTCCCAGTCGGTGTGCAATGGGGGCGTAAACCTCCATGGTTTCCAAGGCTTTATCCCGGCGCTTTTGCTCCGGCCATGCATCACCGGTGCGCATGTTGTGTACACGGTCACACAGCTTAATGATCATCACGCGCACATCCTGGCTCATAGCCAGCAGCATTTTACGCAGGTTTTCTGCCTTTTGTTCCTCCAGGCTCGAAAAGGTCATTTTGGTAAGCTTGGTAACACCATCCACCAAAAGGGCCACATCCGGGCCGAATTTAGACTTGATTTCCTCCAGCGTTACAGCGGTATCCTCCACCACATCATGCAGCAGGGCGGCAGCAATGCTCTGGCTGTCCATTCCCAGCTCCACCAAAAGCTTTGCCACATTCAGCGGATGGCAGATATACGGCTCACCGCTGCGGCGCATTTGGCCGTCGTGCGCTTTGGCGGCCAGCTCGTAAGCCTGATCCAACAGCTTCATATCATAGCTGCGGCCGGATTCTTCAATATATTTGGTAAGATCCTCATAGGTCATATAGGTATTCAGCATTTCAATCTCCCCAATTTATCCAACGGACAACGCGGCTATTGCTGCGAAGCGCCCGTTTTATTCTCCTCGCAGGCGGCGCAGGATCGGCGCAGAGGCAAGATCCTGTTTTTGCGCTACCGGTAAAACCTGATAATAGCGCACGCCGTTTTTCTCTTTTTCACCGATCAGTTCCAGTTGTGTGAGCGCTGTTAAGCCCGCCAGCATTTTACCCGCATTTTCTGCGCCGGTACAGGCAAAAAGCGGCTGCAGATCGGCGCAGCGCACCTTGCCGCCGCGGATCAGCCGATAGAGCGTGCCGGTTTGCTCTCGGGTAGGGGTAAGCTCACAGCGCTGCTGCTCGGTGGTTTCCACACCGGCACAAAATGCCTCAAACAGATCTGCACAGCGTGCAGCCTCGTTGGAAAGGCCTGCCGGGCGGATGTCCTTAATGCGGCCCGAAAGCATGGGCCCGCCGCGCCCTTCAAACACTGCCAGACTGATGGCCACATCCAGTGATGCCCCTACTTCATAGGGCAGCTGTTCGGGTGCCATGCCGAAATAGGCCGCATACAGCGTTTGGTCGTTCTGGCGCAGGCGCAGGCGGCTGTGCCGCCCCATGGACACCGGGTACACACCGTCCAGCACCACATTTTCCAAAAGGAATACCGGCGCGGGATTGCTGTTGCCAAACGGTGCCAGCGCCGAAAGCCCGGCTACCTCCTGCACATTCAATTCGCTGAGGCGAACCGGCACATCCAGCTGCACCGGCGGGCTGGGCAGCACCGGGTATTCTTTGGCTGCCCACGCGTTGATGCGCTTGCGCAGCTGCTCGATGTTTTGCTGCGATACCGTTAATCCGGCAGCCAGCGCATGGCCACCGTAGCGCACCAGAATATCACTGCAGCTGCTGATGGCCGCGTGAAGGTTAAAGCCCGGCACGCTGCGGCCGCTGCCCCGGCCCTCGCCGTTTTGAACGCCGATCACAATCACCGGGCGGGCATATATTTCTACCAGACGGCTGGCCACGATGCCAATCACGCCCGGGTGGTATCCTTCGCCCCACACCAGGATCACCTTATCCTGAATGCGTTCGGGGTGGGCTGTCAGCTGCTGCTGTGCCTGCTGCATGATCTCCTGCTCGGCGGTTTGGCGTTCCTGATTTTTTTCCGAAAGCTCTTCGGCCATCTGCTGGGCGCGCTCAGGGTCCTCACACAGCAAAAGGCGCAAAGCCAGCGCCGCATCGTTCATGCGCCCGGCGGCATTCAGCCGGGGGGCCAATGCAAAGCTGATGGTTTCGGCTGTTATCTCACGATCAGCCACGCCTGCAGCCTCGGCCAAAGCGGCCAAACCGGGCCGGAAGGTTTCCCGCAGCTGCACCAAGCCCTCACGCACCAGTGTGCGGTTTTCGCCCACAAGGGGCATTACATCCGCCACCGTGCCAATGGCCGCCAGATCACCGCAGTAATCCAGCATTTCGTCCGGGCTGCAGCCTTCCAGCGCAGCGCACAGCTTAAACGCTACGCCTGCACCGGAAAGCCCCTTGAACGGGCTTTCGTCGTCCTCACGCTGCGGGTCTACCACAGCCACGGCATCCGGCAGGCGCTCGGCAGGCAGGTGATGGTCGGTGATCACCAGTTCAATGCCAAGCTGCTTGGCGTACTCGGCTTCTTCCACCGCCGAAATGCCATTGTCCACCGTGATGATAAAATGATAGCCCTTTTCCGCCAGCTTTTCCAAAACCGCTTTGTTCAGGCCATAGCCTTCATCCTCGCGGCTGGGCAAGCGGCATCGAACGCTTTGCGCGCCCACATTGCGCAAATACTCATACAAAAGGGCGGTGGCAGTGATACCATCCACATCATAATCGCCAAAAATCACGATCGGTTCGCCGCTTTCCACTGCACGGTGGATACGCTGCACCGCCTTATCCATATCCTTGAGTAAAAACGGATCTGACATCGGCTCGCTTTGCAGCAGCGCTTTTGCCTGCTGTGCATCCGTGCAGCCGCGGCCAACCATTGTGCGTGCCAGCAAACGGCTGATGCCCAATGTCCGGGCAAGAGCCTCTGCCCTGCCCTCATCGGGTCTATTCACCTGCCACGCACGATACTTCATAGTGTTTTGCTCCTTATATTTTCCGTTTTTTATTCATTTGGGCAAAATTGCTCTGCAATTTTTTTGGCAATGCGCACCCCGTCGACTGCGGCGCTCACAATGCCTCCGGCATAGCCCGCACCCTCGCCGCAGGGATACACGCCCGCCATGCCCCGATATTCGTATGCTTCATCACGCGGCAGCCGAACCGGGCTGCTGGTGCGCGTTTCAAGGCCCGTCAAAATTGCCTCGGGGGCTGTGTAACCGGCCAGCTTTCGGTCAAACGCGCGCAAACCAGCGCGCACAGCCTCGGTAAGCGGCGCAGGCAGCAGCGTGCCAAGGTTACAGGCCGTCACACCACGGTCATAGGTGGGCACTACCCGGCCGATCTTCAGCTCTGCAGTATCATTTAAAAAGCTTTGCACATTGCTGGCCGGGGCACGGTATTCGCCGCCGCCCGCGAGAAATGCCTTTTGCTCCAGCTCGCGCTGAAACGCAATGGCTTTGGCAGGGTTATCGGCAAAATCCCGGCCGTCTACGCTCACCACCACAGCTGCATTGGCATTTTTTCCGCTGCGCGCGTGATAGCTCATGCCGTTGGTGACCACACCGCCTTCTTCGCTGGCGCTGGCCACCACCTGCCCGCCGGGGCACATACAAAAGGTATACACGCAGCGCTCACCCACATGCTGGCTAAGCTGATATTCGCCGCGCGGAAGTGCCGGATGCCCCGCCGCTCCATGATACAGGCTCTGCTCGATCTCGCTTTGCAGATGTTCTGCGCGAAAGCCCACGCTGAAGGGCTTGCACTCCACGGGCAGGCCGTTTTCCATGAGCATGGAAAACACATCGCGCGCCGAATGCCCCACGGCCAGCACCAGCGCCTCGCACGGGATCAGGGCTTTTCCGCCGGGGCCTTCGGCCTCAATGGCTGTAAGGCGGCCATGGCTCTGCCGCAGCGCGGTAAGGCGTGTATTGAACAGCACCTCTCCGCCCAAGGCCTCGATCTCACGACGGATCGAAAGGATCACTCCGCGCAGCAGATCGGTTCCCACATGGGGCTTTTGCTTCCACGCGATCTCGGCCGGTGCGCCATGCTGCAAAAGTGTGTCCGTAATAAAGCCGCACAGTTCGTCCCCGATACGCGTGGTCAGCTTGCCGTCCGAAAAAGTTCCTGCGCCGCCCTCACCAAACTGAATGTTCGCATTCGGGTTCAGGATACCGGTGGCCGAAAAGCGCTCCACCGCCTGCACACGCTCGGGCAGGGCGGGGCCGCGCTCAAGCACCAGCGGATTAAACCCCTGCCGGGCCAGCACCAGCGCAGCAAACAGGCCCGCCGGGCCAAGGCCGCACACCACCGGGCGTGCGGCCAATTTTTGCGTGCCGTTCCGGATCAAAAATTCCGGCTTTTCTGCAAGCGCCGCGTTGCGGCTGCGCGCTGCGGCAGCGGCCTCCTGCCCGGGCTCTTTTAAAGAGATTGCCACGGTGCATACAAGGCTCGGCTTGCCATGGCGGGCATCCACCGACAGCTTGGCCATGTGGCATTCCTGCACCTGTGCTGCCGAAAGCTTTAACTCACGGCAGGCAGCTTCGCAGGCCGCATTTTCCCCGGCAGAAAGCGAAAGCCGTATATTGCGTACTAAAATCATTCCTGTCCTCCGCTGATTTGGCACTGCACCGAATAAGTGCCCACCACAAACACATCATTGCACGAAGGAACCGAGATAATGGCGGGCACATTTTCCAGCCCGGAGGTTACCGTGATATCGCTGCCGTCCAGCTGCGCTTCCAGATTGCCGGGGCCAAGCTTTTCCACCGAAGCACGGGGGCCTACCACCGTCACATTGGTAACACGCTTACTTTGCGGCGTGATCTTCATTCCAACGGGCACATTGATCGTGCGGATATTATTTACATTGAGTGTTCGGCTGATATAGCCGCTGTCATTGATCTGCAGCGTAACATTGTCGATATTCTCGGTCGCCATCAAGCCGCTGGGCAGCTCTACTGCCAGCTGATAGCTTTGGTTTTTCACATAACTGCTCAAATCAAAGCTTGCCACATCGATTTTATCCAGCGAGTCCACCTGCTTGGCCGGGCCTGCCACCACAAGGCTTTCACGGCTCAGGCTGTAATGCAGCGTAGAAAGGTCGAAGCTGGGCGGCACATTGATAAAGTTTATGCTGAGCGGAAGCTCCTTTTGCAGATACACCGTCATGATCACATCGGTATCCGCGGCGTTCATGGTGGCATATTCCAGCTCGATCTCGTTGCCCTCGGCATCCAGAAGCACAATGGGCGCCTTGCGCGTTACGCTTTCGGTCACTGCACCGTCCATTTGCACATGGGCCACTGCGCTGTTCACCTTTTCCACTTCCCCTTCCGGGCCGGTGACGGTTACTTCCATAGGCGAACACGCCGTGCGGTTGAGCGCATAGTTTTCCGCCAGATTGAGCCCTTCCACATCGGGGGTAATAGGAACGGTTTTGCTGATAATGGTATCAAACACCACCATTACCGTGCGGCCGCCCGAAACGATATCGGCAGTCACATTCGAGCTGTAGCGCGAATTCACAATGCGCACGATCAGATTCAGCTGCTGCGCACCAGCGCCCTTTACGGCAGAATAATCGGGATACACCACGATATCCTTTGCGCCGATCTCGCCCAAGGTGGTGCCGCTGCCGGCCAGGCGCACTGTAACGATCGCCTCGGGCTCGTTTACGATATCCAGCCCCAGCGCCGTGTACTGGCGCGAATCATAGGTGAAATCCACCTTGATGTTATCCAGCGTTTTGCTGGTGTTTGTATCAATATACATGGTTACTGCCAGCCATACCAGCACGGCCAGCAAAAGCGAAACAAGAGCTACAAATTCGCGTTTTTTCCAAAACGGCTCTGCTTTTTCTTTGTTCATTTCCAGCCCCACTTTCTGCGACGGGAGGTTTCTTCTTCAGGCGGGATCACGGTTTCCTGCAAACGGTGAAACAGATTCTGCCGATCCAACCGGCGCATGATGATTCCATCCTTCGCCAGCGAAATAATGCCGGTTTCCTCGCTGACCACCACCACCACGGCATCGGAGTTTTCACTCATGCCCAAAGCGGCGCGGTGACGGGTGCCCATATCCTTGCCCATTTCCAGATTGTTGGAAAGCGGCAGCACACATCCGGCGGCTTTCAGCTCACCGTCCACGATCACCACAGCACCGTCATGCAGCGGAGTGCCCTCGTAAAAGATCGTGCCCAGCATTTCGCGGCTTACATCCGCATTCAGCGGGGTGCCGGTGCGGATGATCTCGGTAAGCTTGGAATAACGCTCCATCACGATCAATGCGCCGGTTTTGGTGTCGGAAAGCTGTTCGGCCGCATCGCAGATGGCCACCACAGCTTCCTGCCATTTGGCGCGGGTGGATTGATCGTTGCGGTGCATATGAAACAGATCGGAAGCCCAGCTGCTGGTTTTGCCCACCTGCTCCAGCGCACGACGTATTTCGGGCTGAAACACGACCACCAGAGCCATAAAGCCAACCTGCAGAATGCTGTTCAGCACCCAGCGCACCGTGCGCATATTGGAGAAGTTTGCCACCAGATACAGCATCAGCATAAAAACAATGCCGCGCGCAAGCTGCCCAACATGGGTCTTTTTGACCAGCATGATCAGCTCGTAGATCACCACCGCAGTGATCAGAATATCCAAAAGGTCCGCCAGTTGGAAGGTTTGGAAGTTGTGAATGATTTTTCCCAGCAAATCGTTTTGCAGCACCACCGATTGCAGTCGGTTCAGCATGAGGGCGCTCCTCCTTTATGGGTCAGGTTTCATTCCACAGTTTTGTTGTGTGAAATAACAATTTATTATACCATATATTGGTGTATTTGAAAAGTAAAAACTACGGGTTTGCATGGCTTTACACTGCACAGAAACACACTTGCCGCCTTTAGCCCTGCAGCAGCGCCACAGAATGCACCGCAATGCCCAGCCCCTGCCCGGTAAAGCCCAAATGCTCCTCGGTGGTGGCCTTTACGCTCATTCGGCCGATTTCAATGCCCAGCACCTTTGCCATGTTGGCGCGCATATCCTCAATATACGGGGCCAGCTTGGGCTTTTGGCACAGAATCGTGGCATCCACATTTTCCACCGTGTAGCCATGCTCTTTTAAAATACACGCCACATGGGCCATCAGCTGCAAGCTGTCAGCCCCGGCATAGGCGGGATCGGTGTCCGGGAAATGCTTGCCGATGTCACCCAAAGCAGCGGCTCCCAGCAGCGCATCCATAACGGCATGCGCCAGAACATCGGCATCCGAATGCCCCAAAAGCCCCTTTTCGTAAGGGATCTCCACGCCGCCCAAAATCAGCTTGCGGCCTTCCACCAGCTGATGCACATCATATCCATGGCCAATACGCATCTTTTTTTCTCCTCTCAGGTCTTCGGGAGTTGTGATCTTATAGTTTTCGTAGTTGCCGGGGGTCAGCTCTACCCGGCAGCCCGCCTGTTCAAACAGGCTGCAATCATCCGTTACGGTATCGCTGTGTACTTTTTCAAGGCACTGCAGATACAGTGCGCGGTCAAAGCATTGCGGGGTTTGCACCGCCATCAGATCTTCGCGGGGCGGTGTGCATTCTACCACGGTCTGTTCGCCGTGTTTCACAAGCTTAATGGTGTCTTTTACTGCCACCGCCGGGGCCGCTGCGCCGCAGCGGGCTGCCGCCTGCAGCGCACAGGTGATTACCTGCTCGCTCACAAAGGGCCGGGCGGCATCGTGTATGGCCAGCAGCTCGCCCTTGGCCGCCATTACGCCGCTGCGCACACTTTGTGCGCGGGTGCTGCCGCCGCGCACCACCTGCACAGGCTTGCGGCATCGGGCTGCAAGCTGCTCTACCCATGGGCGGTTTTCGCCCGCCACAAGAATCAGTTCGGTAACATCCGGGTGCGCATCAAAAGCTTCTATGCTGCGCTGTAAAACAGTTTTTCCGCCCAGATCCGCTGTGAGCTTATCAAATCCCATGCGGCGCGAAGCACCTGCCGCCACCAGAATAGCACTTACGGTTTTATTCATTTGGCACCGCCCCTTTCATTTACTTATTTATTATACAAAACACTTGCAAAAAAATCCAGCCTTGGCGAGCAAAACACAAAAGCAAGGCGGTGCCGCCTTCTCTGCCGCACCGCCTTGCTTGCGGGATGGTTTTATTTCTGCTGCTCCGATTCCTGCCCGGAGATCATTTGCATAAATTCGGCTTCCGATATCACCGGAACCCCCAGCGCCTGCGCCTTGGTCAGCTTAGAGCCTGCGGCCTCACCGGCCAGCACATAGCTGGTTTTTTTAGACACCGAGCCGCTGGCTTTGCCGCCGTTATGCACGATCAGTGCCTCTGCCTCAGCGCGGGAAAGATTTTGCAGCGTGCCGGTGACCACAATGGTTTTTCCCAGAAGGATCGCCGTTTTCTTTTCCCCATGCCATTCCATGTTCAGCCCTGCCTGCACCAAACGACGCAGCAGATCCTGTGTGCCGCTTTTGGCAAAGAATTCATGCACGCTTTGTGCCATCACCTCGCCAAAGCCGTCAATGGCAGCGATCTCTTCGGGTTTTGCCTTGCTGATCGCCTGCATGGTGCCGAAATGCTCGGCCAGCAAAGCCGCCGCCTTATCGCCGATGTTGCGAATGCCAAGGCCGAACAGCAGCTTGTCCAGATTGTTGGCGCGGGATTTTTCAATAGCGTTCAAAAGATTTTCTGCACTTTTCGACTTGAATTTATCCAGCGTGAGCAGCTGCTCTTTGGTGAGGGAATAAATATCCGCTGCCGTGGCCACATAATTTTTTTCTACCAGCTGGCAGGCAACTGCCTCCCCCAAGCCTTCGATGTCCATTGCATCGCGGCTGGCAAAGTGAATGATGTTTCGCAGGCTTTGTGCCGGGCACTCGGGGTTTACGCAGCGCAGAGCCGCTTCGCCCTCCAGGCGCACCACCGGCTCACCGCACGAAGGGCAAACGCAGGGCATTTGATAGGGCTCGGTGCCCGGGCCATGCGCGGTGACTGCGATCACCTCGGGGATAATATCGCCCGCCTTGCGCACACGAATGGTATCGCCGATATGCACATCCAGCTTGCGGATCATATCCTCGTTGTGCAGGCTTGCGCGCGACACACTGGTGCCCGCCAGCAGAACCGGCTCAAACACCGCCGTGGGAGTCAGCACGCCGGTGCGCCCCACCGAAACCTCGATTGCTTTCAGCTGCGTATCTTTTTCCTCGGGAGGATACTTAAATGCGATGGCCCAGCGGGGATATTTGTTGGTGCTGCCCATCTGCTCGCGCCGGCTCAGATCGTTCACTTTGATCACCGCGCCGTCGATATCAAACGGCAGGCTGCCGCGAATGCGGCCGATCTCCTGAATTTCCTGAATGGCAGCTTCGATCCCATGGTACAGGTTATAACGCGGCGAAACCGGAAGGCCCAGCGATTTGATATAATCCAGTGTTTCGTGGTGCGTAGCAAACCGCACGCCGCGCACCTGCTGCAGATTGAACACAAAAATTGAAAGTCCGCGCGAGGCTGTAATTCGGGAATCCTTTTGACGCAGCGAACCTGCCGCTGCGTTTCGCGGGTTTTTAAAGGGCGTTTTATCTTCGAGTTCCTGTTCCTCGCACAGCTTTTCAAAAGCCTTGTGCGGCATATACACTTCACCGCGCACTTCCAGATATTCCGGCGCGTTCTTGAGCTGTGTCGGAATATCCCGAATGGCTGCGATATTCTCGGTAACATCCTCGCCCACCACACCGTCGCCCCGGGTAGAAGCACGCACCAGCTTGCCGTTTTCATATTCAAGGCTGCAGGAAAGGCCGTCTATCTTGGCCTCCACCACATAGTCTGGCTGCACACCGGCCTCCTGCACGCGGCGATCAAAATCCCGCAGTTCTTCCAGAGAAAATGCATCCAGCAGGCTTTCCATTTTAACGGCATGGGTCACTTTGCTGAATTTAGCCGATGCCGTGCCGCCCACATGCTGGGTGGGCGAATCGGCGGTGACCAGCTGCGGAAATTCTTTTTCGATCTCTTTTAGTTCCCGGTTCAGGGCATCGTATTCAAAATCCTCCAGCTCCGGGGCATCCTGATCGTAATAAAGGCGGTTGTTTTTTTCTATAATTTCACGCAGCTCTTTGGCTCGCTGCGCTGCCTGTTTTTCAGTCAATGCTCATTTCTCCTCTTTAAATTGCGTTTCACATACCGTTTTTGCAGCCGATGCACACAGTTTTGCCTGCTATTGCTTGCAAAAATAGTTTCTCAGCTTTATCAGTATACCACATTTTGGGCACAAACAAAGTGTTAATTTGCATAATACGCCGGCACATTCCCCACGATCAGCACATCGGCCAGCGGCACAGTGATATTGCTTTCCGCCCGGCTGCGATAATTTAAAAGCGTGGTGCTCAGGGCGATCTCAAAAGTCAGTTCCATGCTGAAGCGCGTTTGGTTTACACCGGCACTCTGCAGACTGGGCCGGATCTGCACCCGGCTAAAGTGCTGCGGATAAATTTTCATGCGGATCATAGGGCCCTCCTGCGAGAAAAAATAGGTTCCCAGCAGCGCTGTGATATGCACCTGCGGCTGCTCACGCACAGCATGGTCCAGCGCGTGGGACAGGGCGGCGGCGGCTTTGGTCTGCGCTTCGTTCATGCGGGCCGTGTTCACGATCACTTGCGTTACTCTGCCGTTGGCATCCCTGTTTATGGAATACAGAGTGTCGGCCCATGCGGGATCTTGGTGCAGCGTTTCGGAAACAGCGCTCTGCACAGCCCCGGCGGCAATGCGCTCGCACTCGAAAGCCGCATATTCCTGCACGCCGCGGGCCAGACATTGATCCGCGCTGAAGATTAAATACCCCAAAAGCACCACCAGCACAAGGATTCGTATTCCCCACACTATGCGGCATTGCCGGTGCGGCTTGGGCCGTTTTCTTCGCATACACACTCCCCCCTTTTTTGGACCGGCCGTTTTTCGTATTGGCCCTATGCAGGCCCGTTATATTATATGGGCCTGCCGGGCTGCGTGTACAGCGATCTTTCTGCCGGGGCACAAAAAATCTCCCCATACTTTTCGTACAGGGAGATCGTTTGGTTGATTTTATGGCAATACCGCACAATTCTAAGTGCCGATGCGGTGAGCGAGAAGTGCAAGCTGCTAAGCAAAAAGCGCAGATAATACTTTGTGTATTATCGAGTATTTTTGCAAAGCAGATTGTGTTTCGCAGCCGCGGCAGCGGTGCTTAAGCCGTCAGGCGTGCATTGCGCGGTGTTGCCTTAGCCCACTACATACACATTTACCTGCTGCACGGCATTGAGCAGGGCTTCGCTGAAGGACTCGTAGTACAGGTCTACCAAGCCGCTGCCGGACATCAGCGCCCCGCCGGTATCCGCTGCAATGGCATAGCCATATACAAACTGGCCGTTGGTGGACTCGATATACAGCAGTGTGCCGTAAGGGATCAGCGCCGGGTTTACCGCACAGGTGCCGTAGCCCAGGCGGCGGCCGCTGGCCCCGCGCGGATTTGTGCGGCGAGAGCTATAGCCCGTTGCGCGGCCTGTATATACCGCACGGTAGCTTGCGGGCTTGTTGGTGGTACCGTCCGGCCCGGTAAGGCTGGAAACAGGCGCCCCAGCCGCATAAGCCTTGATGATAGTGTTTTGCGGCTGCACCGTGGTTTGTATTGCGATCATCTGGCTGGACTCAAACTCGCCGTCCACCCAGCGCTCGCGCCAAGTAAGCTCGTTGGTGCCTTCATGGCCTTCCACTACGGTTACCTGGCGGCGCTTATTGCGGTAAAACAGACTGGTGTACTGATATTCCGTTTCAAACGGAATGCTTTCGGTGGTCACAGTGTCCTGATAAGACACACGGTGTACTATGATGGGCGTATCCTCTGTTACCGGAGCGTTCAGGCTGGGCTCGGTGTAATCATGCTCGCCCAATGTGATGCCCGCTTTATCCAGCGCATCCTGCACATTGCCGCCGCTCATTTTTGCGGTGTGGCTTTCTCCGTCGGCCTGCAGCACAAAAGAGAATGTGTTTTGCAGGCTGATATTTTCAATTTGGTTGGGATATGCCGTATAATAGCAGATGTCGCCCTCCGAAATCTGTATTCCGGCTTTTTGCAGCAGCTTATCATTGTCTTGTTCATGGCTTACAAAAGCCACGGTGCTGCCGCTGGCATCTGTGACATATACCGTGCGCAGCCCCTGCGAGGCCGCCAGTACCACAAGCGTTAGCCCGGAGGCTGCTATCAGCACCGCCGCAGGCCGTGCCAAAAGCGCGGGCAGCTTCCGGCGCATTTGTTCGGTAATTCTAACTGTCCAGTTCGTGCGCGATCCCTCCTTTGGGTTGGGTTACAGTGATCCTTAAATTGTATCTATTTTATCAGAAACGGCCCTATTGGTCAAATCAAAAGGCCATTTTATGCCCAAAAATGGCCTTTATTCGCCAGATACGACATTTTCAAAAGTGCCCTTCAAAATAAGACCCGACAAAATATTTTAAATTTTATCAAAAAAGCTGTTGACAAACCCCTGTGCAGCTGGTATACTAAACAAGTCGTCAGGAAACGGCGCACCGGTTTGGGGGATTAGCTCAGCTGGGAGAGCGCTTGCATGGCATGCAAGAGGTCACCGGTTCGATCCCGGTATTCTCCACCAAAACACGCGTAGTCGAACTCGTTTGGTTCAAAAACGTGTTCTGTCTGACGCAAAGATTACCACAGCGATAATGCGCTGTGGTATTTTTTTTGCATTTTTTCAGCACATGACCCATAACCTTTATATATAATGTAATATATAGACATACAAAAAAGAAGGCCAGCAGCTTGCTTAAAAATCAAGCTGCTGGCCCTTATTGTTACTGTTTATCCGATCTATCCGAGCTATCCGAGATTTCAGCAGCCTGCTTCCCGGCTGCCAGCAGTTTTACCAGCCAACTTGGCACAGGCGCTCCCATGGCCGCGGCGTTTTCCGCGATGCTGCCGAGCTCGGTAAAAATGTACCACACCAACACCACCGGCAGGATCACCACCGTATACGCAATGCCCAGATTGGGGATGTGCTCCACTGTTACGCCCAGCACACCATCGGCCAGCGCGGCCACGATCACCACCACAATCATGCC
Source organism: Subdoligranulum sp. (assembly GCA_004555405.1). GTDB lineage: Bacteria > Bacillota > Clostridia > Oscillospirales > Ruminococcaceae > SFIE01. Next base: position 43,305 of record SFIE01000028.1, read on the forward strand.
AGCCTTATGCCAAATCCCGGCCCGAGCAACGCTGCTTGCCCACTCGCCCTTGCTTGCTGCTGCGCTGCTGCCGGTGATCCAGTCCAACACCATGCAGGCCGCCCAAGCCAAAACCAGCCAGCCGAGCCAGCCAAAGGCTGCGCCGAAGGCGCCGCACACGGCAACCACCGTGCCCTTGATCCACACAAAAATATTGCTGTTTTCCATGTTACTCTCCTTACTTACACTCCAGCCCCAGCTCCGCCGCCAGCGCCTGGATGGCCACATCGTCACCGCCAGTCATGGGGCCGATGGTCAGCTTTGCATTCACGCGCAATCCCAGTGCCTCCGCCTTGTCCGCAAGCCTGGTCCAATCTTCACGCGCAGCCGGGCCGATCTCGCGGGTATAGCTGGCAGCCTGTGCGCCGTTTTCGCC
>SFIE01000029.1 GCA_004555405.1 Subdoligranulum sp.
CCTATGCTTTCTGTGCAAAACACCGCTGCCGTTGAATCGTTTTATATTCCATGAAAAGCGGAAAAAATATTCAGGAAATTTTGTTGGATCATCGCTATTTTGGCTGTAGTATTTGCGATTATGAAGGAGGAACGGATATTCTGTTTTATACCCGGGATCGTTTGGAGCAAAACTGCCTTCTTTGGTTTCGATGGGATAAGCAAAAAAATCAAATGATCCAGATTTTAGATAAGACAATAGAAAATCCTTTTTCTGACTATACGCTGATCGCAGAGGGAAAAAGTGCGGCTCTTATAAGCTATTCGGCTGAAAAAAATGAACTGCAGAGCATTTCAGAGGAAGAAGCGCGCCCGTTTTTAAAGCTTGTTGGGAATGAAATCATGGATCTGCAGGTGGAAAGCAACGGAACAGATATTCTTGTTATGGAAAAGCTGGCGGAAAAGGCACAGTTTCGCATTTACAGAAACGGGCGTTCCTTTCGATCCAGACCGCTTGCAGAAAACGAAGATTGCTATTCCATGCACCTTTTGAAAAACGGAGCGCTCATGTACCTTCAAATAGAAGATGCGGAAATAAGTGAAAAAAGGCTTGTCTGGTGGCCTTATCATGGAGACGAAGTCACGATTTCAACGGGTATGCTGTATCGGGGAATTTCTGATCATCAGAATACCGCATTATGGAATGAGTTTTCTCAATCTGGTGCGAAACTGCACAGGGTTTATATTGATGAGAAGAAATGTATTCACGAAGTGCTGGATTTAGAGCCGGATTATGCAGCGCTTCCTCAAATTACACTCTATGACCGCAAAAATCGAACAGCCAATATTTTTCTGAATGATTTTCAGAAAATGGGCATGATTCCGCTATCGTAAAACAAGAGCCGATATGGCATATCCGGCTTTTGGAAAACACTGTGCAGAGCAAGGTACCTGCAAGTCAAAAAACTCGCGCGAAACCGCAAAAGAAAAATCGCTGTTTCTGAAAAGAAGCAGCGATTTTTTGTTGGATCGGTTCCAATAAACGATGCAGCCCGGAAGAAAACACAAAAAGCACAGAGCCGGAATAAACAAATCGTAATATTTAAATGAAAATTACTGATTGTACCAATATTTGCGGTCCAGTGCGCGGTATTGCAGCGCCTCACTCACATGAACGGCCAGGATCGTTTCGCTGCCTGCCAGATCGGCAATGGTGCGGCTCACGCGCAAAATACGGTCGTAGGTGCGGGCGGAAAGCTCCAGCCCGGTAAAGGCCTGCCGCAGCAGCTTAGCGGCAGCGGGCTCCATGCGGCAGATGCCGCGCAGCCGTGCGCTGGGGATCTGCGCATTGCAGCGGATCTCAGTGCCCTGATAGCGCTTTTGCTGAATGGCGCGGGCAGCCAGCACCCGCGCACGGATATCGGCGCTGCACTCGCCGCCGGTTTCGCTGGCAAGATCGTCGTATTCCACGGGGGAAACCTCAATGTGCAGGTCAATGCGGTCCAAAAGCGGGCCGCTGATGCGCTGGCGGTAGCGGTCCACCGCGCTGGGCGAGCAGGTGCAGGGGCGCGTGGGATGGCCGAAATACCCGCAGGGGCAGGGGTTCATGGCGGCGGCCAGCATAAAGCTGCTGGGATAGGTGGCGCTGCCGCCCACGCGGCTCACGGTGATGCAGCCGTCCTCAATGGGCTGGCGCAGCACCTCCAGCCCGTTGCGGCTGAATTCGGGCAGTTCGTCCAAAAACAAAACGCCGTTGTGGGCAAGGCTCACCTCGCCGGGGCGGGGCGTTGCACCGCCGCCTGCCAGCGCGGCCGGGCTTACGCTGTGGTGAGGGCTGCGGAAGGGGCGGGTGCTCAAAAGGCCCGAGCCCGGCGGCAGCATACCCGCCACGGAATACACCTTGGTGGTTTCAATGGCTTCCTCTTCGCTGAGCGGGGGCAGAATGCCGGGCAGGCGCTTGGCCAGCATGCTTTTGCCGGTGCCCGGCGGGCCGATCAGCAAAATGTTGTGCCCGCCTGCGGCGGCGATCTCCATGGCACGGCGGGCAATGGGCTGGCCGTGTACATCCGCAAAATCCGGCAGGCCCTGCCATGCCTCTGGTGTGTAGGGCACTGACTCGGCCGGAAGCAGCAGCTGCCGCCCCAAAAGATGCTCCACCACCTGGCGGGCATCGTCGGCCGGGTACACGGTGAGGCCCTCCACCACGGCGGCCTCGGGGGCGTTGGCCCGCGGCACAAAAAACTCGCGGATGCCGCATTGCACCGCGCACAGCGCCATGCTCAGCACGCCGGTAACGGGGCGCAGCGCACCATCCAGCCCAAGCTCGCCCACGAAAGCGCGGTGTGCGCCCGGGCTGTTGAGCTGGCCGCTGGCGCTCAGCAGGGCCAGCAGCAGGGGAAGATCGTATACGGGGCCGGTTTTGCGCACATCTGCAGGAGCCAGATTGACCGTGATGCGGCTTACCGGCCACTTGAATCCCAGATTTTTCAGCGCACTGTGTACGCGCTGGGCACTTTCTTTTACGGCGCTGTCGGGCAGGCCCACCAATGTGAACTGAGGCAGACCCTGGTTCAGGTCTGCCTCAGCGGTGACTAAAAAGCCCGAAAGCCCCGATAGACCAAAGCTGTTTACCTTGCTGATCATACGCAGGCTCCTTTTGTTTACAAAATCGGGTTACACCCTGAAAAATCAGGCGTTGGCGGGTTCGGTTTCGCGGGGGAGTGCCAGATTCAGAACAATGGCCACCAGTGCGGCAGGCACAATGCCGGAGCCGCCGAACACCAGAGAGATCATTTGCGGGGCGTGGGCCAGAATGCCGCTGTTGGCGCCAATGCCGTAGCCAAGGCCCAGCGCAACCGAAACGATGCTGAGGCTGCGCGGGGTGAGGGGATCGCGGGTGATCAGCTGAATGCCGCTGACCACGATGGAAGAGAACATCATCACGGCAGCGCCGCCCAAAACGGATTGGGGCATGATGGAAACCAGTGCGCCCAGCTTGGGCACAAGGCCGCACAGGATCAGAAATACAGCGCCGGTGGCCAGTGCAAAGCGGTTGATCACCTTGGTCATGGAAACAAGGCCCACATTCTGGCTGAAGGAGGTGTTGGGCAGCACGCCGAACAAAGCGGCCGCGCTGGAGCCCAGACCGTCGCACATCACGCCGCCCGAAAGCTCGGTGTCGGTGGCCTCACGGTCCATACCGCCCATGATCACGCCCGAAATATCGCCCACGGTTTCCACGGCGGTCACGATAAACATGATGAGCACCGGGGCAATGGCGCGCATATCAAACACAGGCTTTACAGGCAGCAGCGAGGGCACGGCAAACCATTTGGCGCTGGCAACCTTGTTCCAGTTCAGCACCCATGCCTTGGTGTACTCTGCACCCTCGGCGGTGATGCCGGTGGTGGGCAGCACAAAGCCCATCAGGAAAGCGGCAATGTAGCCGCAGATGATGCCCACCAGAATGGAGGAAGAGCTTAAAAAGGTGTTGCCGGAGTGCTTGCACACCAGAATGACCACCAGCACAAAAATGGCCAGCAGCAGATTCTCGGTGGAGCCGAAATCCTTGGCTGTGTTGCCGCCGCCAAAGGAGTTTACGCCGACCGAGATCAGGCTCAGGCCAATGGAAAGCACCACGGTGCCGGTGACCACCGGGGGCAGAAGCTTGCGCAGGGGCTTTAAGAAGAAGCCCAGCACGGTTTCAAACAGGCCGCCGATGATGGAAGCGCCCATAATGGCGCCGTAGGCCAGCACACCGCCGCCCATAGAGGCAGCCACCGAGCTGAACACACCGATAAAGCCGGAGGAGGTGCCCATGATGATGGGCACTTTGCCGCCCACCGGGCCAATGGCGTACAGCTGCAGCAGCGTGACAAGGCCGGCCACCAACATGGCGTTCTGCAAAAGGGTGACCTGCAGCTCGGCAAATTCGCCGCCGGCCAGGCCGCAGGCACCGGTGATGATGAGCAGGGGGGTCAGATTGCCCACAAACATGGCCAGCACATGCTGCATGCCAAGGGGCAAAGCCTGCTTTAAGGACATTTTGCCTTCAAAGTGAAAGGCTTCGGGGGAAAGCGTGTTTTTTTTCATTCCATAACTCCTCTAATGTTGCTGAGGCAATACCGCATCATTCTAAGTGCCGATACGGTGAGCGAGGTGCGGCAGATGCTAAGCCAAAAGCGCAGATAATGCTTTGTGCTGCAAAGGCGAGCGCCGCCAGTGGCGGATACAGCGAACCGAAGCAGGGGCAGCGGTCGCAGAGTGCGAGGGGCTTTTGCTCCCGAAGCACGCGGAATTTCAGCGAAAAAGGCGAAATGCCGCATAATAGAATTATACCATTTCCCGGCAGGGGGATTCAATTATGAATTCACACAAACAAAAACCGTGCATCGGCTCGAAAAAAGGACAGTTTGTTGACAAAAGCCCCCCGGCGGTATTATATTTAAGATAATACAGGCTTACGAAGGCGATGCTTTGGAGGCCGGGCACTTCCCGGCAAAAGGCATCTTTCACAACAAAAGGCGGCCTGCCGCAGCCCAAGCGCCGCGGCGCTGCCCGAAAGAACAGGTGGAATTGTTATGGTGCATGAAATGTATGAGCGCTGGCTGAATGCCCAGCTGGATGACCCCGACCTGAAGCCCGAGCTGGAAAGTATTCGGGACAATGAAAACGAAATTCGCGAGCGATTTGCCGTGGCGCTGAAATTCGGCACCGCGGGTTTGCGCGGTGTGATCGGCGCAGGCACCAACCGTATGAATATTTATACCGTGCGTCAGGCCACACAGGGCCTGGCCAACTGGGTGAAAACGCAGGGCGGCAGCCAAACGGTGGCCATCAGCTATGACAGCCGCATTAAAAGCGATGTGTTTGCCAGGGCGGCAGCCGAGGTGCTGGCGGCCAACGGCGTGCAGGTGCGCATTTATCCGGAGCTGATGCCGGTGCCCGCGCTGAGCTTTGCCACGCGCTATTATCAGTGCAACGCCGGTATTATGATCACGGCCAGCCACAACCCCGCCAAGTACAACGGCTATAAGGCCTATGGCCCCGATGGCTGCCAGATGACCGACAATGCAGCCGATGCCGTGTATGCCGAAATTCAGAAAACCGATATTCTGGAGGGCGCAAAAACCCTGCCCTTTGCCGAGGGAATGGAAAAGGGCCTGATCCAATATGTGGGCGATGACTGTAAGGAAGCGCTGTACACCGCCATCAAATCCCGCAGTGTGCGCCCCGGCCTGTGCAAAACAGCCGGCCTGAAGCTGGTGTACAGCCCGCTGAACGGCTCGGGACTGGTGCCGGTCACCCGTGTGCTGAACGACATTGGCATTACGGATATCACCATCGTGCCCGAGCAGAAGGACCCGGACGGCAATTTCCCCACCTGCCCTTATCCCAACCCCGAAATTTTTGAGGCCCTGCGCCTTGGCCTGGAGCTGGCCGAAAAGCAAAATGCCGATTTGATGCTGGCCACCGACCCGGATGCCGACCGTGTGGGCATTGCCGTGCGCTGCAAAAACGGCAGCTACGAGCTGCTTTCGGGCAACGAGGTGGGCGTGCTGCTGCTGGATTACATCTGTGCAGGCCGCATCGAGCAGGGCACCATGCCCAAGGCCCCCGTGGCGTGCAAGAGCATTGTTTCCACGCCCCTGGCCGATGCCGTGGCGGCACACTACGGCGTGGAGTGCCGCAATGTGCTGACAGGCTTTAAGTGGATCGGCGACCAGATCGCCCGTCTGGAGGCCGCCGGTGAGGTGGATCGCTTTATCTTTGGCTTTGAGGAAAGCTACGGCTATCTGGCCGGGCCCTATGTGCGCGATAAGGACGCCATCATCGGCTCGATGCTGATCTGCGAAATGGCCGCCTATTACCGCAGCATCGGCTCCAGCATCAAAGAGCGCATGGAGCAGATCTACGCACAGTACGGCCGCTATCTGAACAAGGTGGACAGCTTTGAATTCCCCGGCCTTTCCGGTATGGACAAGATGGCCGCCATTATGGACGGCCTGCGCAAGCAGCCCATTACCGAGCTGGCCGGTATTGCCGTTGTCAAAACGCAGGACTTTGAAAAGGCCGAAGAAACCGGCCTGCCCGCCGCCAATATCCTGACTTATGCCCTGGCCGACGGCTCCACGGTAATCGTGCGCCCCTCCGGCACCGAGCCCAAGATCAAGATCTACTTTACCACCAAGGGCGCAGACCTGGCACAGGCCGAGGCAAAAAAAGAAAAGCTGGCCGAGGCCTGCAAGCCTATTTTGGCATAAAAAACACTTGACTTTTTGCAAAACCATGCTATACTATTATGGCAATCGTTCCCAAGGCTGCTCCGGGGGCGCATGAACCCCGCTGGTAGCTGATATTGAAGGTTGTGATTGGGCACATATAAATAGGTATGGCCCCGCAAGATCATAACATTATAAAGAGGTGAACACAAATGAAGGCAGGTATCCATCCCAACTATGTGGATTGCACCGTCACCTGCGCCTGCGGCAACGTGATCCAGACTCGTTCTACCCGTCCTGAGATCCATGTCGAAGTTTGCAGTAAGTGCCATCCCTTCTACACCGGCAAGCAGAAGCTGGTCGACACCGGCGGACGCGTTGATCGCTTCAACAAGCGTTTCGGCCTGAAGAAGTAATTTTTCGCACACTAAAGGCGGTTTGAACTTTCAAACCGCCTTTTTTGCATTTGTGCAGCGAGAGGTTTTTTATGAACGATTACCGCACCATTCGCGGCACCTCGGTGGCCGAGATCGAAGAAAAGCACAGCCGGTTTATTGCCTCGGCGGCTTTTGCGGATACCGAGGAAAAGGCTCTGGCTTTTTTGGAAAAGATCCGCAGCGAAAACCGCACGGCCCGGCACAATGTGTTTGCCTATTGCCTGCGTGAGGGCAACCGTGTGCGCTATTCTGACGATGGCGAGCCGGCCAAAACGGCGGGCACACCGGTGCTGGAGTGCATTCAGCACCGGGAGCTGAAGGATGTGATCGTGGTGGTCACACGATATTTCGGCGGCATTCTGCTGGGCACCGGAGGGCTGGTGCGCGCCTATACGGCCTCGGCCGCTGCGGCACTGGATGCGGCGCAGGTGGTAACGGTGCGCGCGTGTGTGCGCTGCCGCGTTACGGTGGAATATGGCCTGTACGAGCGGGCCATGCTGCTGATCAGCGGTGCAGGCGCACAGGCCGAGGAGCCTGTGTTTACCGATAAAGTGGAGCTGTGCTTTGTGCTGCCTGCCGGGCAGGAGCAGCCGCTGATCCCCGCTTTCCGCGAGCTGACGCGGGGGGCGGCACAGCTGGAATGCAGCGAACCGTTTTATACCCCGTTTTAAGGCAATACCGCATCATTCTAAGTGCCGATGCAGCGAGCGAAAAGTGCAAGCTGCTAAGCAAAAAGCGCAGATAATACTTGGTGTATTATCGAGTATTTTTCGGGCGCAGATTGTGCTTCACAGCCGCGGCAGCAGTGCTTAAGCCGTAAGGCGGGAATTGTGCGGTGGTGCCTTCAATGCCGGGACGGCATAGGGCGGCGCTGCCGCAAGAAAAATTTTGCATTTATTTTTAAATATAAAGAAGTGTTTTTGCGTTTTTTGGCGTACTCTATAATATAGGGAGGGCTTTAAAATGACGATCCGCGAACGAACAGAACAGATCGAAAAGCAGATTCTTTCGCCCCGGGCGGCGCTCAGCGCCCAAAGCCGGGGCCGCCAGCACCCCGAAGAGCCGGACGAGATCCGCACCTGCTTTCAGCGTGACCGTGACCGTGTGCTGCACAGCAAGGCCTTTCGCCGCCTGAAGCAGAAAACACAGGTGTTTTTAAGCCCGGAAGGGGATCATTACCGCACCCGGCTGACCCATACATTAGAGGTGAGCCAGATCGCACGCACCATTGCGCGGGCGCTGCAGCTGAACGAGGACCTTACTGAGGCCATCGCCCTGGCGCATGATCTGGGGCACACGCCCTTCGGCCATGCGGGCGAGCGCGCACTGAACACTTTGAGCCCGGGGGGCTTTGCACACTATCAGCAAAGCCTGCGCGTGGTGGACAAGCTGGAGCGGGCGGGCCGCGGGCTGAACCTGACCTGGGAGGTGCGCAACGGCATTGTGACCCACACCAAGGGCGAGTGGGCTGCCACGCTGGAGGGCTGCGCCGTGCGCCGGGCCGACCATATCGCGTTTTTGAACCACGATATCGAGGATGCCATCACGGCGGGGGTGCTGCGCGAGGAGCAGCTGCCGGCCGATGCGGTGCAGGTGCTGGGCAGCACCAAGAGCCAGCGCATTACCACCATGATCACGGATCTTGTGAAAAACAGCCAGGAGGGCAGCGCACTGAGTTTCAGCCCGCAGGTGAACGATGCCTACGAGGTGCTGCGGGAGTTTATGTATTCCACCGTGTATGTCGACCCCGAGGCCAAGCGCGAGGAGCGCAAGGTGGAAAAGCTGATCACGGATCTTTACGAAAAAATTCTGGCCGAGCCCGAGCTTTTGCCCAACCTGTATCTGCAGGTGGCCTACACCGAAGGACTGGACCGCGCCGCCGTGGATTATATCAGCGGCATGAGCGATGAGTTTGCCACACGGCTGTACGAACAGCTGTTTGTGCCGCAGAAATGGCACATTCTGTAAAACGCCGATCCGAGCGGAAAGGGGGGAATGGGTGCAATGATCCCACAGGATTATATTCAGGAAGTGGTGCGCCGCAACGACATTGAGGATGTGGTGCAAAGCTATGTGCAGCTGCGCCGCCGAGGCCGCACCTGCACGGGGCTGTGCCCGTTTCACACCGAAAAAACGCCCAGCTTTGTGGTGTATCCCGAAACCCAGAGCTTTTACTGTTTTGGCTGCGGCGCGGGCGGCGATGTGATCACCTTTATCAAAAAGATCAGCAATCTGGAATATGTAGAGGCCGTGAAGCTGCTGGCCAGCCGGGTGGGAATGCCCATGCCCAACGAGGAAGACAAGGCCGGGGAAATGCGCCGCAAGGTGCTGGCCATCAACCGGGATGCGGCCCGCTATTTTTACGATCAGCTGAACAAGCCCACCCCCGAGGCCGCCTTGGCCCGGGAATACTGGCGCAAGCGCCGCGGCCTTTCCGACAATACCATTCGCCGCTTTGGGCTGGGCTATGCGCCGGACAGCTACAGCGACCTTCTGCATTATCTGAAAGGGCGCGGGTATAATGAGGAGGAGCTGCTGGAAAGCGGCCTTGTGCGGCGCAGCGAAAAGGGAAACCTGTACAATCTGTTTCGCCACCGCATGATCACCCCTATTATTGACCTGCGGGGCAATGTGATCGCTTTTGGCGGGCGCGTGCTGGATGATTCCAAGCCCAAGTACATCAACAGCCCTGAAACCGTGGTGTACAAAAAAAGCCGCACGCTGTTTGCCCTCAACATTGCCAAGCGCTCCACCAGTCGGCGCTATATCCTGTGCGAGGGATATATGGATGTGATCAGTATGCATCAGGCCGGATTTGACACGGCGGTGTGTGCCTGCGGCACGGCGCTTACGCCCGAGCAGGTGAAGCTGATCGGAGAATACGCCGACGAAGTGATTTTGAGCTACGACAGTGACGAAGCCGGGCAGAAGGCGGCCGCACGCAGCCTGGAGCTGTTTGCCCCCAGCCCGGCCAGAGTGAGTGTGCTGAACATTCCCGGCGCAAAGGACCCGGACGAGTTTATCAAAAAGTTCGGCAGGGATCGCTTTGAAATGCTTTTGAACGGCACGGCCAACGCCACCGAGTTCAAGCTGGCCAAGATCCGTGCCAAGTATGATATCGCCACCGACAAGGGGCGGCTGGATTACATAAAAGAGGCGCTGGCCCTGCTGGCGGGGCACATCAGCCCCACCGAGCGCGAGGTGTATGCGGGCCGGTTGGCCGAGGAGACCGGCATAAGCCGCGGCGCGATACAAACCCAGCTGCAGGGCGCTGTGCGCCGTGCCGAGCAAACGGCCCGGCGGCGCCGCCAGCAGCAGCTGGCGGGCGAGGGCGTGGCGGCCAGCATCAAGGTGCCCTATGATCTGGGGGGCAGCAAGGCGCTGGGGCTGGCCAATGCCGAGCAGCAGCTGGTGGCGGCCATGCTCAAGGACCCGGCGGTGATCCGTAAGGTGCGTGCAAAGATCACGCCCGGCGAATTTCTGCTGCCCGAAATGCAGCAGGTGTGCAGCGCGATCTTCGCACTGGACAGTCAGGGGGCGGCGGTGAGCCTGAGCGCTTTGGGCGCGGTGCTAAGTGAGCAGGATCTGGCCCAGCTGGCCCAGCTGCTGGCGCGCAATGCCGATTTGAACCTGACGGATCAGGATATAGAAATGTTTTTGACGCGCATTCGCAAAAGCCTGCCCAAAAGCAGCAAGGCGGGCAGCATGAGCGCCGATGAACTGCAAAATTACCTGCAAAGTCTGCAAAAGGAAAAGAGCTGACCTTCTGGGAATAGAGGGAAGGGTCTGTGCCTGTGTTATTATACAAAGAATAAGGAGAACGCAATTATGGCAGAGAAAAAAATGGGATTGAAGGAACTGCTGGAAAAGGGAAAGCACACCGGAAAGGTGACCACCAAAGAACTGTATGACGCCATGGAAGAAAGCAATTTCGATGTGGAAAAGGTGGATCAGCTGTATGTCCTGCTGGAGCGTGAAAATGTGGAAGTGATGGAGGAAGCCGACGACGAGGGCTTTACCCTGACCGAAAGCAACGCCGACCAGTTTGAAAGCGCTCTCTCGGCGGAGGGGGTGGCCATTGATGACCCCGTGAAGGTTTATCTGAAGGAGATCGGCCGCGTGCCGCTGCTGACCCCCGAGGAGGAAGTGAACCTGGCCCTTACCATCAAGGCGGGCAGCGAGGCCAAGGAAAAGTATGATGCCGACCCCGACGCACTTTCGGAAGAAGAAAAGGCCGCCTGCCTGAAGGCCATCAAAAAGGGCGTTGCCGCCCGCAAGCGCCTGAGCGAGGCCAACCTGCGACTGGTGGTTTCCATTGCCAAGCGCTATGTGGGCCGCGGTATGCAGTTCCTGGATCTGATCCAGGAGGGCAATCTGGGCTTGATCAAGGCAGTGGAAAAGTTTGACCACACCAAGGGCTTTAAGTTCTCTACCTATGCAACCTGGTGGATCCGCCAGGCCATCACCCGCGCCATTGCCGATCAGGCCCGCACCATCCGCATTCCCGTACACATGGTGGAAACCATCAATAAGGTGAAAAAGGTGAGCAGCCAGCTGCTGCACGAGCAGGGCAAGGAGCCCACGGCCGAGGAAATCGCCGAGCGGCTGGAAATGTCGGTAGACAAGGTGCGCGAGATCATGCGTGTGGCACAGGAGCCGGTTTCGCTGGAAACCCCCATCGGCGAGGAGGAGGACAGCCATCTGGGCGACTTTATCCCCGATGACGAGGCGCCCGTGCCCGCCGAGGTGGCCAGCCACACCCTGCTGCGCGAGCAGCTTTCGGAAGTGCTGGACACCCTGACCGAGCGCGAGGAAAAGGTGCTGCGCCTGCGCTTTGGCCTGGTGGATGGCCGCCCCCGCACGCTGGAGGAAGTGGGCAAGGAGTTCAATGTTACCCGTGAGCGTATCCGCCAGATCGAGGCCAAGGCCCTGCGCAAGCTGCGCCACCCCAGCCGCAGCAAAAAGCTGAAGGACTTTTTGGATTGATAAAGCCGCCGGAATGGGCAAAATGACAACAAACCGGGCTGGGCGGCCACCGGCGGCCGCCCGGAAAAACCCCAAACCGGCAAATTGAACAAAAAAGTAAACCCTCACCCGGGCGTTTCTTACGCTGGGTGGGGGCTTTTTGTATTTTTGAAAAAAAGCCTGAAAACCGCTTGACATAGAAGTTTTTTTAGATTATACTAACTCATTATCACAAAATGGATCAGACCGCCCTTTTTACGGTCAATGTGCCTAATATGTGAATAAAAGTTTGTTAAAAATGCCCAAACGCAGCCCCTGAAAACCGGCTGCGAGATGAAAGATGAGCTGCCTGAAAAAGATTTTGGCTTTTCAGGCGGTGTGAACCGAGCCGAAAAGATACCAAAAAGTTAGGAGTGGTTGCTTTTTATGATGAAGGTCAAGCCCCAAATGCGCGGTAAAACCGAGCGAATGAGTTTCTCCCGCATCGACGAAGTCATTGACATGCCCAACCTGATCGAGATCCAGAAAAACTCGTATAAGTGGTTTCTGGACGAAGGGTTGAAGGAGGTATTCAAGGATATCGCAGCGATCGAGGATTACTCCGGTAACCTTGTGCTGGATTTTGTTGATTTCCGCCTGGAGAATAATCCCAAATACAGCATCAACGAGTGCAAGCTGCGCGATACCACCTATGCCGCACCCCTGCGCGTGACCGCACGCCTGTTCAACAAAACCACGGGCGAGCTGAAAGAGCAGGAAATCTTCATGGGCGACTTCCCGCTGATGACCGACAGCGGTACCTTTATCATCAACGGCGCCGAGCGAGTGATCGTCAGCCAGCTGGTGCGCAGCCCCGGTGTTTTCTACGGCGAAAGCTTTGACAAGCTGGGCAAAAAGCTGTACACCGCCACCATGAACCCCAACCGCGGCGCATGGCTGGAATATGAAACCGATGTCAACGATGTGTTCTATGTGCGCATCGATAAAAACCGCAAGCTGCCCGTGACCGTGCTGATCCGTGCACTGAGCGAAAAGGGCAGCGATGAAGAGATTTTGAATTTCTTCGGCGAGGATCCCCGCATTCTGGCCACGCTGGAAAAAGACCCCACCCACAACCGCGAGGAAGCCTTGCTGGAAACCTACCGCAAGCTGCGCCCCGGTGAGCCCCCCACGGTGGAAAGCGCCGTCAACCATCTGCAGGCACTGTTCTTTGACCCCCGCCGCTATGATCTGTCGCGCTTCGGCCGCTATAAGATGAATAAAAAGCTCTCGCTGGCACGCCGCATCACCGGCTTTGTTGCCGCCGAGAACGTGATCGCTCCTCTCACCGGTGAAATTCTCATCGCCGAGGGCGAAAAGATCACCCGTGAGGCCGCCGAGGCTGCCGACAGCGCCGGTGTTTCCGTGGTGGTGCTGAGCATTGGCGAGCACAAGGTGAAGGTGGTCACCAACGGCACTGTGGATGCCCAGCCCTTCTTTAACTTTAATGTAGAGGAAGCCGGCATCAACGAGCGCGTAAGCTTTGCCGAGCTGCGCAGCATTCTGCAGGAGACCAGCGATGAGGCCGAGCAGAAGAAGCTGCTGGAAAAGAACCACAATCTGCTGATCTGCCCCACCGTGACCGTGGACGATATCTTCGCCTCGATCAACTACCTGAACGGCCTGGACTTCGGCATCGGCGTGAGCGACGATATCGACCATCTGGGCAACCGCCGTATCCGCAGCGTGGGCGAATTGCTGCAGAACCAGTTCCGCATCGGCTTCAGCCGTATGGAGCGTGTGATCCGCGAGCGCATGACCCTGCAGAATCAGGAAAACACCGAGATCAGCCCCCAGAGCCTGGTAAACATTCGCCCTGTGGTGGCCGCCATCAAGGAATTCTTCGGTTCCAGCCCGCTGTCGCAGTTCATGGACCAGAACAACCCTCTGTCTGAGCTGACGCATAAGCGCCGTCTGTCCGCTCTGGGCCCCGGCGGCTTGAGCCGTGACCGCGCAGGCTTTGAAGTGCGTGACGTGCATTACACCCACTACGGCCGTATGTGCCCCATCGAAACTCCTGAAGGCCCCAACATCGGTCTGATCTCGTATCTGGCCACCTACGCCCGCATCAACGAGTACGGCTTTGTGGAAGCCCCCTACCGCCGTGTGGATAAAGAGACCGGCCGCGTGACCGACGAAGTGGTTTACATGACCGCCGATGTGGAAGATGAGTACACCGTGGCACAGGCCAACGAGCCTTTGGACGAGAACAACTGCTTTGTGCGCCCCCGTGTTTCGGCCCGCCGCCGCGATGAGATTTTGGAGATCGAGCGCGAGCAGGTAGACTTTATGGACGTTTCTCCCCGAATGATGGTGTCTGTGGCAACCGCCATGATCCCCTTCCTGGAGAACGATGACTGTAACCGTGCTCTGATGGGCTCCAACATGCAGCGCCAGGCTGTGCCTCTGATGGTCACCCAGCAGCCCATTGTGGCTACCGGTATGGAATACAAGGCCGCCACCGACTCCGGCGTGTGCATCCTGGCCAAGAACGACGGCGTGGTGGAAAAGGTGGATGCAGCCAACATCGTGGTTCGCACCAGCCCCACTTCGACCGATCGCTACGAGCTTTCCAAGTTCCTGCGCTCCAACCAGGGCACCTGCGTGAACCAGCGCCCCATCGTGAGCGTGGGCGAAGAGGTCAAGGCCGGTCAGGTGCTGGCCGACGGCCCCGCGACCCGCAACGGCGAAGTTTCCATCGGCAAGAATGCGCTGATCGGCTTTATGACCTGGGAAGGCTATAACTACGAGGACGCCGTTCTGCTGAACGAAAAGCTGGTGCGCGAGGATGTTTATACCTCTATCCATGTGGAAGAGTATGAAACCGAGGCCCGTGAAACCAAGCTGGGACCTGAAGAGATCACCCGCGATATCCCCAGCGTTGGCGATGCCAGCCTGAAGGATCTGGACGAGCGCGGCATCATTCGCATTGGTGCCGAGGTGACGGCCGGTGATATTCTGGTCGGTAAGGTGAGCCCCAAGGGCGAAACCGAGCTGACTGCCGAAGAGCGCCTGCTGCGCGCCATCTTTGGCGAAAAGGCACGCGAAGTGCGTGACAATTCTCTGCGCCTGCCCCACGGCGCATACGGCATCGTGGTGGATGTAAAGGTGTTCACCCCCGAAAACAGCAACGAGCTGGCCCCCGGTGTGCGCAAGGTGGTGCGCTGCTATATTGCCCAGAAGCGCAAGATCAGCGTGGGCGATAAGATGGCAGGCCGTCACGGCAACAAGGGTGTTGTTTCCCGCATTCTGCCGCAGGAGGATATGCCCTTCCTGCCCGACGGCACCCCGCTGGACATCGTGCTGAACCCCCTGGGCGTTCCTTCCCGTATGAACATTGGTCAGGTGCTGGAAGTGAACCTTGGCTATGTGGCTAAGGCACTGGGCATCAAGGTGATGACCCCCGTGTTCGACGGCGCACAGGAAAGCGATATCCGCGACTGCTTTGAAGCAGCACGCGAAAAGTGGCATGGTGAGAATGCCCCTGAGTATCCCACCGACCTGCCCCGCCTGATGGGCGAGAAGGGCCACATCATTGACTTTAGAAAGATCGACCTGACCGATGACGGCAAGAGCACTGTGTATGACGGCCGCACCGGTGAAAAGTTCCCCAACAAGGTAACGGTCGGTTATATGTACTATCTGAAGCTGCATCATCTGGTTGACGATAAGATCCACGCTCGTTCCGTGGGCCCCTACAGCCTGGTTACCCAGCAGCCTCTGGGCGGCAAGGCACAGTTTGGCGGCCAGCGCTTCGGCGAAATGGAAGTTTGGGCTCTGGAAGCTTACGGCGCCGCTTACACCCTGCAGGAGATCCTGACCGTCAAGTCGGACGATCAGGTGGGCCGTGTAAAGACTTACGAGGCCATTGTGAAGGGCGATCCTATGCCCAAGCCCGGCATTCCCGAATCTTTCCGCGTGTTGATGAAGGAAATGCAGAGCCTTGGCCTGAACATGGTCGTGCAGGATAAGGACGGCAACGAGATCGACATGAGCCAGAAGTTTGATGATGAGGAAGGCTTCGGCCCCGGTATGCCCGTGGGCGAAGATGTTCTGGTTGAGGACGAGCTGAGCAGCGATTACAGCGTGCGCGATGCCGAAGACGGCGACTCGGACCTTGACGATGATTTCGGCGAGGAAAAGGAGCCTACCGCAGAGGACCTGTTCGGTATGCAGGATCCTGACCCGCTGGGCGATGACTTTTGATCTGCCTCACCCATACTGAAGACTTAGAAAGGGTTCGCTTCATGGAAAATAACGAGTTCGATTCGATAAAAATTGGTATTGCCTCTCCCGAACAGATCCGCGCCTGGAGCTTCGGTGAGGTGAAAAAGCCCGAAACCATTAACTACCGCACCACCAAGCCCGAGCGTGACGGCTTGTTCTGCGAGCGCATTTTTGGACCTACGAAGGACTGGGAATGCCACTGCGGCAAGTATAAGCGCATTCGCTACAAGGGCAAGGTGTGCGAAAAGTGCGGCGTGGAGGTTACCAGCTCCAAGGTGCGCCGCGAGCGTATGGGCCACATTGAGCTGGCTGCGCCCGTGAGCCACATCTGGTACTTCAAGGGCACGCCCAGCCGCATTGGCCTGATGCTGGACATCAGCCCCCGCCTGCTGGAGCAGGTGCTGTATTTCAGCCGTTATATCGTTACCGATCCCGGTCTGACCCCGCTGGAGAAAAAGCAGCTGCTGACCGAGACTGAATACAAGGAAATGCGCGACAAGTACGAGGACGAATTCGAGGCCGGCATGGGCGCTGAAGCCATTCAGACCCTGCTGCGCGACCCCGAGTTTGACCCCGAGACCCTGAGCAAAAAGCTGCATGAGCAGCTGGAAGATGCCACCGGCCAGAAGCGCGTGCGTTTGCTCAAGCGCCTGGGCGTGGTGGATGCATTCCGCACCAGCGGCCAGAAGCCCGAGTGGATGATCATGACCGTGATCCCCGTGATCCCGCCGGATATCCGCCCCATGGTGCAGCTGGACGGCGGCCGTTACGCAACCAGCGATCTGAATGATCTGTATCGCCGCGTGATCAACCGCAACACCCGTCTGAAGCGCCTGCTGGAGCTGGATTCTCCCGACATCATTATTCGCAACGAAAAGCGTATGCTGCAGGAGGCTGTGGACGCCCTGATCGACAACGGCCGCCGCGGCCGCCCCGTGGCAGGCGCCAACAACCGCCCCTACAAGAGCCTTTCGGATATGCTCAAGGGCAAGCAGGGCCGTTTCCGTCAGAACCTGCTGGGCAAGCGCGTGGACTACTCGGGCCGTTCGGTTATCGTGGTTGGCCCCGAGCTGAAAATGTATCAGTGCGGCCTGCCCAAGGAAATGGCACTGGAGCTGTTCAAGCCCTTCGTAATGAAAGATCTGGTGGAGCGCGGCGTTGCCAGCAACATCAAAGCAGCCCGCAAGGCTGTAGAGCGCGCCAGCACCGAGGTGTGGGACAGCCTGGAAACCGTGATCAAGGGCCATCCCGTACTGCTGAACCGCGCACCTACGCTGCACCGCCTGGGCATTCAGGCTTTTGAGCCCGTGCTGGTGGAGGGCCGTGCCATTAAGCTGCACCCCCTGGCCTGTACCGCATTCAACGCCGACTTTGACGGCGACCAGATGGCTGTTCACCTGCCCCTGGGCGCAGAGGCACAGCGTGAGGCCAAGATGCTGATGCTGGCTTCCGGCAACCTGCTCAAGCCCAGCGACGGCGAGCCCGTGGCCGTGCCTACGCAGGATATGATCCTGGGCAGCTACTATCTGACCATCGTGAACCCCTGGGAGAATGCCCCTGTTCTGGACGAAAACGGCAACGAAATGCTGGACGAGAACGGCGAAGTGAAGCGCCATGTGCGTGTGTTCCGCGATGAGAATGAGGCCCTGATGGCCCATGCCACCGGCGTGGTAAGCCTGCAGGCCCCCATCAAGGTGCGCCGCGAGGCCGAGCTGAACGGCGAGACCGTGACCCGTCTGGTGGAAACCACCGTGGGTCGTCTGATCTTCAATACGCCCATCCCGCAGGATCTGGGCTATGTGGACCGCAACGATCCCGAGCATTGCGCCGATCTGGAAATTGCCTTCCAGGTGACCAAAAAGACCCTGCCCGACATCATCAGCCGCTGCCTGACCAAGCACGGCGTGAAAACCACGGCTGTGATGCTGGATCACATCAAGGCACAGGGCTACAAGTACTCCACTCTGTCGGCCATCACCGTGGCTGTTTCGGATGCTGTGATGCCCGAAGAAAAGCCCGCCCTGCTGGCAGAAGCCGACAAGCGCGTGGCAAAGATCAGCAAGCAGTTCAACCGCGGCCTGCTGTCTGAGGAGGATCGCTACAAGAAGGTGATTGAGGTTTGGCAGGACACCACCGACAAGGTGGCAAACGCTCTGTCCAACAACCTGAAAACCAACCACCAGCGCAACCCCATCTACATGATGGCCGACTCCGGCGCCCGTGGTTCTATGAACCAGATCAAGCAGCTGGCCGGTATGCGCGGTCTGCTGGCAAACACCGCCGGTAAAACCATCGAGATGCCCATTCGTGCCAACTACCGCGAAGGCCTGAACATCCTGGAATACTTCGTTGCATCCCGTGGTGCTCGTAAGGGCTTGGCCGATACCGCTCTGCGTACCGCTGACTCGGGCTACCTGACCCGCCGAATGGTGGACGTTGCACAGGATGTGATCATCCGCGAGGAGGATTGCCATTCCGAGCACGGCATCATAGTGCGTGACATCAAGGAAGGCAACGCCGTGATCGAAAGCTTTACCGAGCGCTTGAAGGGCCGCTTTGCCGTGCATGATGTGGTAGATCCCACCACCGGCGAAGTGATTGTGCCTTACGGCAAGATGATGGATATGTTCGATGCCGAAAAGATCAAGAAGGCCGGTATTACCGAGCTGGAGATCCGCAGCGTGCTGACCTGCCGCGCTCATCAGGGCGTGTGCGCACACTGCTACGGCAACAACATGAGCAACGGCAACTGCGTGAACGTGGGTGAATCCGTTGGTGTTATCGCCGCTGAATCCATCGGCGAGCCCGGCACCCAGCTGACCATGCGTACCTTCCATACCGGCGGTATCGCATCGGCCGAGGATATCACGCAGGGTCTTCCCCGCGTTGAGGAACTGCTGGAAAGCCGCCGCCCCAAGGCCATGGCCATCATGAGCGAGATCGAGGGCGATGTGGAGGTTGAGGATAAGAACAACCACCGCCATGTGATCGTGCGCGGCGTGGACGAAAACGGCGCAGCCGTGGAGAAAAGCTACCTGATCCCCTTCGGCCAGCACCTGAAGGTTCGCGACGGCAACAATATGCTGAGCACCGGCGACCATGTGGAGAAGGGCGACGCTCTGACCGAGGGCCATGCATATCCCCAGGATATTCTGGCCATCAAGGGCGTGACCGCTACGCAGGATTACCTGATCAGCGAGATCCAGAAGGTTTACCGCACCCAGAGCGTGGATATCAACGACAAGCACATTGAGATCCTGATTCGCCAGATGATGCGTAAGGTTCGCATTGAGGATGGCGGCTCGAGCAATTTCATTGCAGGCAGTGTGGTGGATCGCCGCGATGTGATGATCAAGAACGAAGAGCTGCAGGCCCGCATCGATGCCGGTGAGGCTGATGTGAAGCTGGTGGAAGCCAGCCAGATCCTGCTGGGTATCACCAAGAGCTCTTTGGCCACCGACAGCTTTATGTCGGCTGCATCCTTCCAGGAAACCACTCGCGTGCTGACCGATGCCGCCATTCACGGCAAGGTTGACCGCCTGAACGGCTTGAAGGAGAACGTGATCATCGGCAAGCTGCTGCCCGCCGGCACCGGCCTGCCCGAGGTGGAAGCCCGCCTGGAGGAAGAAGAGCGCATTCGCGATGAAACCGGCAGCGGTTATGACCACGCCGAGTAAGCAAAACGCTTTTCCTATTTAATATAGAGTGAGCCGACGGCCATGCCGCCCGCCCGCTTTCTGATAAGCCTATTCCCCCGGCTGCACACAGCAGCCGGGGGAATTTTTTGCCCGGTTGGGGCCGCAGAAACGCCCGGAATGAATTTGATAAAAAAATAATAGGAAAATCCAGAAAAAAATGAGTATTTTGTGTTGACACGGGCGAGACTGTTGTGTACAATATTACTGTTGTGGTCTGGGGATATTGCGCCAATTTGGGCATTCAACAGCACAGATCATAAACACCCATCAACTAAGAAAGGAGAAAACAATGCCTACTTTTAACCAACTCGTTCGCAAAGGCCGTGAGGTTCTGGTGAAGAAGAGCACCGCTCCTGCTCTGCAGAAGTCTTACAACTCTCAGAAGAAGCAGTACAACGATCAGAATAGCCCCCAGAAGCGTGGCGTCTGCACCGCTGTTCGTACCATGACCCCCAAGAAGCCTAACTCTGCTCTGCGTAAAGTTGCCCGTGTCCGCTTGACGAATGGTATCGAGGTCACCTCTTACATTCCCGGTATCGGCCATAACCTGCAGGAGCACAGCGTCGTTCTGATTCGCGGCGGCCGTGTCAAGGACCTTCCCGGTGTTCGTTACCACATTATCCGTGGTACTCTGGATACTCAGGGTGTGGCAAACCGTGGCCAGGCTCGTTCCAAGTATGGTGCAAAGCGCCCCAAGGCCGGTAAGAAGTAATAAAACATCTTCGCCTCAAAGGCTTTTGATAGATGGCATACGCTGAACAAAGCGAACGCCGAATAAAGCTCTTTGCGGCACAACGGGAGTTTTAATGCTTTCGAGTACCGATGATATCATTCTATGAAGGAGGGAAGAAAGATGCCTAGAAGAGGTAACATTGCCAAGCGCGATGTCTTGGCAGATCCTATTTACAATTCCAAAATGGTCACCCGTCTGGTGAACAGCATTATGCTGGACGGCAAGAAGGGTGTCGCTCAGAAGATCGTTTACGAGGCTTTCGATATCGTAAAGGAAAAGACCGGCAACGATCCCCTGGAGATGTTCGAGAAGGCTCTCGAGAACATCATGCCCACGCTGGAGTGCAAGACCCGCCGTATCGGCGGCGCTAACTACCAGGTTCCCCTGGAAGTAAGCCCTGCCCGCCGTGAGACCCTGGGCCTGCGCTGGCTGACCACCTACAGCCGTGCTCGTGGTGAAAAGACCATGTCTGCCCGTCTGGCCGGCGAGATTGTCGACGCTACCAACAACACCGGCAGCGCCGTCAAGAAGCGTGAGGATACTCACAAGATGGCCGAGGCAAACCGTGCCTTTGCACATTACCGTTACTAATCTGTGTTGAAGGAGGTTTAAAGCCATGGCTAGAGACGTTTCGCTGGCAATGACCAGAAACATTGGCATTATGGCCCACATCGACGCAGGTAAAACCACCACCACCGAGCGAATCCTGTACTACACCGGTGTTAACCACAAGATCGGTGAAACTCACGAGGGCTCTGCTACGATGGACTGGATGGCACAGGAGCAGGAGCGTGGTATTACCATTACTTCTGCTGCTACCACCTGCTACTGGTCTCATACTGAGACGCAGCACGATCCCAAGTCTTATGCCAAGAACAAGCACCGTATCAACATTATCGACACCCCGGGCCATGTGGACTTCACTGTTGAGGTGCAGCGCTCTCTGCGCGTGCTGGACGGTTCTGTGACCGTTCTGTGCGCTAAGGGCGGCGTTGAGCCCCAGTCTGAAACCGTATGGCGTCAGGCTGATGAATATCATGTTCCCCGTATGGTGTACGTGAATAAGATGGACATCATGGGTGCAAACTTCAAGCGCTGCCTGGATATGCTGCATGACCGCCTGAAGTGCAATGCCGTTGCCATTCAGCTGCCCATCGGTGCCGAGGATACCTTTAAGGGTATCATCGACCTGATCGACATGAAGGCTGACGTGTACTACGACGATATGGGCAATGATATTCGCGTGGAAGACATTCCCGAGGATATGAAGGCCGAGGCCGAGGAATATCATGCAAAGCTGATGGAAGCTATTGCTGAGACCGACGAAGCTCTGATGGAAAAGTATTTCACCGAAGGTGAACTGACCAAGGAAGAGATCAAGAAGGCTCTGCGCAAGGCTACCATCGACAACTCGATCGTTCCTGTGACCTGCGGTTCTTCTTACCGCAACAAGGGTGTTCAGAAGCTGCTGGATGCCATTGTTGACTATATGCCCTCTCCTCTGGATGTGCCCGCTATCAAGGGTATCAACCCTGAGACCGAGGAAGAGGAGGAGCGTCCCTCTGATGACAACGGCCCCTTCGCCGCTCTGGCATTCAAGATCGCCACTGACCCCTTCGTAGGTAAGCTGGCCTTCTTCCGTGTTTACTCCGGCAAGGTCGATGCAGGTACCACCGTGTACAACAGCTGCAAAGACGCCAACGAGCGCATGGGCCGTATCGTGCAGATGCACGCCAACCACCGCACCGACCTGGATACCTGCTATGCAGGCGACATTGCCGCTGCTGTGGGCCTGAAAAACACCACCACCGGTGATACCCTGTGCGATGAGGATCATCCCATCATTCTGGAGTCCATGAACTTCCCCGATCCCGTTATCCGCGTTGCCATTGAGCCTAAGACCAAGGCAGGCAGCGAGAAGATGGGCATCGCCTTGGCAAAGCTGGCTGAAGAAGACCCCACCTTCCGTACTTGGACGGATGAGGAAACTGGTCAGACCATCATCGCCGGCATGGGCGAGCTGCACCTGGAGATCATCGTGGACCGTCTGCTCCGCGAGTTCAAAGTGGAAGCAAACGTTGGCGCACCTCAGGTTGCTTATCGTGAAACCATCCGCAAGGCTGTGACTCACGAAGAGAAGTACAAGCGTCAGTCCGGTGGTAAGGGCCAGTACGGTCATGTTAAGATCACCGTTGAGCCCAATGAGCCCGGCAAGGGTTACGAGTTCGTCAACGCTGTTGTCGGCGGTGCTATTCCCAAGGAATACATCCCCGCAGTTGACGCTGGTATCCAGGGCGCTATGAAGACCGGTGTTCTGGCCGGCTATCCCGTTGTGGATGTGAAGGTCACCCTGATCGATGGTTCTTACCATGAGGTTGACTCTTCTGAAATGGCGTTCCAGATCGCCGGTTCTATGGCCTTCAAGGAGGCCATCCGCAAGGCTGATCCCTGCATCATGGAGCCTATCATGAAGGTTGCCGTTGTTGTGCCTGATGACTACATCGGCAATGTGATCGGCGACCTGAACAGCCGCCGCGGTCTGGTGGGTGATCAGGAGTCCATGAATGGTACTACCCGCATCAATGCCGAGGTTCCTCTGGCACAGATGTTCGGCTACGCTACCGACCTGCGTTCTAAGACTCAGGGCCGTGGCCAGTACGTGATGGAGCCCAGCCACTATGCTCAGGTGCCTAAGAGCGTTGCTGATGAGATCATCAGCGGCCGCGCTAAGGGCTGATAGAGCATAAACTACTTGATTTTTTCTAAAAATTCAAGTAAGATAGATTTAATAGTTGTATTTCAACACATTATATCTCTTATATTAAGGAGGATACTACAATGGCTGAAAAGCAAAGCTTTGACCGTAGCCTGCCTCATGTCAACATTGGCACTATCGGCCACGTTGACCACGGCAAGACCACTCTGACCGCTGCCATCACCAAGGTTCTGGCTCTGGAAGGCGACGCAGAGTTCATGGATTATGCCAACATCGATAAGGCTCCCGAGGAGCGCGAGCGCGGCATTACCATCAACACCGCTCATGTTGAGTACCACACCGCAAAGCGTCACTACGCTCATGTGGACTGCCCGGGCCATGCTGACTACGTTAAGAACATGATCACCGGTGCTGCTCAGATGGACGGCGCTATCCTGGTTGTTGCTGCTTCTGACGGCCCCATGCCCCAGACCCGTGAGCACATCCTGCTGTCCCGTCAGGTTGGCGTGCCCTACATCGTTGTGTTCATGAACAAGTGCGATCAGGTGGACGATCCCGAACTGCTGGATCTGGTTGAGATGGAAATCCGTGAGCTGCTGAACGAGTACGACTTCCCCGGCGACGACACCCCCATCATCCGTGGCTCCGCTCTGAAGGCTCTGGAGAGCACTTCCACCGATCCCAACGCTCCTGAGTATGCTTGCATCCACGAGCTGATGGACGCTGTTGACGAGTATATCCCCACTCCCGACCGTAAGGCTGACCTGCCCTTCCTGATGCCCGTTGAGGACACCATGACCATTTCCGGCCGCGGCACTGTTGCTACCGGTCGTGTGGAGCGTGGTACCGCTCACGTTGGCGATCAGATGGAAATCGTTGGCATTAAGGAAGAGCGCCTGACCACCACCATCACTGGTCTGGAAATGTTCCGCAAGAGCCTGGAGTACGCTCAGGCAGGCGACAACATCGGTGCTCTGCTGCGTGGTATCGACCGCTCTCAGATCGAGCGTGGCCAGGTTATCGCTAAGCCCGGTTCTGTGCACCCCCACACCACCTTCGAGGGCCAGGTTTACTGCCTGAAGAAGGAAGAAGGCGGCCGTCACACTCCTTTCTTCAACAACTATCGTCCTCAGTTCTACTTCCGTACCACTGATGTGACCGGCATCATCACTCTGCCCGAAGGCACCGAGATGTGCATGCCTGGTGATAACGTCACCATGCACGTTGAGCTGATCACCCCCGTTGCTATGGAAGAGGGCCTGCGTTTCGCTATCCGCGAGGGCGGCCGTACTGTTGGTTCCGGCGTTGTTGCTAAGATCGACAAGTAATTAAAGGCTTTTATAGCTCTTTTGGGAGCGCTGCTTATGGCAGCGCTCCCTTTTTGTTTTATATATCCGCAAAGCGAGGGCCGGGAATCTTTTGGCCCTCGCTTTGTTTTGGGATACAAGACCGTTTTGGCTCTTTGTCAAATGTTGGAGGGAAAGTAAAACAACCAGGCTGAACAAGGGAGTACACAGCATGAAACAGGGCTGTGTACTCCTTGCAGCCATCTATATAGACGGCTGCTTTTACCGTGATGAAAAGAGAAAAGGCTGCCCAAAGGCCAAGCCAGCCGCAAAGCTGCCCAATATTTCATGGCCAGAACAGCGGTTTTCTTATGAGGGCAAGGACTTTCACAAGCCAAATTTTGCGAGCTTTATTGTGAATTTGCTCACAAAAAGGGTTTTATGCGAATCACATTGTGAAAAAATTGGCAAATCGCACAATAAAACCCGGAATTCTTGATTGCTTTTGCGAATTGAAACCGAGAGAAAAAAGAGTATAATAAAAGCATAGAGATTGTTAAATTAGTAACGAGCAAAACATTACCAAAACTTTTAAAAAAGAAAAAGCGCATTCATGCACAAAGCCGTGCAGTAACGCGGAGCGGGCTGAAGCATTGGCCCGCGGCCAGAAGCCGCCGAACCACGGAAACAAAAACGAAGAAGAACGATTATAACAGGAGGATATGATTATGAAAATTGCTGTTTTTGGTGCAGGCACCATGGGCTCTGGCATCGCTCAGGTTTTTGCAGGCAAGGGCCACACCGTGCTGCTGTATGCCAGCAGCAAAGAATCGGCCCAGCGCCATAAGGATAAGCTGGAAAAATCGCTGCAAAAGCGTGTAGCCAAGGGCAAAATGGCCGAAGACGCCATGAAGAACATTTTGGATCATATCCTCATTGAGGAGGAAGCCGCTGCCGCCGATGTGGATCTGCTCATCGAAACCGTGGCCGAAAATATGGAAACCAAGAAAAAGCTGCTGGCCCGCCTGGATACTGTGATCCAGCCGAAGGCAATTTTTGCCAGCAACACTTCCTCGCTTTCCATCACCGAAATGGGCTTTGGCCTGCAGCATCATGTGATCGGTATGCACTTCTTCAACCCCGTTACCAGCATGAAGCTGGTGGAAGTGATTCGCGGCATGACCACCCCCGACGAAGTGTTTAAGTTTATTTACGAGCTGGCACAGTCCATCGGCAAGGACCCCGTTGAAGTCGCCGAGGGCCCCGGCTTTGTGGTGAATAAGATCCTGATCCCCATGATCAACGATGCCATCGGCTTGGTGGAAACCAAAACCGCCAGTGTGGAGGATATTGACAAGGCCATGAAGCTGGGTGCAAACCATCCCATGGGCCCGCTGGAGCTGGCTGACTTTATCGGGCTGGATATCTGCCTTGCCATTATGAACACGCTGTATGTGGAATACGGCGACTCTAAATATCGCCCGGCCCTGCTTTTGAAAAAGATGGTGCGCGGCGGCCTGCTGGGCCGTAAATCCGGCAAGGGCTTCTACGATTACTCTAAATAACCTCTAATAATTGATCTCATAGAAAACGGCTGCAGATGCTTTGGCATTTTGCGGCCGTTTTCACCTTTTTTGGGAAATAAATACGGCCATGGTATTTGTTTTTGGTGCGAAGCGTGGTATAATCTATTTCAAATAGGCTTCAATTATCGGCTGTGCCCCGTGCACGGTCTGCACCATCTGGAAGGAGAACTCTCTATGCAGCAGGAAACCGTGATCGTACTGGACTTTGGCGGCCAGTATAATCAGCTCATTGCCCGCCGCGTGCGCGAGTGCAATGTATATTGTGAGATCTACTCGTATAAAACCGATCTTGCCAAAATCAAGGAAAAGAACCCCAAGGGCATTATTTTTACCGGCGGCCCCAACAGCGTGTATCTGCCCGATGCCGCTGCCTGTGACCCCGAAATTTACAGCTGGGGTGTGCCCATTCTGGGCATTTGCTACGGCAGCCAGCTGATGATGCATCAGTTGGGCGGCAAGGTGGATCGTGCCCCCGAGCGTGAATACGGCAAAACCGAGGTTATGGTGAACACCGAGTCCAAGCTGTTTGAAGGCGTGAGCCCCAAAACCATTTGCTGGATGAGCCATAACGACTATATTGCCCAGCCCGCTCCCGGCTTTGCCATCAGCGCCCACACCGCAAACTGCCCTGTGGCTGCGGTGGAAAACCCCGAAAAGGGCTTGTATGCCGTACAGTTCCATCCTGAAGTGCTGCACACGCAGGAAGGCACCAAAATGCTGCACAACTTTGTGTACAATGTGTGCGGCTGCAAGGGCGATTGGCGCATGGATTCGTTTGTAGAGCGCACCGTGGCCAGCCTGAAGGAAAAAATCGGCGACGGCAAGGTGCTGTGCGCACTTTCCGGCGGCGTGGATTCCAGCGTGCTGGCTGCCCTGCTGGCGAAGGCCATCGGCAAGCAGCTCACCTGCGTGTTTGTGGATCACGGCCTGCTGCGCAAGGACGAAAAAGAGCAGGTTTGCCAGGTGTTCGGCCCCGGCAACGGCAACTTTGACATCAATTTTATCTGCGTGGATGCCCGCGAGCGCTATTATGCCAAGCTGGCCGGCGTGACCGAGCCCGAGCGCAAGCGCAAGATCATTGGCGAAGAGTTTATCCGCGTGTTTGAGGAACAGGCCAAAATGATCGGCGCTGTGGATTATCTGGCACAGGGCACCATTTACCCCGACGTGGTGGAAAGCGGCCTGGGCGGCGAATCCACCGTGATCAAGAGCCACCACAATGTGGGCGGCCTGCCGGATACCGTTGATTTTAAAGAACTGGTAGAGCCTCTGCGCGATCTGTTTAAGGACGAAGTGCGTCAGGTGGGCCGCGAGGTGGGCCTGCCCGAGTATCTGGTGAACCGCCAGCCGTTCCCCGGCCCCGGCCTTGCCATTCGCATTATCGGCGAAGTGACCGCCGAAAAGGTGAAGATCGTGCAGGAAGCCGATGCCATCTGGCGCGAGGAGATCGCTGCCGCCGGGCTGGATAAAGAGATCAGCCAGTACTATGCTGCGCTCACCAATGTGCACAGCGTGGGCGTGATGGGCGACGAGCGCACCTACGACTACGCCGTGGCTCTGCGCGCTGTGACCACCATCGACTTTATGACCGCCGAAAGCTACGATATGCCCTGGAGCGTATTAGGCAAGGTGACCAGCCGCATCGTGAACGAAGTAAAGCACGTGAACCGCGTGTTCTACGATTGCACCGGCAAACCCCCGGCAACGATCGAGCTGGAATAAGTAAAAAGTGGATATGAGAGCCCGCAAACCCGCATAAACACTGGGTTTTCGGGTTTCAGATTTCCCCTTTGATAGCAGATTGATAGCACCCGTCAAATTCAGAGTTATTCTGGTGATTTGGGTGGCTTGCGAATACGCAGGATTTTTATTCTAAGAGAAAAGGTCTAACTGATTTTTGCTGATCAGTTAGACCTTTTTTATTTTGTTCTCATGTATCTGAATTTACTGATTTTGTGCAACAAACAGGCTCTCCCGTGGCCTACAAATGAGAGGGTCAGAGCAGACCCTCCGGTGGAACCTTGGCACGGATTTGCTTGTTGTCGTATTCCGGGTAGTGGTAACGCCAGCGGTCGTACTCCTCCTGAGAGATCTCTCCAGCCTCAAGCTTGGCGGCCTGCTCCCGCCAGGCCCAGAGCATCTCGTGCAGTCTGGCAGCATCCTTGTTCTTGCGGAAATCCACCTGCAGGGAAAGTACACCATCCTGTTCCGTGACTTTCAGCCCGTAGTTGTCCTCAAGGGCAAACAGGGTGTGCATGAGCCCAACATAGGAGTCTATATCCGGAACAGAGAGGGCGTGGGGAGATACATCAAGCACCTGTGCCAGGGCAGCAGTCAGGTCTGCCTTAGGGGTTCTTGATCCTGTCTCATACTGAGCCAGGCGCACATCGGCGGATTTCTCGGGGAAGCCCACAGCCATACCCAGATATTTCTGTGTCATTCCTCGCAGCAGACGGAAAAAGTGGATTCTCTCACCGATGGCCATACGTCCAACTCCAATCTATGATGATCTTTATAGTGAACATAGCATATTTTACTAAGCATAAAAGCTTAGAAATTATAGCGCATAAAATGGACCGTCCGATTTCTGGGTACAAACGAGATAAGGTGATGGCCATAAGCAAGGAGGCATGTATGGAACGCAACAACCGCAAGCCGCAGCCACGAACAACAGAGAAAGGAAGGTACTTATCATGGCAAACCAGATTTTTATGCGTGTTAACGAAGTGGCCGAGGAACTGGGCGTATCGATACCCTACGCCTACAAGCTGATTCGCCAGTTGAACGAGGAATTGGCCAAAACCGGGTGCATCACAATTTCCGGGCGGATTGACCGCAAGTTCTTCCACGAGAAGTTCTACGGTACAAGAAACGAGAAAGACTGAAGGGGGGGAGCAATCATGGCAGCGTTTAAGAACAAGAACAACGGTACCTGGTATGTGCAGTTCCGCTATACCGACTGGAAAGGTGAGCGTCAGCAGAAACTCAAGCGTGGTTTTGCCACAAAGAAGGAGGCGCTGGCCTGGGAACGTGAGTTCCTGATGCAGAAACAGGCGG
>SFIE01000030.1 GCA_004555405.1 Subdoligranulum sp.
AAATAAAAAATGTATCTTTGGATAAGATAGGCGGCATCTCGGAAATAAAAATATAAAAAATTCTTTAAGGGGGTGCCTAAAATTGAAAAATGGTGATGTTCGTGAATTTGTTGATCACATTCATTATGGTGATGAACTATGGTTTCTCTATGAAGGGAAAAAATACTTTCTGGAAGGATGGACTAATAACGGTCGTCTTGATCTTTGCTTATACGAAATGGCAGACAACGGAGAAAAACATATCTGGAAAGGGAACGCAACACATTATCCGGTTGAAGCATTCTTAGAAGCTAAAATCTGGAACGGAAAATCTTTCTGGGATGCCGAACAAGATATTGAGTGGGTAGATGACTAATACAAAACAGCACACCATCAAAAGCGCTTTATTTCCAAGCGGTTTGGCCACGGGATTCCCTTTGCTTTGGGGCTGACCTTTCTGCCGGCTGTTTTTGCCATGATCCTGGGCTTTAACTCCGACCGCTTCATCCGCGAAAAATCACACCAGAAATCGCATAAAAAATCACACAAATAATTTAAAATTATTCTATCACATTCCATGTAAAATAAGAACCCGCTGCCCTCACGAAAGTGAAACGCAGCGGGTTCTTTGCTTATTTCAGCATTTTTTATACATTCAGTTCTGCTTTCTGGCCGATGCAGTCGGCATTGGCAGCCAGCATGGGGCGAATCACTTCGTTCAGGAATTCCTCCACCTGCTCGGGGGCGCGGCCCGTGAAGTTTTCGGGCACCAGCACCTTTTCAATGTCGGCACGCTCCAGGCAGAACTCGGGGTCGGCCAGCAGACGCTCGATCATATCGTTGGGCTTGCCCTCCTGCTTTACCACAGCGGCTGCGGCAATGGCGTGCTGACGGATCTTTTCGTGCAGCTCCTGACGGTTGCCGCCCTTTTCTACGGCGTGCATCATCACATTCTCGGTGGCCATAAAGGGCAGCTCGGCCATCACGCGGCTGTGGATCACCTTGGGATACACCACCAGGCCATCGCTGATATTGAGCAGAATGTTCAAAACGGCATCGGCAGCCAGGAAGCCTTCGGCCATGGCAATGCGCTTGTTGGCCGAATCGTCCAGCGTGCGCTCAAACCACTGGGTTCCGGTGGTCATGGCGGGGTTCAGCACATCGATCATCAGATAGCGTGCGATGGAGCAGATACGCTCGCAGCGCATGGGGTTGCGCTTATAAGGCATGGCCGAAGAGCCGATCTGGTTCTTTTCAAAGGGCTCTTCCATTTCTTTAAAGTTGGCCAGCAGGCGAATGTCGGTGGCCATTTTCATGGCAGACTGGGCCAGCCCTGCCAGAGCGCTGAGCACCATGTAGTCCACCTTGCGGCTATAGGTTTGGCCGCACACGGGAACAACCTTGTCAAAGCCCATCTGTGCGCACACATCGGCCTCTACAGCCTTGACCTTGGCCGAGTCGCCGTGGAACAGCTCCATAAAGCTGGCCTGGGTGCCGGTGGTGCCCTTTACGCCGCGCAAAGCCAGATTGGCGATCTGGTGATCGATCTCGCCCAGATCCATATACAATTCGTTCATCCACAGCGTAGCGCGCTTGCCAACGGTGGTCAGCTGAGCGGGCTGCAGGTGGGTGTAGGCCAAAGCGGGCATATCCTTGTACTTCTCGGCAAAATCGGCCAGCAGAGCCAGCACGCCAACCAGCTTTTTGCGCACCAGCTGCAGGCCTTCGCGCATAATGATCACATCGGTGTTATCGCCCACATAGCAGCTGGTGGCGCCCAGATGAATGATGCCGGCTGCCTTGGGGCACTGCAGGCCATAGGCGTACACATGGCTCATCACATCGTGGCGAACCAGTTTTTCACGGGCAACGGCATCCTCGTAGTTGATGTCGTCCTTGTGGGCTTCCAGCTCGGCGATCTGTTCATCGGTGATGCCAAGGCCCTGCTTCTGCTCGGCCTTAGCCAAAGCGATCCACAGGCGGCGCCATGTGCGGAACTTGTTGTCTTCGCTGAAAATATACTGCATTTCGTCCGAAGAATAGCGGGTAGAAAACGGACTGATATAGCGGTCATGCTGTGCCATTGATGCTTTACCTCCACTCCCCTTTTGCAAGGGGGGATCTTTGATTGTAAACGCAAACCGGCTGCAGGCCCGGGGCAAAGCCCCCGGCCCGCAAAACCTGTTTGCCTTTCCTGATTGTAAGGGGGCAGCACTGTGCGGTGCTGCCTAAGGGGTGCTGTGTGCTTTTACAAGGTGCTTACAGGCGGAAGTAATCCACGCCGCCCTCAAACAGAGGCTGATACTTGTTGCCCTGCACATTCTTGTAAAGGTCACGGCCGCTGCGCTCGCTGTGGCCCATCTTGCCCAGCACACGGCCGTCGGGGCTGGTGATGCCCTCAATGGCCAGCACGCTGCCGTTGGGGTTATAGGTCAGGTCCATAGTGGCCTGGCCGTTCAGGTTCACATACTGGGTTGCGATCTGGCCGTTGGCGATCATGCTCTGCAGCACTGCCTCGGGGGCCACAAAGCGGCCTTCGCCGTGGCTGATGGCCACCATGTGCTCATCGCCGGGGTTGCACTTGCTCAGCCAGGGGCTCAGGTTGCTGGCCACACGGGTGTGCACCAGCTTGCTCTGGTGACGGCCGATGGTGTTAAAGGTCAGCGTGGGGCACTCGGCATCCATGGGGCGAATATCGCCATAGGGCACCAGGCCCAGCTTTACCAAAGCCTGGAAACCGTTGCAGATGCCCAGCATCAGGCCGTCGCGCTTTTGCAGCAGCTCACGCACAGCCTCGGTAACGGCGGGTGCGCGGAAGAAGGCCGTGATAAACTTGGCCGAGCCATCGGGCTCGTCGCCGCCGGAGAAGCCGCCGGGGATCATAACGATCTGGCTTTCCTGAATGCCCTTCACCAGTGCTTCGCAGCTTTCAGCCACCATGGCGGGGCTCATGTTGTTGATGATCAGCACCTTGGGATCCGCACCGGCGCGGCGGAAGGCAGCGGCCGAGTCATACTCGCAGTTGGTGCCGGGGAACACGGGAATGATCACCTTGGGCACAGCCAAACGGGTGGCAGGGCCCTTGTGTGCTTCCACCATATGGGTGATGTTATCCACATCCTTGCCGGGTGCGCGATAAGGCATCACGGGCTCCAGCTTGCTCTCCCACACTTCCTGCAGGGGGGCCAGCTCGATGGTTTCAGAATCAAACTTCCAAGTGTACTCGCGGGTGGTATTGCCAAGAATCATGCCAACCGAAACATCATCGGTCAGGGCCAGCACAATGCTGCCGTAAGCGGGCTTGAACAGCATTTCGGTGTCAAAGCCGGGCGCAAAATGCAGGCCGATGCGGTTGCCCACGCCCATCTTGAACAGGCACTCAGCCAGGCAGCCGTAGCCGGGCGTTGCCGCTGCCAGCACATGGCCCTCACCGATCAGCTTTTCCACCTGCTTGTACAGGCTTACCATGCTGGTGGTATCCGGCACCAGACCATCGGCATCGTAATGGGGGCGCAGCAGCACCACCTGCGTTTCGGGCTTTTTGAACTCGGGCGAAGTGACAAAGCTGGTGTCGCCCACAGCGGTGGCAAAGCTGACCAGCGTGGGGGGCACATCCAGCTTTTCAAAGCTGCCGGACATACTGTCCTTGCCGCCGATCGCGCCAACGCCCAGGCCCACCTGTGCATCCAGCGCACCCAGCAGAGCCGCCACGGGCAGGCCCCAGCGATTGGGGTCAGAGCCAAGGCGCTCAAAGTATTCCTGGAAGGTGAGGTAGGTATCGCTCAGCGAGAAGCCCGAGCAGATCAGCTTGGTCACGCTTTCCACCACCGACAGATAAGCGCCCTTGTAGGGATCGCACTCCATCAGATAGGGGTTAAAGCCCCATGCCATGCCGCTGCAGGTAGTGGTTTCGCCATCCACAGGCAGCTTGGCCACCATGGCCATGGGAGGCGTGAGCTGGTGGGTGCCGCCAAAGGGCATCAGCACGGTGGCAGCGCCGATGGTGCTGTCAAAGCGCTCGCTCAGGCCCTTTTTGCTGCACACATTCAAATCGCCCAGCACGCTGGTGAGCTTTTCGTTCAGGGTGCTGCCTGCCCACTGGGGCTGCCATACGCGGCCGGGGCGCACATGTGCCTTGATATGCTTTTCCGCACCGTTGGTGTTCAGGAATTCACGGCTCAGATCCACGATCACCTTGCCGTTCCACTCCTCGCGCATACGGGGTTCTTCGGTAACGGTGGCCACACGGGTAGCCTCCAGATTTTCTTCATGGGCATAGCCGATAAAGGTTTCCACATCCTCGGCGGCCAGTGCCACGGCCATACGCTCCTGGCTTTCGCTGATGGCCAGCTCGGTGCCGTCCAGACCTTCGTATTTCTTGGTCACCTGGTTCAGGTCAATATACAGGCCGTCCGCCAGCTCACCGATGGCCACAGAAACGCCGCCTGCGCCAAAGTCGTTGCAGCGCTTGATCATGCGGCAGGCATCCTCGCGGCGGAACAAACGCTGCAGGTTGCGCTCGATGGGGGCGTTGCCCTTCTGCACCTCTGCACCGCAGGTTTCCAGACTGTCGGCCTTGTGTGCCTTGGAAGAACCGGTAGCGCCGCCAATGCCGTCACGGCCGGTGCGGCCGCCCAGCAGCACGATCACATCGCCGGGGGCGGGGCACTCGCGGCGCACATGGCTGGCGGGGGTAGCAGCCACCACAGCACCGATCTCCATGCGCTTGGCCACATAGCCGGGATGATACAATTCGTCCACCTGACCGGTAGCCAAGCCGATCTGGTTGCCGTAGCTGGAATAGCCTGCGGCAGCCGTGGTGACCAGTTTGCGCTGGGGCAGCTTGCCGGGCAGCGTTTCGCTCACGGGCACCAGCGGGTCGCCTGCGCCGGTAACGCGCATGGCCTGATACACATAGCTGCGGCCGGACAGCGGGTCACGGATCGCGCCGCCAATGCAGGTGGCTGCACCGCCGAAGGGCTCGATCTCGGTGGGATGGTTGTGGGTCTCGTTTTTAAACAGGAACAGCCAATCCTCTTTTTTGCCGTTTACATCGCACTTGATCTTAACGGTGCAGGCATTGATCTCTTCGCTCTCGTCCAGATTTTTCAGAATGCCCTGCTTTTTCAGATACTTGGCGGCAATGGTGCCCATATCCATCAGGCAGCGGGGCTTCTGGTCACGGCCCAGCTCGTGGCGCATGGCCATATAGCGGTCAAAAGCAGCCTGCACAAGCTCGTCCTCAAAGGTCACCTCGTCCAGAATGGTGCCAAAGGTGGTGTGGCGGCAATGGTCGCTCCAATAAGTGTCGATCACGCGGATCTCGGTGATGGTGGGGTCGCGGTGCTCGCTCTTAAAATAATCCTGGCAGAACTTCAGGTCGTCATGGTCCATGGCAAGGCCCTTTTCCTCACGGAATTTTTCCAGGGCCTCATCGTCCATCCGGTCAAAGCCTTCCAGTGTTTCCACCATAGCGGGCACGGGATAGGCCATTTTCAAGGTGTCCTTTTTGGCAAGGCTGGCCTCGCGTGCTTCCACAGGGTTGATGACATACTTCTTGATGGCCTGCACATCTTCCTCGGAAAGCTGGCCCTGCAGCAGATACACCTTGGCGCTGGCCACATCGGGGCGGTCGCCCTGGCTGATCAGCTGCACGCACTGGCTGGCCGAATCGGCGCGCTGGTCAAACTGGCCGGGCAGGAACTCCACGGCAAACACGGCATCGCCGGTTTCGGGCAGCTCGTCGTAGGTGTTGTCCACCTGAGGCTCGCTGAAAACGGTATCGCGGCACTGCTCAAACAGCTCCTGGCTGATGCCCTCCACATCGTAGCGGTTCAAAAGGCGCAGGCCAGTGAGATTTTTTACTCCCAGCAGGGTGACCAGTTCGTTTTGCAGAGCCTTGGCTTCAATATCATTGCCCTGTTTCTTTTCCACATAAATGCGATAAACCATAGTTTTATTTCTCCTTCACGGTTTTCGTGTTCCCATTTATCCAAAAAGCGTTTTTTACTTCAGTGCATTCAGTGCGCGGGCGCCAATGTCGGTACGCTTATGCATTCCCTCAAAATGGATCTGCTCGGTGGCGGCATAGGCCTTTTTCAGTGCCTCGGGCAGTGTGTCGGCCGTAGCGGTTACGCCCAGCACACGGCCGCCTGCCGTTACCAGCCCCTGATCGGCCTGTGCTGTGCCGGAGTGATACACCGTCACATCCTTGCAGCCGGGCAGCTGGCCGTCGGTAAGGCCCTCGATGGGCTTGCCCTTTTCGTAGGCCACGGGATATCCGCCGCTGGCCAGAATCACACAGGCAGCAGCACCCGCGCTGAACTTCACCTCGGTCTTATCCAGCGTGCCGTTGGTGGTGGCCTGCATCACCTGCAGCAGATCGCTTTCCAGCAGCGGCAGCACCACCTGGGTTTCAGGGTCGCCAAAGCGGCAGTTATACTCGATCACCTTGGGGCCGTCGGGAGTGAGCATCAGGCCGAAATACAGGCAGCCCTTAAAGGGGCAGCCCTCGGCCTGCATGGCCTGCATGGTGGGCAAAAAGATCTCTTTCATGCAGCGCTCGGCCATTTCGGGGGTGTAGTAGGGGTTGGGCGCTACCGTGCCCATACCGCCTGTGTTCAGGCCCTGATCGCCGTCCAGCGCGCGCTTATGGTCCATGCTGGAAACCATGGGCTTCACGGTTTTTCCGTCGGCAAAGCTGAGCACGCTCACCTCGGGGCCGGTGAGGAATTCCTCCACCACCACCTGATTGCCGGAAGCGCCGAATTTTTTATCCAGCATGATCTCCTTCAGGCCCTCCCGGGCTTCCTGCTCGGTCTGGCAGATCAAAACGCCCTTGCCCAAAGCAAGGCCGTCGGCCTTGACCACCACAGGATATTTGCCGCGCTGCTCAATGTACTGCATCGCCTTGGCAGGATCGTTGAACACCGCATAGTCTGCCGTGGGGATGTGATACTTTTTCATCAGATCCTTACTGAACACCTTGCTGGCCTCAATACGGGCTGCCGCGGCGTTCGGGCCAAAGCTGGGAATGCCGATCTCGGCCAAACGGTCCACCATGCCCAGAGCAAGGGGATCGTCCTGCGCTACAACGGCATAGTCAAAGCCTTCCTCTTTGGCAAATGCCACCATGCCGTCCAGGTCCGTAGCCTTGATGTTTTTGCACTTGGCGTCACAGGCAATGCCGCCGTTGCCGGGGGCACACCAGATCTCGCCGCATTGCGGGCTCTGCTTGAGCTTGCGGATAATGGCGTGTTCGCGGCCGCCGCCGCCGACTACCAGAATTTTCATAATATGCTTTTCCTTTCCCCGTTTCCGCAGCGGATCAATGGTGGAACAGGCGAATGCCGCAGAATGCCATGGCAATGCCGTATTTGTTGCAGGTGTCGATCACCTGCTGGTCGCGAATGGAGCCGCCGGGCTGCACAATGGCAGTCACGCCGCTGCGATGGGCGCGCTCGATGTTGTCGCCAAACGGGAAGAAGGCATCGCTGCCCACGCTCACGCCCGTTACATGGCTCAGATACTCGCGCTTTTCGGCCTCGGTAAGCGGGGCGGGCTGCTCGGTGAAGGTTTCGGCCCACACATCGTCACCGATCACATCCTCGGGGTGATCGCCCAGATACACATCAATGGCGTTGTCGCGGTTGGGCTTGGCAATGTCGGCACGGAAAGGCAGATCCAGCACCTTGTCCATGTGGCGCAGCTGCCAGTAATCGGCCTTCTGGCCTGCCAGACGGGTGCAGTGGATGCGGCTCTGCTGGCCTGCGCCCACGCCGATGGTCTGGCCGCCCTGCACATAGCACACCGAGTTGGACTGGGTGTACTTGAGCACGATCAGGCTGATCACCAGATCACGCTTCTGCTCTTCGGTGAGGGTTTTATTCTCGGTGACCAGATTGCCCAGCATGGTGTCGGCGTTGATCAGCAGATCCTGACGGCCCTGCTCAAAGGTGATGCCGTACACCTGCTTGTGCTCCAGCTCAGCGGGCTTGTAGGCGGTGTCGATCTGCACAATGGGATAGTTGCCCTTTTTCTTGGTTTTCAGGATCTCCAGTGCTTCGGGCTCATAGCCGGGGGCGATCACGCCGTCCGAAACTTCGTGCTGCAGCAGCTTTGCGGTGGCCACATCGCACACATCCGAAAGAGCCACCCAGTCGCCGAAGCTGCTCATACGGTCGGCACCGCGGGCGCGGGCATAGGCATTGGCCAGCGGGGTGAGCTGCACCTCGGGGTCAACATGATACATTCTGCGCTCCACCTCGGTAAGGGGCAGGCCCAGGGCTGCACCGGCGGGCGAAACATGCTTAAACGAAGCGGCGGCAGGCATTTTGCAGCTTTCCTTCAGCTGCATTACCAGCTGGATGCTGTTGAGCGCATCCAGAAAGTTGATATAGCCGGGCTTGCCGTTCAGCACAGTCACGGGCAGGTCGCTGCCGTCGGCCATATAAATGCGGGCAGGCTTCTGGTTGGGGTTCATGCCATATTTCAGCTGCAGTTCTTTCATGATTTATTCCTCCACCACGGCGTCGTATTTGTTGATCACGGCTTCTTCCACATCTCCGGTGGCCAGATCGATCACACGGGTGTACAAAGCCACCTT
This sequence comes from Subdoligranulum sp., assembly GCA_004555405.1. Classification (GTDB taxonomy): domain Bacteria; phylum Bacillota; class Clostridia; order Oscillospirales; family Ruminococcaceae; genus SFIE01. The sequence goes on from SFIE01000030.1 coordinate 8,585, forward strand.
GTTCTTTTCGTTCAGGGCCTCCCAGATCTTTCCGGCCAGCTCGTTGGCATCGTCGCAGTCGATGGCTACGCGGATGGGCTCGCCCTCAAAGCTGGGGATGGGATTGCCGTTTTTCTTGTAGGTGCTGATGAAATGGCCCTCGCCGGGCTGGGGAGCGGGGTAATCAAAAGTTTGGCGCAGCACGCTTTCGGCGTTGCCCTCCAGGCTTTTGAGAATGCTCATCTTGTAAGCGCCGGTGGCCATATCGATCGCGCCGCTGATGCGGGGCGTCCAGTTGGGCTCGTCATCCTCAAAGGTGCGGGTAGCCAGAGCAGCCTCAAAGTCATAGCCGGGGCAGCGGCTTTCCGCAATGAAATTATAAATGGTATCGGTCTGATCGCCATTGGTCACAATGGTGGTGTTGCGCAGGGTACGCACAGCATTGTAAATGATCAAATGCGGGTCTTCCAGCTTTTTGGGGTCAGCTGCCACGGTGCGCAGGCCGCCCTCGATCAAGTCAAACACGCGGTTGCGGCTGTTTTCGCTGCGGCCCATGATCCAGTATGCCACCACGGCCTTATCGCCCTTGGCGCTGCGGCCCAGCACAATGCCGCGGCCGGGATATTCGTTGGCCTCCAGCAGCTTATATAGATTCTTTTTCATACCGGTTCTCCTGTTCCCCGCCCTGCCGGGCGGATTAAAAAGTCGGATCTATTCGATCAAATTTCACCATCGCATACCATGCGAATGGCACGGGGCAGCAGCACCCATTCGGCCTGCTCCATCACGCGCTTCTGCAGCACCTCGGCGGTGTCGCCGGGAAGGATATCCACAGCTTTCTGCAGAATAATGGGGCCGCCGTCACATTCCTCGTTCACAAAATGCACGGTGGCGCCGGTCACCTTACAGCCGCGTGCCAAACACGCCTCGTGCGGGCGCAGGCCATACATACCGGGGCCGCAAAAGCTTGGGATCAGTGCCGGGTGTACATTCAGAATGCGGTTGGGGTAAGCGCTTACCACCTTGTGGCCCAGCACGCTCAAAAATCCTGCCAGCACCACCAGATCGATCTTGTGCTCCTTAAGCACCTGCAAAAGAGCCTCGTCAAAGGCTTCGGGGGTATCAAAGTCTTTCCGGCGCACCACGCAGCTTTCCACGCCTGCCTTGGCAGCGCGTTCCAGCGCATACACGCCGGGCTTGCTGGCCACCACCAGTTTTACACAGCCATTCGGGTTTTCGCCTTTGGCCTGGCTGTCCAGAATGGCCTGCAGGTTGGTGCCGCCGCCGGAAACCAAAACAGCAATGTTCAGCACAGCTCCACTCCCTCGCCTTCTGCGATCACGCCCAGGCGATAAGCATCCTGGCCGTTTGCCTTCAGGATCTCAATGGTCTTGTCGGCGTCCTCGGCAGCCACAGTCAGGATCATGCCAACGCCCATGTTGAAGGTGTTGTACATATCGCGCTCAGGAATATTGCCGGTTTTTTCGATCAGGCTGAACAGAGCGGGCACGCGCACATCCTCTTTGCGGATGCGGGCGCAGCAGCCCTTCTTCAGGCTGCGGGGAATGTTTTCGTAGAAGCCGCCGCCGGTAATGTGAGAAACGCCCTTCACCTTTACCTGCTGCATCACAGCCAGCGCAGGCTTTACATAGATGCAGGTGGGGGCCAGCAGGGCCTCGCCCAGCGATTTGCCGCCCAGCTCTTCGGGCTTGGTGAACAGCACTTCGGGCTGGTTTTCCAGATCGAACACCTTGCGCACCAGGCTGAAGCCGTTGGAGTGTACGCCGCTGCTGGGCAGGGCAATGATCACATCGCCGGGTGCCATGGTGCTGTTGTCCAGGATCTTGCTCTTATCCACTGCGCCCACGGTAAAGCCGGCCAGATCGTATTCATCCTCGGGGTAGAAGCCGGGCATTTCGGCGGTTTCGCCGCCCACCAGTGCGCAGCCGGCCTGCACGCAGCCCTCGGCCACGCCCTTGACCAGATCGGCGATCTTTTCGGGTACATTCTTGCCGCAGGCAATGTAATCCAAAAATACCAGCGGCTTGGCACCGGCGCAGATCACATCGTTCACGCACATGGCCACACAGTCGATGCCCACGGTGTCGTGCTTGTTCATGATCATGGCAATGCGCAGCTTGGTGCCCACGCCGTCGGTGCCGCTGATCAGCACAGGATGGGGCATATCGGTGCAGTCCAGCTCAAACAGACCGCCAAAGCCGCCAAGGCCGCCGATGCAATGCTCGTTGGTGGTGCGGGCCACATACTGTTTCATAAGTTCCACTGCGCGATAACCGGCGGTAATATCCACACCGGCGGCAGCGTAGCTTGCAGAATAGCTCTTTTCCATGATAAACTTCCTCCTGTTTTCTGTTGGCTATAGATCAATTTATAAACGCTTGTTCTTGCCCGATTCGCTCAGAGGGCGGTCGTACACATTCACATAATCGTTTACGGGGGCGGGAATGGGCCATTCGCCGGTAAAGCAGCCCGTGCAGAAGCCGCAGTCGCTGTTAAAGGCCAGCTGCTTTGCCTGATCCACGCTCAGATAGCCCAGACTGTCGGCGCCAATGATCTTGCAGATCTCCTCGTTGGTGTGGCCGGTAGCCACCAGCAGCTTCTGGTCAGGGATATCGGTGCCGAAATAGCACGGATAGGCAAACGGCGGAGCCGAAACGCGGAAATGCACTTCCTTGGCACCGGCATCACGCAAAAGCTTGATAATGCGGGCGCTGGTGGTGCCGCGTACGATGGAATCGTCCACCAGCACCACGCGCTTGCCCTGCACTGTGGCCTTCACGGCGTTCAGCTTGATGCGCACGCTGTTTTCGCGCTGCTTCTGGTTGCCCTGAATAAAGGTGCGGCCGATATACTTGTTTTTCACAAAGCCGATGGCATAGGGCACACCGCTCTGCTGCGAATAGCCAAGGGCGGCATCCAGGCCGGAGTCCGGCACGCCCACCACCACATCGGCATCCACAGGATAGCTTTCGGCCAGCAGCTTGCCTGCTTTTACGCGGGCCTGATGCACGCTGGTGCCCTCGATCACGCTGTCGGGGCGGGCAAAGTAGATATACTCAAACACACAGATAGTGTGCGGGGCCTTGCCGCAATGGTCTTTGATGCTGCGCAGACCGTCATAGTCTGCCACTACGATCTCGCCGGGCTCAACATCCCGCACAAACTCGGCGCCCACAGCATCCAGTGCGCAGCTTTCGCTGGCAAACACATAGCCATCCTCCAGCTTGCCGATGCACAGCGGGCGGAAACCATGGGGGTCACGCGCGGCGATCAGCTTGGTGGGGCTCATGATCACAAGGCTGTATGCGCCCTCGATCACATCCATCACCTTGGAAACAGCTTCCTCAATGGTTTTGCTTTCCAAGCGCTTGCGGGTGATCACATAGCCGATCACCTCGGTGTCGCTGCTGCCGTGGAACAGGCAGCCCTGCAGCTCCAGCTCGTGGCGAATGGTGCCTGCATTGGTCAGGTTGCCGTTGTGGCACACCGCCATGCTGCCGTTATAATGATGCAGGATCATGGGCTGGGCGTTTGCGCGCGAGCGTGCGCCGCTGGTGGCATAGCGCACATGGCCGGTGGCCATTTTGGCGCCGTCGGGAAGCTCGGCGATGCGGGGAGAGGCAAACACTTCGTTTACCAAGCCCAGATCACGGTAGCCGCGGATCACACCGTCTACATTCACGGCAATGCCGCAGCTTTCCTGGCCGCGGTGCTGCAGGGCATACAGTGCGCCGTAGGTGGCCTGCACCAGATCCATGCTTCCGCTGCGGTCGTAAATACCGAATACGCCGCATTCCTCGTGCAGCGCTCTTTCGTTACGGTCGTTCATTGTTTCATTCCCCTCATAATTCCTATTGTGTGTCATCTTACAGCTCTGCCTGCAGCTTTGCTTCTTTTTCAGCGATCTGCGCAGCCATGGCCTCGCGGGCTTTATCCAGCTTGGCAGCCAGCACATCGTCGCTCACCGCCAGGATCTGTGCCGCCAGAACCGCTGCATTTTTTGCGCCGTTCAGCGCCACGGTGGCCACGGGAATGCCGCTGGGCATCTGCACGGTGGCCAGCAGGGCATCCAAACCGTCCATTGCGCCGCCCTTCATGGGAATGCCGATCACAGGCAGCGTGGTGTTGGCGGCAAAAGCACCCGCCAGATGGGCAGCCATACCTGCGGCGCAGATGATGGCTCCAAAGCCGTTTGCACGGGCTGCTTTGGCAAATTCTGCCGCAGCGGCGGGGGTGCGGTGGGCGCTTAAAATATGTGCCTCAAACGGAATGTCGAGCTCTTTCAGCTGGGTGCAGGCTGCTTTCACGGTGGGCCAGTCACTGTCACTGCCCATGATCACAGCCACTTTTTTCTGTTCTGCCATTTTGTCTGCATCCTCCTTATAAAAAGCAAAAAAAGGCCAAGGTGCATACTTGCACCTTGGCCCTCAATCCATGATGGTACGGCTGCCGCACTGCATGATGCACTTACCGCCATGCTGCAGCTTACCCTTGTAGATCATTCGCAAGCTCATCAGCATACGCACGTTCATCATTGCGGCAACCTCCTGTCAGAAATTCCACTTTCTTGCCGCACTTGTCCCTATAAGCGGCAAATACAGCACCTGTCTGCTTCTATTGTATCGTTCCCCGGCCAAAAAAGCAATCTCAAATTTCACCAAAATGTATTTTTAGCCAAAGCACCAACATGCATAGAATTTTAATTGGATTTTTGGAAGTTTTTACAAATTATATCTTTTCCTGTCCAAATGGCTTTTGATTTTATAGCGTACCCCGGTTTGGCAAACCAAACCCGCCTTATTCTGCCATCGTCAGGCTGGCGGTTTCGCCGCGGCTGGCCTGCATAAGCCCCGCCGGGCTTGCTTCGATCTGGGTGCCGATGCGCCCGGCCGAAACAAAAATGGTGGGCTTATCCAGGCAGCTTTCGTCAAAGCGGGTAACAAACTGCTTTTTCATGCCCACGGGGCTGCAGCCGCCGCGCACATAGCCCGTAATCTTGTTGATGTCGGCCACATGGATCATGGCCACGCTTTTCACTCCCACGCTGCGGGCCGCTTTTTTTAGGTCCAGCGTGGCAGCCACCGGGATCACAAACACATAATAATTTTTATCCGCGCCCTGGGTGACCAGCGTTTTAAACACACAGTCCGGGTTTTGCCCCATGCTTTCGGCCACGCGCACGCCGTCCACGGCAACGCCCTCCTCGTGGGGATACTCATGCGCTTCATACGCGATCTTGGCACGCTCCAGCATACGCATAGCGTTGGTTTTTGCTTCTTTTCCCATACTATAAAGCCCCTCTTACCTGTTTTATTGCAGTTTTTCCTTGAATCCTTCGGTAAACTGTGCCTTCACCTTGCCGTCCTCGATCCTGACCCAGCACACCTCCACGCCGGGCAGGCTTTCGGCCAATGCCTTGCCCTGCTCATAGTCCATGCAGAAAAGCCCGGTGGAAAGCCCATCGGCCAGGCCGGAATCCGGGGCGATCACCGTCACGCTGTTCCAATATCGGGCAGGATACAGCGTTTGCAGATCGATCAGATGATGGTATTTTTCTCCGTTTACGGTGTAATAGCGCTGATAATCGCCGCTGGTGACAAGGCTTTGCCCGCCGGGCAGCGAAAGCGCATACAGCGCCGTTTGGCTGTTTTGGTCCCGCGGGTCCTCCACGCCCAGGCTCCACCCGGTGCCGTCTGCCCGCAGGCCGATGGTGCGAATGTTGCCGCCCACGCTGATGGAGGCGCTGGCAAGGCCGCGCTGCTCGGCGGCCCGGGCGCACTGCTCCACGGCATAGCCCTTGCCGATGCTGCCCACATCCAAGCGCATGGCGGGGTCCTTGAGTTCCACCGTGCCTGCCGCTTCGTCGATCACAAGATCCTCGATATTGCAATGCCCGGCGGCCTGCTGCAGAGCCTGCTCACTGGGCAGGGCGGCATTCTGTGCATCCTCCAGCCCGGCCGTGCGCGCATCGTGCCACAGCGAAAGCACCGCCCCTGCGGCCACATTGGTTTTGCCGTTGGTTTGCGCATACACCGCCTTGGCCTCCTGCAAAAGGGCGATAATGCGCTCATCCACCTGCACGGGGCCCTTGCCTGCCATTTCGTTTACATTGGCCAGATTCACAACGCCCTCGTAGGTGTTGTAAATATCATACAGTCGGTGGTATTCCAGAAGGTCCTCGTGAAAAGCCTGCATCTGGCTGTTCCATTCCTCTTCACTTTGTGCGTTGCCGATCACATTGGTGATGGTGTCAAAGGCATCCCAGCCCAGCCAGCTGTACTGTGCCGTCACCTGCCGGGCAGCCTTTTTGGTGTTTTGATAATCCACTCCCACCAGCACGGCCAGCGCAGCAGCAGCCAGAAGAGGCAGCAGCGCATACAGGCGCTTTGAGCCCTGCTTCATGGTTGGGCCTCCCGCTCCGCCTGCATGGCCTTGTGCTCACTTTCCAGCTCTGCCAGCAGCGCCGCAAAGCTCCAGCCGCGGTTTGTGGGGGTGGCCAGTGCCTTTAGCGGAATATCCACCCCTGCGCTCTGCATAGTGTCCAGAATGGCCTGAATGTGCCTGTCCAGCCCCGAAAACAAAATGGCCGATGGTGCCTGCACGGCCGATGCCCCGCACCGGCGCAGAGGCTCCAGCCCCAAAAGGGCCGCCACGGTTTCGCCCGTTTCCTCGGGGCTCACCGTGCGCAGAGCGGCCTTGTGCCGGCGGCAAATGGCCTGCAATGTGCCATAGCCCGGCTGCGACTGGCTGTAATTCCACAGCAGCACCACCGCCGGGTCTTTATAAATATGTGCTTTCATAATACAAATTCTCCGTTTTGTTGTCACACCATCACCCGCAGCAGCTCGGCCGTGCCTGTGATGGTAAGCTTTACATTGCCCGCCGGCAAAAAGAAGGTATCGCCTGCGCGGTAGGGCTGCGGTGTGTCCTCACCTGCCTGCAGTGTGCCCTGCCCCTGCAAAAACACCAGTGCCGTAAAGCTGGAATCCTGCCCGGCCAGCTGCAGGGCATTTTGCTTTGTGTGCAGGCGTTCCACCGTGAAATACTTGCACTGGCACAAAATTTCGCCGCCGTTTTCCGGCTCGGCGCTGCCCTTTTCGGGCAGGCCCGGCGAAAGATTCAGCACATTCAATGCTTTTTCAATGTGCAGGGTGCGCAGTGCGCCGTTTTTATCCCGGCGGCCGTAATCATACAGGCGATAGGTCACATTGCTGGACTGCTGCACCTCGCAGATCACCAGCCCCTCGCCAATGGCGTGTACTGTGCCCGCCGGGATCATCATGGTGTCGCCCTTTTGCACCGGCACCCGGTTGAGCACCTCCATCAGCGTTCCGTTCTGCACGCGCTCACGGATCTCAGCCTTGGTGATGGGGCGGTTGAAGCCGCACCACAGGCAGGCCCCGGGCTTGGCCTCCATGATATACCACATTTCATTTTTGCCGTATTCGCCCTCGTTCAAAAGGGCGTAGTCATCCCCCGGATGCACCTGAATGGAAAGGTTCTTCTTGGCATCAATGAATTTGATCAGCAGCGGAAACTTTTCGTATCCCTGGCACTTCCAGCCCCATGCGGTTTTGGGCAGCATTTCCAGATAGCGCCCAAACGGCATATCGGCATACGGCCCGGCCGCAATGCGGCTTTGGCCTGCCTCGTGGGCCGAAAGCTCCCAGCACTCGGCAATGGGCTCGCGGCTGCTCTGCTTGCCGAAAAGCTCACGCAGGCGCACGCCGCCCCAAAGATAATCCTTGCAGGCGGGCAAAAGGCGCACAGGCTCCGGCTTGCTCACCGTGCCCGGCAGCGGCAAAGGCTGCTGGTCAACGTCCACCCCCTGAGGCAGCGAATCGCCCACGCTGGTTTCGATAATGATCAGATTTTCGCACTCCCGGTTCAAAAGCCGGTGCGCCTGCCCGGGCTCCACCAGCAGGCTTTGGCCGCGGGTGAGATGCTTTTCCACGCCGTCCAGCAGAACCGTGGCCACACCCGCCACCACGCTCCAATGCTCGCTGCGGTGGGCATGGCTGTGGTTGGAAAGCCCCCGGCCCGGATACAGCGTGAGCTTTTTCACCTGATAGCCCTGGCCGCGCCCCATGGTTTCTTTGATGCCCCAGGTGGTGTAATACACGGTGCTGTCCTCAAAAAAGTTCCGGTGGGGCGGGTCCTCGGCCTGCATTACGGTTTTGATATCATCCAAATGCCCCTGAGAAGCCACATACACGGCATCGGTCGTGTTCACGATCAGTGCATCCTGCAGCCCGCTGGCCGCCACCATGCGGTCCGCCGCAAGGTTCAGGATCGTGGTGTTGCGGCAGTCGATCTGCAAAGCGCTGCCCTGATCGCACCCGCCGTAATATTCCACCAGACTGTCCAGATTCACCATGCGCGTCCAGCGGAAATCCGCCTGCAGCAGCTGGGTTTTGCGCGAAACACCGGTCAGTGCCGGGCCAAAGCCCACGGCGGGCATTTCACTGGAAGCCCCCGCGCTCAACCGGATAAAGGTTTCCCCTGCCTGCAGGCGGCCCGCCAGCTCCAGCCGTTCCTGGCAGGCGCGCGCCCCATGCAGAAGCCCGGGGCAGCACTGCTCCATCTCCTGCACAAAAGTGCCTGCACGGCCCAGCAAAATGCCGGTGTCCCACAGCCAGCCCCCCGCCATCAGGCTGTGGGCTTCCTCGGTGCTTTGCGGGGCACGGTATTCCATGCCGCCGCCCGGCATCTGGCCCAGAAAGCCGTAGCCCGGGTTACACGAGCTGGGAGCCACGCCCAGACACGCCATTTTACCCTGCACGGCAATGGCACGAGCCTGCGCAATGGCCGTTTTATAGTCGCCCTCGATCAGATTGTCGGTGGAAACCACCAAAAGGTCTTCCTCGCTTTGGGCCAGCAGGGCCGCCAGCGCCAGCACCGGCGCGGTTTTGTGCGGTTCCTCCTCGCAGAAGCAGCGATACATCACCCCCTGAATGGGCTGCAGCTGACCTTCCACAATGGTGCGGTAGGCCACCGAGGTGAAGATCCAGAATTCATCGCAAAACGGCATATTGCGCACGATGGTTTCCTGAAACAGCGAATGGCCGTTTTTCAGATTGACAAACTGCTTGGGATAATTTTTGCGGGACAGCGGCCAAAGGCGGTTTCCCGCACCGCCTGCCAGCACGATACATTTCATACGATAGCGTTCCTTTTACATCGTTTTACTGCAGCAGCCCGCCTGCAGCCGCGGCAAGCGCAGCGTTGACCGCTTTTGCCTTTTCCACGCTTTCGCCCACAGCCGACAGATACACCTTGATCTTCGGCTCGGTGCCGCTGGGGCGGATCATCAGGCTGGCGCCGTTTTCCAACCGGTATTCCAGCACATTGGCCCCGGGCAGGCCGGTGGCTGCACTGTTTTGGTAATCCACCGCCTGCTGCACCTTCCAGCCGGCCAGCTCGGCAGGGCTGTTCCGGCGCAGATGCGCCATGATGGCGTTCATGCGCGCCATTCCATCGGCCCCTTCGTAGGCAGTGGAATGCAGTTCGTTCTGGTATACGCCGAATTCGGCATACAGCTCCTGCATAGCCTCATACAGCGTTTTGCCGCGGCGCTTATACCAGCGTGCCATCTCACAGATCAGCATGGCGGCATTCACGGCATCTTTATCGCGCACATGGCTGCCGCTCAGGTATCCATAGCTTTCTTCAAAGCCGAAAATATAGCGCTCGGCATGACCCTGTTTTTCCAAAAGGCCGATCTGCTCGCCGATAAACTTAAAGCCCGTCAGTGTGCGGCGCAGCTCCACGCCGTATTTCCGGCACACCGGGTCGGCCATGCGTGTAGACACAATGGTGGTCACGGCCACGGGGTTTTGGGGCATGGTGCCCTGCTGCAGGCGCACACGGCAGATGTAATCCAGCAGCAGCACACCCACTTCGTTGCCGGTCATCAGCACATAGCTGCCGCCGTGCGGCACGGCAATGCCGCAGCGGTCACAGTCGGGGTCGGTGCCCAGCAGCAGATCCGGCTTTACGGTTTCGCACAAGGCAAGGCCGCGCTCCATGGCCTGGCGGATCTCGGGGTTGGGGTAGGGGCAGGTGGGAAAATTGCCATCCGGCATTTTTTGCTCGGGCACCATCGTAACATCCGTTACACCGATACGCCCCAGGATTTTTTCCACGCATTCCAAGCCGCTGCCGTTCAGCGGCGTGTACACCACGCGCAGGGCCTCCTCGCCCGCCTCACGGTCCACCTGCTGCGCCTGCACGGCCTGCAAAAAGCGCTCCAGCGTGTCCTCGCCGATCACCTGAATGCGGCCCTCGGCCAGGGCGGTTTCGTAGTCGGCCAAGCGGATATCCGCAAACAGATCCAACGCTTCGATGCATTTTTGCACGGCATCCGCCGCTTCCAGCGTGATCTGGCAGCCGTCGGCCCCATACACCTTGTAGCCGTTGTACTCTGCCGGGTTATGGCTGGCCGTTACGCACACGCCCGCGCCGCAGCCAAGATCGCGCACCGCAAAGCTGAGCGCCGGGGTGGGCTGCAGCCGGGGATACAGCAGGGCCGTGATGCCGTTGGCCGCCAGCACCCGCGCCGTTTCACGCGAAAAACGCTCCGAGCCGTTGCGGCTGTCGTGCGCAATGGCCACACGCTTGGGCAGATCGGTTTGATTGAGATAATCCGCAAGGCCCTGCGTAGCCTTGCGCACAGTATAAATATTCATGCGGTTGGTGCCCACGCCCAGCTTGCCCCGCAGGCCGCCCGTGCCAAAGGCAAGATCGCGGCAAAAACGGTCTTCCAGCTCGGCAGCATCCGTAATGCTCTGCAGCTCTTCGGCGTCCTGTTCCTCCAGCACCGGGCTGGTGAGCCATTTGGCAAAATTTTCTTTGTAATCCATGGTCGTTTTCCCCCGTCCTCTGTTTTGGTTGATCACAGCAGCTCTGTTCGGCCTGCCGCTTTTAAAGCATCCACGATCTTTTTTACATCCTGTGCCTTTTCCTTGGGGCACAGCATCACACTGTCGGGGGTTTCCACCAGGATCATATCCTGCACCCCCACCAGCGTTACGGTGCGGCTGCCCGCATACACAATGTTGCCTGCGCTTTCCAGCGCCAGCGTGTCGCCCAGCAGAATGTTGCCCTGTGCATCAGGCTCATGCAGCACCTTCAGCATATCCCAGCTGCCCACATCGTTCCAGCCAAACTCACCGGCCACCACGCGCACCTCGGCCATAGCCGCCGCTTTTTCCATAATGCCGTAGTCAATGGAAATGCTGGGGATCGTGGGATACACTTTCTCGATAACGGCCTTCTCCTGCTCGGTGCCCAGCGCCGCTTCTATTTGGGCAAGCGGGGCCCACACATCCGGCAAAAGCTGCCGGAAAAATTGCAGGATCGTGCTGGCGCGCCACACAAAAATGCCGCTGTTCCATGCATAGCTGCCCTCGGCCAGATAGCGCTGTGCGGTTTCCAGCGGGGGTTTTTCCACGAACGCCTGCACGGTTTTGGCGCAGGCTTCCTCGGCCTTATCATAGCGGATATAGCCGTAGCCCGTGGCCGCAAAGGTGGGCGTGATGCCAATAGTCACCAGCTTGTCCTGCGTTTCGGCGGCCTGCACGGCCTGTTCCAGCACTGCGTTAAAGGCCGGCCAGTCCCGCACATAGGCATCCGAAGGGGTCACGCACAAAATGCCGTCGCCGCGTTTTTTTATGATTTCCAGTGCAGCATAGCCAATGCAGGCTGCCGTGTTGCGGGCGCTGGGCTCGCATAGAATATGCTCGGGCAGCACACGCCCTTCGGTGGCCCTGGCCATGGCAGGGGCCTGCGCGGCGCTGGTAACGATATATTGATTTTTGCCCGGGATGCTCAACGCCAGGCGGTCAATGGTTTCGTTCACCATCACATCCTTGCCCGAAAGATTCAAAAGCTGCTTGGGCGTTTTTTGCCGGGAAAGCGGCCAAAAGCGGGTTCCGCCGCCGCCTGCCATGATCACGCCGTATACTTGCATACTGTTCATTCCCCTTTTTTCTCCATTTCATCCAGTCGATCCAGCAACGCTGTGGACTGTGCCGTGTTCACCTTGCGGATATACAGCTCCGGCAGGTTCAAAATAAACGGCAGGTCTTTTTCTTCATACACCCGAATGCTGCCGGGATATTCAAAATAGTGCAGGTTCCGCCAGTTCACAAGGCCCTTTTGGGCCGGTTCCGGGCCGCCTGCCGCCGTGCTGGCGGCAAAGGGCGAATTCATCACCACGGTGGCAAAATACATTTCATCGGTGGGAAACGCATGGTCGAACCAGCGGTTGAATTTGGGATGCGTATCGTAAAAATTCACAATATACTCTGCGCATTTTCCGGTGATTGCCCACTGTGCGCTGCCCCAATAGGCGTGCACCGGCGCAGCCCCATCCACCGGAACAAGGCCGCTGCGCAGATAAATGCGCCCGTGCTGCATCAGCTTTTCCAGCACCTTGTGTACAAGGTCCTCTTTGTTGCGGAAAAATACCACCCGGCACATTTCTTTAAAATACGGGTCCTGCGAGGCTGTCACATCACACGCGCGCAAAAACTCGGTGTTTTTGTGCCGGGCAAAAAACTGCCGGATCTCGCGGCCGGGCTTAATGGGATAATCCGCGCCCTGCAAAAACACGATACGGTCATATTCGCCCGTGTGCAGCGCCGCGCGCAGCAGCTCCACACAGGCTGCCACGGCATTCCAGCCGCCCCAGCGGCAGTGCAGGCGCGGCTGGATAAAATGCACATTGGCAGCATTGCGAAGCGGCGCTTCAAAGGGCGTTATATCCGCGTTGGCCTCGATATGTACAAACACATCGGCCCCGGCCACCAGCTTGCGGCAAAGGCGCACAATGTGCGCCGGATCGGTGTGCGCCAGAATGATATACGCCAGCCTTACCGCATCCGTTTTTTGCTGTTCGTGCATAAGCGCTCTCCTTTGGGGGCCGGGTTTCTCTTTGGGCGGCCCGATTACATTTTCGTTACAGTTGGTTATTATTATACCACTGTCCGGCTGCATCGGCAAGGCTTTGCACGCAAACCGTTTTAGCAAAAAAAGCCGGTATACCAAGCTGTTTTCCTGGCATACCGGCTTTTTTACACAAGTTTTTTCTATGGGGTTTTGGTTTAGCCCTCGCTGTTGCTCTGGGCCTCGGTTTCCGCGTTCTCAGCCTCTTCGTCCTCGGCCTGTGCATCCCCGGCTTCCTGGCTGGAAACTGCGGCTTCATCGCCGCCTGCATCCAGCACCGAGGAATCGCTGCTCAGCGCATCCTGCAGCGCTTCGGTGGGATTGTAATCCAGATCGTACTGCGGCTGGTCGGTGTTTTGCTGCACGCTGGAGGCGGGCTTGAGGCTGCTTTCCTGCAGCGCGCTCAGATACCACTGGCGGCCTTCGCCCCGGTCAAACACATATTCCATATAGCGCACGGGGTCGGTGGGCGCACCCAGGGTCAGATCCTCACTGCTGGCGGGAATATAGCCCACCGTTACGATCTGGCGGCCGCTGCGGCGCGAAATGCTTTCCACCTCGGCGTAATAGCGTGCCACCTGGCCGGTAACAGGCACCAGATAACCGCCCTTGTCCTCGTCGTACACATAGGTCATTTCATTGCTTTCAAAGGTGCCGTCTTCCACCTGATAATCCGGGCCCAGCAGCTGGGTGATATAGGCATCCACCTCCAGCGCAGGCAGGATCAGGCTGCCGGTGTCAATGTCGCGATCGTATTTGTCCAGACCGCCCGGCTCGGAACCGGCGCGGTACACAATGCCCCAAATGGCTGCTTCGCGGAACAAAAGCGGGTCCGCCTGCTCCACCGAGTCAAAGGGCAGCGGGTCAAGCATCACAAGGCCGGAAAGGCGCTTTTCGTATTCAGCGCGCCGTTTGGAATCGTCAGTCAGGGCTGCCACGCCCTTCACGGCCCACGAGATCATGCTGATAGCGCCCAACACCACCAGCAGGATCACCACAAGGCCGGTAAACTGGCGGCCGCGGCGGCGCTGCATTCGTATATGTTCTTCTCTTGTCATTTTTGCCATAGATATTTCTCCTTATCGCAAAACCTGTGCCGGGCCGATGCGGGCCCCTGCAGCAGTTGTTTTCTTCAGATAGAATTGATTATAACACAAAATCTTTGCTATGGCAAAAAAACAGATAAGGAATTTTTGTGAACAACCGATCTCTGTGCTTATTCGGGCAGCTCGCCGGCAGGCTTTCCCTGCCGGATCTCCAAGGCGGGCATGGTGCTGGACACCTTGGTGTAGGGCGGAACCGACTTAATGATAAAGGTGTTGCCCGCGATCACCGAGTTGGCACCGATCACCGTGGCGCCGCCCAGCACCGTGGTGTTGGAATAGATCACCACATTGTCCTCAATGGTGGGATGGCGCTTTTTGCCGCTGAGCTGCTGGCCCTTGCGGGTGGAAAGCGCGCCAAGGGTAACGCCCTGATAAATTTTTACATTGTTGCCGATCTCGGTGGTTTCGCCGATCACGATGCCGGTACCGTGGTCGATGAAAAAGTGTCGGCCAATGGTTGCGCCGGGGTTGATATCAATGCCGGTTTTGCCGTGGGCGTACTCGGTCATAATACGGGGAATAAAGGGGATCTGCATCTCGTACAGCACATGGGCATAGCGATACACAAAAATGGCATACAGGCCGGGATAAGAGAAAATCACTTCCTCCCGGCTGTTGGCAGCGGGGTCGCCCTCAAACTCAGCGTCCACATCATCGAGCACCCAGTCTTGAATTTCGGGCAGTCTGCTCACAAACTCCAGTGCCTTTTCCTGTGCCTTCGCCTTGATCTCGCTGTAGCTTTCGGCCTGATTGCCGTAAGAAAAAGCCACCTTGAACTGGCGGAACAGCTTTTCGTACAAAAGGCCCAGGCGGCTGTCGGCATAGGCTTTCTTGCTCACATAGGCCATGTTTTCAGCGCCGAAAAAGCCGGGGAAGGTGAGCTTGCGCAGCTCGTTTACGATCTCAATGATCTCCTCGCGGTCAGGCAGGCGCTCGCCCACCGACAGATCAAACAGCTTTTGTGCGGCGTAGTTTTCTCCCAAACGGCGGGCGGCATTTTGCAAAGCGGCAGTTACATTTTCCATGATTGATTCTCCTTCATGTCATTTCGTGAAAGCTTTTGGCCTTCGGTGAAAAAACAGAAACCCCGAAAGCCTTTGCAAGCAAAGCTCTCGGGGTGATAAGGCAAACACGGTGCAAACCAAGATTCGGTCAGCACACAGGGCAAGCGCACACGGCAAAGCCCTCAGCCATACAACGAGCCCGAGAGTGTACGCAACAACAACAGAATGCCTGGCAAACCATCGCGTTCATAGCAGTGCGCTCCTTTCGGGTAAAGGCAACACCACATAATTCCCGCCTAACGGCTTAAGCACC
Source organism: Subdoligranulum sp. (assembly GCA_004555405.1). Taxonomy (GTDB): domain Bacteria; phylum Bacillota; class Clostridia; order Oscillospirales; family Ruminococcaceae; genus SFIE01. Next base: position 23,956 of record SFIE01000030.1, read on the forward strand.
GTTCCGGCGGCTGCGGCACAGCATCTGCGTTGCCAAAATGCTCGATAATGTCGGGTTGCGGTACCCGCATCGTGCTTCGGGAGCAAAAGCCCCTCGCACTCTGCGACCGCTGCCCCTGC
>SFIE01000003.1 GCA_004555405.1 Subdoligranulum sp.
AAAACCAGCAAGCCTATGAGGTGCTTGCCAAGTGAGAACATTAACAAAATCGCAGATCCTACAGCTGCACTCTTCTCTGATCCATCATTTCGGCGGCATGGACGGTGTGTGCGATGAAAATCTGTTGGAATCAGCACTTTATGCGCCTTTTGCCTCTTTTGACGGAAAATTTCTTTATCCATCTATTCAATCAAAGGCAGCTCAGCTTGCTTTTGGTCTGATACGAAACCATCCGTTTTTAGATGGCAATAAACGCATTGGTGCGCACGCCATGCTGGTTTTTCTCGCTCTCAATGGCATCGAATTAGAATATACGCAGCAGGAACTGATCGATTTGATTCTTTCCGTTGCCGCAAGCAAGGCGGATGCCGAAGCCTTGCTGCAATGGATCATCGCTCACCAAATTTGATTTTTATCAGCGCCCGGGATAAACTTCCTTGGGCGCTGGCTTTTTGATCGCTTTTTTCTCCCCTTGCCCGCCTTCAGCCGCAGCCCAAAAACTTTTTTGCGGCTGCGGCGGCGTTGGTGTTTTTTAAAAACACCACATTCAGCTCGTGGCTGCCGGTGAGCGGCGGGCAGGAAAACTGTGCGAGCTCCGTTTCGTTTTGCACCACGGCCTGATATAAAAAGCTGATCCCGGCCCCTTGGCGCACAAGCTCCTTGATCACCTTGAACGAGCTGATATACGCGCACGCCGCAAATGCCGAAACGCTGCAGCCCATCTGCTGCAGGCCGTTTTCCAGAATGGCGCGGGTGCCCGAGCCCTCTTCGCGCAGGATCAGCCGCTGGCGAAACAGCTCCTCGGGCGGCACTCTGCGCCCGGCAAACGGATGCTCATGGCTGCAAACGCCGATATACGGCTCTTTCCGCAGCAAAAACCAATCGTAGCGCTGCTTATCGAAGATGCCCTCCAAAATCACAAAATCCAATTCCCCCGCTTCCAGCCCGGCCAGCAAGCGGGCGGTATTGTCCACCAGAAACTGCAGCGTGTGGCCCGGCTGGGAAAGAAACCGGCGGATCTCGGAAAGCAGAATGTAATCGCCAATGGATTTTGTGGCCCCCATGCGCAGCAGTGTTTGCGGCTTTTCGTGCAGCCTTTGCACCAGCTTTTCTTCGTTGTAGCGCAGCGACACTGCATATTGCTCCAACAGCTCGCCCGCGCGGGTCTTGTGCAGGCGGCGGGCCGTGTAGGTGAACAGCTGCACGCCGTATTCGGTTTCCAGCGCCTTGATGTGCTTGCTTACGGCCGGTTGCGAAAGGTTTAAAAGCTCGGCTGCGCGCCCATAGTGCATGGTTTGGCACAGAGCCAGAAAGGTTTCGAGTTTTTGTTCCATAGAGTCCTCCACCTATTACAAAACGGAATTGATCCATTCTCTTTTATGCCTTTATTTTATCATGTAAGAGTCGTAAAATAAACAGGCACCGCAAATTTTGGGAGGAACGGAATATGATGAAGAATCTTACGAAATTTTTGCCCGGTATGGCGCTGTCTATTGTGATCGCAGCCATTGCCAAAAGCCTTGAAATGCTGGAAGAAAGCGCCGGGCTGCACTTTATTGGCGCATCGGTGATCGCCATGTTTATCGGCATGTTTGTAAACGCCGTAAAAAAGCCCACGCCCCTCACGGCGCCCGGCATTAAATTCACCTCGAAAAAGATTTTGAAATTCGCCATTATTCTGCTGGGTGCCAGCCTGAATATTCACACCGTGCTCACCGTGGGGCGTTTTTCGCTTACCGTAATGGTGTTTACACTGGCCACCTGCTTTGGCCTTGGCGCGCTGATCGGCAGGGCCATGGGCCTGAACTGGAAAACCAGCAGCCTGATCAACGCAGGCACCGGCATTTGCGGCGGCTCGGCCATTGCCGCCATTGCCCCCGTGATCGAAGCCACCGATATGGATATTGCCTACGGGCTTTCGGCCACCTTTTTGTTTGACACTGTGATGATCGTGGTTTTCCCCATTCTGGGGCGCTGGCTGGGCCTTTCGGATGCCGCCTTCGGCCTGTGGGCCGGTACCGCCGTAAACGATACCTCCAGCGTGGTGGCCACCGGCTATGCCTTCAGCGAAGCCGCCGGTGACTTTGCCACCATGGTCAAGCTGACCCGCACGCTGTCCATTATCCCCGCCGTGCTGGCCTTTGCCGCCATCAACCTGCACCTGAAAAAGAAAAAGAGCCTGCAGTCCGGTGAGGGCGTAAAGGTGAGCATACGCTCGATCTTTCCCTGGTTCATTCTGGGCTTTCTGGCCATGTCGGCACTCACCAGTCTGGGGCTGATCCCTGCTGTGGTGGCCGCCCAGCTGAAAGCCGTGAGCAAGTTTTTGATGGTGGCCGCTCTGGCTGCCATTGGCCTGAACACAGATTTTAAGGCACTGTGCCGCAGCGGTGCGCGCCCCATGATCCACGGCTTTATCATTTCGCTGCTGGTGGTGCTGGTGGCCATCGGCGTGGAATATATGATCGGCGTGGCCCCCACCGGCACGCTGTAAGCGCCGCAGCTGTTGCCCCTTGCGGCTTGGTTTTCGTTAAAACACGAAGGGTCTTCGTTCAAGCGCCCCGACTGGCAGCACAATGCTGCCGACCGGGGCGCTTTTTACTTTTGCGGTTTTATCGGTTTTCCCTGTTTTAAAAATTTTTCTCGAAAAGCTGCATTTTTACAAAAAATCTGTTATAATTAATTATATTTATGCCTTTTAGCACGAAGGGAGGGGTGTGTGGTGAAAACACTGATCAAATACGAGCTTGTCATCAACCGGGCGCTGCGTTCGGCGCTGATGTATGATACCGCCGAGCAGCAGATCAACGAGTTTATCAGCTTTCTGGGCAGGCAGATCGGGTCTGACCGCATTTATATTTTTGAGGACAACGAGAAAACCCGCACCACCTCCAACACCTATGAGTGGTGCGCCGACGGCGTAAGCACCGAGATGGGCAATCTGAAGGCCATTCCCATGCAGACCATTCGCTGGTGGTATGATCGGTTCGATGAGGGCAAAAGCGTGATCCTGCACGATGCTGAAACCATCCGGCAGGAGCATCCCCACACCTATGCGCTTCTGAAGGCGCAGAATGTTCACAGCCTTGTGGTGTGCCCTTTCCGCTACAACAGCGAGATCCGCGGTTTTTTTGGGGTAGATAATCCCCCCGAAAGCGATTTTCTGGGGCTGACCACTTTTTTGGATATGATCGCCACGGTGATCATATCGTTTTACAAAATTCGCAACACGCAAATCAGATCTGCCCGCGCGGCACGGTTCAGCGGGTATTCGGCGCTGGCAAAAATTTATATTTCCATGCACTATATCAATGTGCAGACTCACTCTTTTCATATTATAAAGGCCAGCGATAGCGTGCAGCGAATGGTTGGTAAAATAGCCTCGTTGGATAGCCGTTACACCGCCGAGGAGGATTTCTGCGCACACGCCGATGCGGTGCTGCACGCCTTCTGCCGGGAAGACCATTTGGAGGATCAGCTGAAATTTGTGGATCTCCGCACGCTGGAGCAGCGCCTGCAGGGGCAGGATTCCATTGTGAATGTGTTTTACAGCAAGCTCTCCGGCTGGTGCCGTGACCGCTTTATCGCCGTGGACTATGATGCCCACGGGCACCTGCACCATGTGCTGTACTGCGTGGAGTGCATCGAGCAGCAGAAAGAGCGCGAGGACAGGCTGCTGAACATGGCCCGCAAAGACCAGATGACCGGCCTTTACAATCGCGGCAGCGGCGAAAAGCTGATCGAAACTGCCCTGCAAAACAAGGTGAGCGGTCTTTTGTGCCTGATCGACTGCGACAAATTCAAATCCATCAACGACACCTTTGGCCACGCGGTGGGCGATGCCGTGATTGTTGCCATTGCCGCTACCCTGCAAAATTCCTGCCGCAGCGATGACATTGTAATGCGCCTTGGCGGCGATGAATTCGCCATTTTTGTGCCCACCGTTACCGAAAAGGCCAGCGCTGAATCCTTTTTTGCGCGCCTGTTTGACAACATCAAAAGCATTCAGATCCCCGAGCTTGGCCCAAGGCCGATCATAGTCAGCCTTGGCGCGTGCCTGTATGACGGCAAGGAGACCGCAAACTTTGATATGCTGTATCGCCGGGCCGACCATGCCATGTACCAAAGCAAAAAGCAGCCGGGCCTTACTGCCACCATTTACGGCGAGATATAAAAACGCAAACAGCCCTTTTGCCGCCTGTTTTCAGGAAAGCAAAAGGGCTGTGTTTCTTATGCCAGGCCCAAAGCAAAACCCCCGGCCCTTCGGTGCTTGCACGCCGAAAAGCCGGGGGTTTTAAAGGAGAATAAAAAATTATGAAAAAGATCAATGAAAAAAGATAACGCCCTGTTTTTGCCTTACAGCAGATAATCGCCCAGGCTGCCGTTTACCAGCTCGTCATAGCCGGGAATGCCGCTTACCACGATCTGCTTATCCTCAGAGCTGTTGTTGTTGAACGCATTGATGTATGCGTTGATACCGGCCAGATGGCGGCCAACACGCAGCTCGATGGGGAAATCGCCGCTGCTGTAATCCACATACAGCAGGCCCAGATCATAAGCGATCACATAGCAGGGGTCCTTGCCGGTTTTCACCAGAGTTTCGTCGGTGTAGCCGCGCAGACGGCCCTGGCTGGGATTGCCGGTTTCCATCAGCAGAGCGTAGGTGTTGGTGAAATCGCCCAGCTCGCGGTGGGTCAGGCCGTGCAGGGTAGTGGGAGAAGGCTCCAGGCTCATGGAAATGCCTTCCAACTGCAGATCCAGCACGCCCTCGGCGGCAATGGTAGCAGCGCGCTCGTGTGCAACGGTAGCGTTGTTCACAGCGTATTCGGGGCTGGACTCGTGCAGGTCGATCTCCATGTCAATTTCCAGAGTGTTGATCATGTTGGTCACGGCGTAAGCCACCTGCTCGGACAGCGTGCCGTCCTCAACGCCGGGGTAGCAGCGGTTCAGGTTGCGGGTTTCCGAGCCGGACAGAGTCTGGCCGGAGGACTTGTGGGTGTAAATGTCGGGGTCGGGCCACTGGTCAATGGGGTTGGTGGCACGAGAGCCGTACTGGAAGGTGCGGGTCTCACCGTTTTTGTTGGTGAAGTGCATATACTGGGGCGAACCATCCAGCGGGTCGTTATGGGTCAGGGCCGAGTTGTTGATGTTGGGGATCACATAAATGGTGCCCACATCCACATTGGCGTTTTCCTCCAGCAGAATGCCTGCCATGTGGCCCGAGGGCTCGTTGGCATGGGTGCTGCCCAGCACTACCAGAGAGCCGCCCTCTTTTTCGCCTTTCAGCACATACACATCCGAGTCGCCAATGGTGCCTTCCAGATTGGGGTTGTACTTGCTCAGCTTAAAGACTTCGGTCACATTGGGGCCGGTAACGATATCTTCCTGGAAGTGGCGCTTGGTGTAAAAGCTCATGCCGGCAATGCTGCCCACAATGCCTGCAACTACCAGGATAGCGGCGGCGGACAGATAAGTTTTCTTCATATTCATTCTATTCGCCCTCCTTTACTTGATCAGCAAGATGCGCAGCAGCAGCGGGATCAGGATCATGGCTGCGTTGATCTGGTCAACAATGCGCTCTTCTTTGAAAATCAGATTGTACAGTGTGCTTACAAAAACCAGAAGGGCAATGGCCAGGTAAATGATGGTAATGATACTCATAATATTGCCCCTCCTTTAAAACAGCCCGGCAATCAGCTTGGAATTTGCCAGGAAGAAGCTGGCGTAAACCAGCAGAATGATGATGGGCACAATGCAGCGCTTCAGGATCTTGGTGTACTGCTTCACACCGGTCACCTGTGCGGCAAACAAGCCGGCCAGAGCCGTGGGAGGCATCATGTCGCCCACTGCGGCGATCAGGCTGATGGCAGCCAGAACCACCACCGAGTTGCCGCCCAGCAGGGAGGCATAAATGTAAGCGAAGGGCACGCCCAGCACCGAGCAGGCACCGTAGGAAGAAACAGCACCGAACAGGGGGATGCTGATAGCGCAGGCCAGCAGCCACAGAACGCTGGGCAGGCGCAGGCAGCTGATAACGATCAGGCCGCGAACACCGGTGGCAGTCATCACTTCGATGAACATACCAACGCCCATCAGAATGCCCATAACGGGAGCAGCGGTGCGGATAGCAGCGGGAACGGCAGTCAGCACATTGATTTTCTTGCCGGTGAACAGACCAACAGCAGCGCTGATGAGGAACATCAGAGGCATACCGATGTCTTCGCCCAGCTTGAGGACCTTAAACACGATCATGAGCACCACCAGAACCAGCAAAGGCAGGTAGATACGGGCGCCGAACTGCTTGCGAACGGCATCCTGCTTTTCCAAAGCGGGCTTCAGCTCTTCGTAGTTCATGTGGCGGGCCTGCTTGTAGCCGAGCAACAGCACAAACAGCACAGCCAGGGGGAAGGTGATCAGGGCCAGAGGGCCTTCAAAGCCCACATAGGGCACGTCGATACCGGCGCAGATGATCAGAGCGGCGGTGTTGACGGGGGGTGCGATCATGCCCAGCAGAGCGCCCATGGCAATGATGGAACCGGCGGTAACGGCATCGATGCCCATCAGTGCCAGCACGGGTGCCATGATGGAACCGGCCGACAGAACAGCAGCGGTGGAAGAACCGGTGATCATGCCGGGGAACATGATGATGAGCATGATGAGGATTAAAAGAACAGCGGGGAAACGATGGAATTTCTCAATGATCAGGCTGCTCAAAGCATCCAGCGCACCGGATTCTTCGATAACTTTCATAAAGATCATGGCGCAGCCGATAGTCAGAATGGTATCCACATAACCGAACTCGCCTTCCACCATCATACGGATGGTTTCAGTGCCAAGGCCGCCCTCCAAAGCTCCGCAGAGCGCTGCTGCCAGCATGGAAACGCCGACAGGCAGCTTGAGAGCAAAGCAGCCGATCATGAAGACACCGACCATCACAAAAAAAGTGATCACATAAGGTGTCATAATGATGTTCTCCTTATTCTGTTCACAGCGGCCCGGTCTGCGGGCCGCTGTGGGTATTCTCAGTTACAACAGAGTGAAACGGCTGTTGTCTTATTTGCCAAAAGCGGTCTGCAGAGCGCCCAGAGCGCCGGCAGTGTTCTCAACGTAGGTGGCGGGGGTGCTGTTCTTAGCCAGAATGCCGGACATCAGGCCGTCAGCATCGCCCTCAGAAACAACGATAGCAGCATCGCAGCCCTCGAAAGCGGGGTTGATAAAGCTGTCAGACAGGGTGCCGCGGCGAGCGGAACCACCGGTGTGCATAGCCAGAATGGTAATGCCCTTATCCTTAGCAGCAGCGATCAGAGCGTCGGTACGAGCCAGCTCCTGATCAGCGTCGATACCGGCAGCGCCCAGACCCTTGGAGGAACCGCCCACAGCCAGGATCAGAGTCTTGCAGTCATCGGGCAGCTCGTCGCCGGTGATGTTCTTGTTCATGGTCACTTCAATGCCGGCCTTGCTGCACAGGGTGTTGGCAATGTCCACGTCAGCGCTCTGGCCAATGCTGGTCAGGATAGCGGGAGTCTGGCACATACCGGCGCTGATCTCAGTCAGATCCGTTGCAGCGGCAGAAGCAGCAGTGGAAGCTGTGGAAGCAGCGGGAGCAGAGGCAGCAGGGGCTGCGCTGGAAGCGCTGGAGCCGCCGCAGGCAACCAGAGAGAGGGCCAGAGCACCGGCCATAGCGATAGTAGCAATTTTCTTCATGATAAAAATCTCCTTTTCGTTGTTTTCTCAAAATACCATAATATCCGTTTTTGAAAAAAGGCCGCCCGCTCGGTGAGGATAGAACGGGCGGCCCCTGTTACAAAAGATTCTTTTTTACAGTGGTTTTTCGATCAGTAGGCCAGAGCCTTGCCGTCACGGCGGGGGTCAGCGCCGCCGCGCAGGGTGCCGTCCTGAGCAATGGAGATGCCCTGAACGCCGCCAAAGAACAGCTGCCATTCGCCCTTATCGGTCACTTCGTGGCCGCGCTCCTGCAGTTCTGCTGCAACCTCGGCAGTAATGGGGTTCACACCGCCGGACTCGTAGCAGATGTTTTCGGAAGCGTTGTCATAGATACGGGCGCAGTCGATGGCATCCTGAATGTCCATATCATAGTCGATCATGCGCTCGATCACCTGTGCGATGGTGGGGAAGATACGGGTTGCTCCGGGGCTGCCGATGGTCATGTAGGGAGAGCCGTCGGGGTACAGAACGATGGAGGGGCTCATGCTGGACAGGGGGCGCTTGCCGCCTTCTGCGCAGTTCACGCTCTCGGGATCAGCCGAGAAGTCGTCCATTTCGTCGTTCATAATAAAGCCGTAGCCGGGCACGCCCACCTTAGAGCCAAAGCCATAGTTGATGGTCTTGGTGCAGGCAACCATGTTGCCCCACTGGTCAACCACAGAGAAGCTGGTGGTGGCGTAATGCTCGAGTTCTTCGGGCTCAACAGCCACATAGCTGCCGCTCTTTTCGGTGATCTCGCTGTAGCGCTCGGCAGCGTATTCCTTGCTGGTCAGCTGAGCCAGAGGCACTTCGGCAAAATCGGTATCGGCCATGTACTGAGCACGGTCAGCAAAGGCGATCTTGAATGCTTCGGAGAAGCGGTGTACATACTCGGCGCTGTTCACACCGATGGTGTCCATATCGTCGTAGTTTTCCAGAATGTTCAGGATCTCTACCAGATGGGTGCCGCCGGAGGATGCCGGGGGCAGAGAGTAGATGGTGTAGTCCTTATAGTGGCCCACCACAGGCTCGCGAACCTTGACTTCGTAGTTGGCCAGATCTTCCATGGTCATGTTGCCGCCCCAGTCTGCAACGGCATCCACCATAGCCTGTGCCATGTCGCCGGTGTAGAAGGCGTCCTTGCCGCCGTCAGCGATCAGCTGCAGGGTCTTGGCCAGATCGGGGTTGGTGATCACATCGCCCACTTCATAGGGCAGGCCAGCCTCGTTCAGGTAAATGTTGCTCAGGGTCTCGTTGGCAGCCAGGCCGCTGTATTCGCTTTCCAGCTCTTCCTTGAAGGTAACGCCCACCACAAAGCCGTTGTTGGCAGTGTCGATAGCGGGCTGGAAGATCTGCTGGCGGGTAACAGCATCCGAGCCGTAGTGCTCCAGCAGATACTCAAAGCCGGCCACTTCGCCGGGCACAGCCACCGACAAACCGCCGATGGAGCTCATGGTGCCCAGGTTGTTGGTGCCATCCAGGCTGAACTGCTTCATTTCGCCGTTCTCGTCCAGCCACATCTGGGCGTTGGCAGCAGCAGGAGCAGTTTCACGGAAGTCGATCACGCTTACCTTGTCTTCGTCGGCGCTGTAGATGGTCATGAAGCCGCCGCCGCCCAGGCCCGAGAAGTAGGGCTCGGCCACACCCAGGGTGTAGGCCACAGCTGCAGCTGCATCAAAGGCGTTGCCGCCCTCTTTCAGAATGTCCAGGCCGGCCTTGCTGGCGTACCAGTTGCAGGAAGCCACTGCGCCGGTTTTGCCGGTGGCATCGCGCTCATCGCGCTTTTTCTCGAAGTTTTCATCATAGGGCAGCCAGACTTCGTCCTCAGAAGCCTCGGCGCCGGAGGCTGCTTCGCTGGGAGCGGCGCTGCTGGCCACTGCGCTGGAAGCGGCAGTGCTGCTGCAGGCAGTCAGAGCGGCAGCCAAGCCGAGTGCGATCGCGCTCTTGGCGATCGAACGGTTAGAGCTTGTCTTTCTCATTTTTTCCTCCTTAATTTTGTCGGTGCGGCAAATGCGCGCCGCACCGCTTTCAGGATCTCCTTCTTCAGAACCTTTTGTACATTGCAAAACGGCAGGAGCAATCATTCTCCCACCTTTGCGGTATGTGTAAATTATATGAAAATTCTCTGAAATTTTCTATTTGTTCTCATATTTTTCTCAGAATAAATATGAGAAATATAAAGTTTGGCCCCTTTTGATCATTTCAAAACTTAATTAAATAAAGCCTTTCTTTGTGCATAACAGCCAAATATTAAAAGAATAGTGCAGCATATTGCACTGTTAAAACATTTTTAATGCAAAAATTTCATTAAATTATTCTAAAATTTCATCAGTCAAAAAATCAAATCTCTTTGTACAAAATGTACATAAGTCCCCTGTTATTTTGGTAAATGTGCCCTTTCCACCGGTTTTTGCTGCAAACAAAGGGCGCAGTGCCGCCCGGCACTGCGCCCTGTATTTCCGCTTTTTGTTTGGCTGCCTTACAAAAGATCAGTAAGCCAGTGCCTTGCCGTCACGACGGGGATCAGCGCCGCCGTCCAGCGTGCCGTCCTCTGCATAGCGCACAGCGTTCACCGAGCCGAAGGCGCGGTTAAAGTCATCGCTGGCGTTCATGGTCCAGCCCTTAGCCTCCATCTCAGAGATGGTTTCCTCCGAGAAGCGGCCCTCGTAGTCCAGCGTGGTGTCACGGAAGCCCTTGATACGGGGTGCATCGATGGCTTCCTGCATGGTCATGCCATGGTCGATCAGGTTGGAGCAGAGCTGAGAAACGGTGGCAATGATGGTGGTGCCGCCGGGAGAGCCCAGAGCTGCCACGGGCTTGCCGTCCTTTTCGATCACGGTGGGGCTCATGCTGGACAGAGGAGTCTTGCCGCCTGCGATGGAGTTGGGGTGGCCTGCGCCCACATTGAAGTCGCCCATTTCGTTGTTCATCACAAAGCCGTAGCCATCCACAGCCACAGAAGCGCCGAAGTAGCCGTTTACCGTGCAGGTAACTGCCACCATGTTGCCGTCCTTATCCGCCACAGAGTAGTGGGTGGTGTCCTGATGCTCAAACATCCAGGGATCGTCGGGCAGAACATTGGTCATAGCGGTGTCCATGTCGATCTTGTCGGCCAGCTTCTTGGCGTAATCCTTGTTCAGCAGGCCCTCGATAGGCACATCCACAAACTTGGTGTCGCCCATGTACTCGCCGCGGTCGGCATAAGCCATGGCAAAGGCAGAGCCGATCAGGTGCTGTGCCTCGGCAGAATCCTGCTCCATGCTGGGCAGATCAAAGTTTTCGAGAATGTTCAGGATCTCCAGCACGATGGTGCCGCCCGAGGAGGGAGAGGGAGAAGAATAGATGTCATAGCCGCGGTAGGTGCCGTGTACGGGCTCCATGACCTCAACTTCGTAGTTGGCCAGATCTTCCTTGGTCATCAGTCCGCCGTACTTCTGGGTGGCTGCCACCATGGCATCGGCGATCTCGCCCTTGTAGAAGACTTCTGCGCCCTGATCGGCGATCAGCTTCAGAGTTTTGGCGTAATCGGGGTTTTTGAAGGTGTCGCCGATATTGTAGGGCATCAGCATACCGTCAACATCCTTCAGGAACAGCTTGCCGCTCTCGGAGTAGAGCATCAGCTTGTCGTAGCTGTTGTTCATATCGTTGGCCAGCGTGGGGGTAACGGTAAAGCCCTTTTCGGCCAGCTCAATGATGGGAGCCATGATCTGCTCACGGGTCATGGTGCCGTAGTTGTCCAGTGCATACAGCAGGCCTGCCACATAGCCGGGCACGCCCACGGCCTTGCCGCCGTTCATGTTCTGGCCGCCGATCACATTGCCCTCGGAGTCCACCTGCCACATATCGGGGGTGGCAGCAGCGGGGGCGCACTCACGGAAGTTGACAAACTCCACCTCGCCGGTTTCGGCCGAGCGCAGAGTCATAAAGCCGCCGCCGCCCAAACCGGTGGCGTTGGGCTCCACAAGGCCCAGCGTAAAGCCAACGGCCACAGCAGCATCCACAGCGTTGCCGCCCTGCTCAATGATGGTGCGGCCGATCTTGGAGGCTTCGTACTTGCCCGAGGAAACCACGCCGTTTTCGCCCGCAGCGTCACGGCCGGTGGTGGTGAGGGTGCCATCCTCGTTCCACAGCACAAAATCATCCAACGAGGTGTAGCCGGCCTCGGCAGAATCGCCGGTTTCGGCCGGGGCGGAGGCTGCAGACTGCGAAGAAGCAGCGCCCTGAGCGCCGCAGCCCGTCAGCATGGCTGCTGCCAAACCCAGCGCAGCCACGCGCTTGGTGACTTGCATTTTTTTCATTGTATTTCCTCCTTTGTTTTGGGGGTCTTTACCCGTGCGCCGCACGGGAATGCCGAACTTTCATAACCCGGAGAAAAGCGGAACTCCATTTGTGAAAATTCTGTGTACATTACTCTCAAATTATAATAACTGTTTATTGCCTGTGTAAAGTTTTTCTCATATTTCTCTCAAAAAATGCCTAAAAATATAAAGTCCCCGGCCGGTTTTCCGGCCAAGGGCTTTACATTATAAAGCGTTTGCATTGTAATATTGCACAAGGAATTATTTATCCTCTTGGCTAATATGCTTAATTTCCCGGTGTGCGGCGAAACAGCTGGCGCGGGCGGCCCACCTTGCCGTAAATGCTCACCATCTCCACCTTTTTATTCTGGATCAGATACTGCAAATAGCGATACACCGTTTGGTAAGCAAGGCCGCTGCTTTTGGCCACCTCGTTCACCGTCATGTAATCTTCGCCCTCCTTCAGCGAATCCAGCACCAGCTGCAGCGTGGCTTCGCTCAGGCCCTTGCTCAGCGGCTGGGCAGGCTGCTCGCGTTCCAGCAGGCGCAGGTGCAGCTTGATGCGGCTGATGATATCCGGGGCCTTGATGGGCTTCAGGGCAAAATCGCTGGCACCGGCCTGCAAAAACTGATCGGCCACCTCCTGGCTTTCATCGATGGTAAACACAATGATGGGCACCGTGCGGGAAAGCTTGCGCAGCAGGCGCACACCCTCCACCCCGTTGATGCCCGGCATATGATAATCGATCAGCACAATGTCCGGGCGGTGCAGCCGAAACTGCTCGATGCCCTTTTCCACTGTGGGTGCGCAGCAGGCTTCCCAGCCCTGAAAGCGAAACAATTCGCCCAAGGCAAAGCGGATATTTTCCTCATCGTCAATGGAAAGAATCGTTATTTTGCGTTCCATAGTCCAGTACCTCCGGTAAAAATATCAAAAAGCGCGTTCCCTTGCCCGGGCAGCTTTCGGAAACCACCGAGCCGTCCATGGCTTCTACGGTCTTTTTCACAAACGCAAGGCCCAGCCCGCTGGAGCCCTTGCCCGAAATGCCCTGTTCCCACATGGCGGCCTGCTCCTGCTCGGTCATGCCGCGGCCATTGTCCGTCACCGAAAAAGTAACATAGGGCACGCCCTCCACCAATCTGGCCCGCACCCGCAGCCAGATCTCCAGCGGGCGGCTGCTCACGGCGGCCTGTGCGGCATTGCGGATCAGGTTGACCAGCACCCGCGTGAACAGAATGCTGTTCACACTCACGCAGGTTTCCGGCACTTCGTTGTCAATGTGTACGCAGGCGGCGTAGCTTTCCACCGACACCTGCGCCAGCGCCATATCCAGAAGGCGCGCGGTTTCGGTGCGGCTGCAGCGGTTTTCGTACAGAATTTCCGAGATCATGCCGCTCATGCGGTCCATCTGGTTTTCAATGCGGCTCAGGTACTCCAGCTCTTTTTCGTTGCCGTTTCTTTCGCTTTGCATTTTCAAAACGCCCACCAGCGTTTGGGTGCTGGTAAGGGGCGATTTCAGATCATGCACCAGATATTTTATTTCCTGATAGGTGCGGTTTTTCATTTCCAGCAGCATAGCGCGGCCCTGGGCGGCCTGTGTTTTTTCGCGCTCCTTTGCCAGGCGCTGAAAGTTGTTTTCGTCCCGCAGCTGCAGCAGAATGATAACCGCAAACAGCGCCACCACCAGAATGCCCACCGCGCCCACGGCGTTCAAAAGCGGGTTGGCCTCCAGCACTTCGGCGATCAGCTTGATATCCATGCTGGTTTCGCCGCGGCCCACCGGCAGCGAGCTCATCAGCGGCATGATATCCAAAAACTGAAACGCCACTGTAAAAATCAGCAGCATCAGTGTTTTTTTGGTGCGGGAGATATACTGATAGTCCATGCGGCGAAACAGCGCCACGCACAAACTGAGCAAAAGCGCGGGCAGACCAAAGTCATACCGGATGCCGCTTACGATGTAGATTGCTTCGTATACCAGCGGCAGGATCAGCAGAATCATGCAGGCATTGGGCACCCAGCATTTGCGCCCGCGCCAGTAGATCTGCACGGATTCCGCAATAAAATATGCGCCAATGTAGTGCGGGGCGGCGCGCAGGGCGTTGAGCATCACAAGGCGCAGCGCCGCGATCATCAGGTCGGTCTTTTCCTGATATTCCAGCGCCAGATACATATATTCCTGCACCCGGAAGCTTTGCACGGTAAACAGGATCGGCATCAGAAAGCTCAGCCCGATCAACGCCGCGCCGATGTGCATTTCTTTCTGGTCGGTTTTCTGGATCTCAAAATCCGAAATGTGAATTTCAGGCAGTTTCAACAAGTTTCTCCTTTTTGGTCACGTGGCTTTTTGCAGGCAAACAGCAAAAGCACCGCCGCCCCCAGCACACCGGCCGCCGCCAGCGCCCGGGGGTATTCCGTGCAGAAATACACGGCGCTTTGCCCCGGGGGCAAAATGATCTCGGGGTCAAACGGAAGGCTGTATTGCGCCGCCAGCTGTTTGATGTTTAAAATATGCAGCACCGGCAGGCCGCGGGCATTGTAATATTGCAGAAGGCCATCGTCCGGGCGCACCGCCGTTACGGTGTAGGGGGCCAGCACGCCGGGCTTCATGGTGTCTTCCTGCATGCCAATGGTGGTAATGTTGCCTCCCACGCCCACAAAGCAGCTGATGGGCCCCTGTGCGGCATACAGCGCCTCGCGGGCTTTCAGATTGGCCGCAAAGTCTTTTTCCCGCATGATCTCGGCCACGCCGTAGCTTGCAATGCGCGCCAGTGCGGCCTCACGGTCCTCTTCAAACATTTCTCCGCCGCAGTCGTAATCGCCGCCGGGGGTGATGAGCGCCGGGGGCGTTTGCAGCTTGCCCTCCAGATACAGGCGGCACACCATGTCCGGAAAAGTAAATTCCGGCTGGTTGGCGCCAAAGGTGCTTGCCCCCAGCGAAGCGATATAGATCACTTTTACCTGCATGGCCTCGCAGGCGGCCAGCAGGGCCAGATTCATGGTGGGGAACGAGCCGGAAAAGCCTGCGCCGATGGTATCCCCCGTTTCCACCCCGGCCTCGGTGAGCATTTGCACCAGCAGCGCCGCCATATCGGCATTGGCCGTGGTGCGCTTGGCTTCCTCGGAGCCAAGGCTTGTGGTGATGGGGGTATACTCATCGCCGATCATGCCGGTCTGATGGGTGTCATACGGGGTGATGGCCAGCCCGGCTTCCAGCTTATAGCGCTTCACATCGTCCATCCAGCCCTGCAGCGTTTGCGCGGCCTGCAGCTTTACGGCATAGTCCTCGGCCGGTCGTTTTTGGCCCCGGGCCAGCGTGAGCAGCAGGCAGGCTGCCAGCCACGCCACAGCCAGCACCAGCGCCCCTGTGCGGCGCTTTTGCAAAGCATTCATATGCAAAAAGCCCCCTTTCACACACCGGGCAGCTTTTGGCCGATGGCCAGCAGCACCAGCGCTGTCAGCAGGGTGGCGGCGGCAATGGCCAAAAGGGCATCGCGAAAGCCCTGACGATCGATCTCACGCGCCAGAATGCCGGGCATCAGCACACCGATCACACTGAAGGGCAAAAGCCTGCAGGCGCTCAGTGCCCAGCTTAACAAAAAGGTGAGCAGGATCAGAAAGGCAAATCGGCGGCGGCCGTATAAGATCAGCCAGCGGGAGGCAAGGCGGCACAAAAGCACCGCTGCAGCGGCCACCGCCAGCGTAACGGCAATGCGCCCCGGGCTGTGCAGCGCCAGCACCAGATATCCCGGCACGATCAAGCCCGCCGAAAGGCCGGTGAGCTCGGTAAAGATCATGCTGACTATCACGCCCAAAAGAATGATCTGGTTATACATATTCGCTTCCCTCCTCACGCGCCCGGGCGATCAGCTCGCGCCCTGCGCCGTACAGATTCCCCACTGCCAGCAGCACCGTGCCCCTGGGCGTTTGCCCCAGGGGCATCTGGGCGGCACGCGCAAAGCTGCGCACGCAGCACCCGGGCAGCAGGCGATGCAGCCGGGCCTTCATATAGTTTTTGTGCGAGCCCGCCAGCCAGATCTCCGCCGGGGCCAGGCGGGTACACACCGTAAGCATATCCCGGGTGCGGCTGCCGCGGTCGGCACGGTTGCACACGATCAGCACCAGACGCCCGGCCTTGGCCCCCAGCTTTGCCTGCAGCTGCTGCCACACGATATAAGTAGAATCCGGGTCGTTCACCGAAACAGCGTTCACAAATATGCCGTTTCCGGCGGTGTACAGGGCCAGCGCGTAGGGGTCACGCTTATAGTGCGCCATGCCCTGCAGGGCGGTTTGGCGCGCAACGCCCAGCTGCTGGCACACGGCCAGTGCCAGTGCGATATTCTCGGCAAAATCAAAATCCGGCTCGCTGCCGTTTGGGCGGGCCAGCGTGAATCGGCTGTGCATTTTTTCGGCATAGGCCTGCAGGCGCGGGGCCATGGCCTCATCGGCGGTAAACAAAATGCCGTTTTGGGGCACTGTATTGCAAAGGGTATCCGCAATTTCAGGCAAAGTATCCCCCATCACATCCGCATGGTCGTGCCGCACATTGGTGATCACGCCCACATCTGCCTGCAGAATGCGGTGCTGGGCGCAGCGCTGGTATTCCGGCTGCAGCGCCATGCATTCGATCACCAGCACCTGGGCATTTTCGGCGGCAGCACGGCGCAGTATGCCCACCTGCTCTTTGATATTGGCCTTGCCCCGGCGGCGCAGCGGTTCCTCGACACCGGCCACATTGATGGTCATGGGGTCGGTGCCGGTGGTTTTGCAGAACACACGCACCCCGCCGGCCCGCAGCCCGGCCTCGATCAGGCGGCACACGGTGGATTTTCCCCGCGTGCCGTTTACATGCACCACATGGCGCAGTGCGGCGCGGCTGCGGGCAGCGGCGCGGCTTTCCAGCCAAAGCCCGGCCGCCCAAAACATTCCGGCCAGCAAAATAACGGTTTTCAGCATAAAAGCCCCCTGCTGTTTTTCCCGGATACCAGGCCGGGGCCGGTATCCCTTTGATGGCTTATTTTTACAGCGGCACACCCTGCCCGGCAGGGCATACTGCAGCTATTCTATAAAAATAATAAGGCATTTTGTGACAAATGACCATAGATAAATATGAAAAAAACAAATTTTCGCGGCTTTTCCCCGCCGGGCGGCTGCCTTTTTTCCGTGCCGTTTTTCTCTGTGCCCTGTGCCGGAATGTAAAATATCTGTCAAGTCATATCATTCCGCTTCACAGAATGATATAATATCCATGCGCTGATTTTTGCAAACGCATCACGCCTTTGTTTTAGGCCGAAAGGAATTGTTATGCTTCGTTTTCCCCTGCCAAAAAAACGGCTCTCCTCGTTTCAGGTGATCATTGCGGGGTTTGCCGCTGTTGATTTTTTGGGCGCACTGCTTCTGGTGCTGCCCATTTCTGCCCGGGCGCGCTGCCTTACGCCGTTTTCCGAGGCACTGTTCACCTCCACCTCGGCCCTGTGCGTGACCGGCCTTGCCGTGCAGGACACCGGCAGCTACTGGTCTGCCTTTGGGCAGTGCGTGATCCTGCTGCTGATCCAGATCGGCGGCTTGGGCGTGATCACCATTGCCGCCGCCTTTGCACTTTTGTCCGGCCGAAAGATCTCGCTGATGCAGCGCAGCACCCTGCAGGAAGCCTCCGGCGCGCCGCAGGTGGGCGGCATTGTGCGCCTTACCGGCTTTATCCTGCGCGCCACCCTGTTTTTTGAGCTGGCGGGCGCAGTGCTGCTTTTGCCGGTGTTCTGTGCCGACTTTGGGCCAAAAGGCATTTTTTACGCCGTGTTTCACTCGATTTCAGCTTTCTGCAACGCCGGGTTTGATCTGCTGGGCACCGCCGATGCCCGCTTTGTTTCGCTTACCCGGTATGCCCATCACCCCTATGTGGTGCTGGTGATCACGGCGCTGATCATCTGCGGTTCGCTGGGCTTTCTCACCTGGGAGGATATCCGGGTGCATCGGCTGCATCTGCACCGCTACCGGATGCAAAGCAAGGTGATTCTGGCGGTCAACGCGCTGCTGCTGGTGCTGCCCGCTTTGTACTTTTTCTGCTTTGAATTTACGGCGGGCCCCGTGCAAAGCCGCGCGCTGCTTTCCTGGTTTCAGGCGGTAACGCCCCGCACCGCCGGGTTCAACACTGCCGATCTTGCCGCCATGCGCTCGCCATCCCAGGCGCTGATGGTGGCGCTGATGCTTTTGGGCGGTGCGCCGGGCTCCACGGCAGGCGGCATGAAGATCACCACGCTGGCGGTTCTTTTAGCCAATATGCTGGCCACCTTCCGCCGCCGCAAGGATGCCGAATTCTTTGGGCGGCGCATGGACACTTCCGCCGTGAAAAACGCCGCCACCATTGCCGAAATGTATATGCTGGTGTTCTTTTTAGGCTCTCTTGCCATTGCCACCGCCGAGGGGCTGCCCATGTCGGTGTGTATGTTTGAAACCGCTTCTGCCGTGGCCACGGTGGGCCTTACCTTGGGCATCACGCCGCAGCTGGGGCTGTTTTCGCAGTGCATTCTGATCGTATTGATGTTCTGGGGGCGCGTGGGCGCACTCACGCTGATTTACGCCGCCTTTGGCCGCACTCCGGCCCATTCGCGCCTGCCGCAGGAAAAAATCGCCGTTGGGTAAAGCCATGGGGCCGCCCGGCTGCAAGTTTTGTTTTGGCCTGTTTTTTACCTATATAAAAAAGGAGCTTTCCATGAAATCTGTTCTTTTGATCGGTTTGGGCCGCTTTGGCCGCCACATTGCACAGCAGCTGAACGAGCTGGGCCATCAGGTGATGGCCGTTGACTCCAACGAGGAGCGGGTGAATCAGGTGCTTTCGTTTGTCACCAACGCCCAGATCGGCGACAGCACCAACGCCGACTTTCTGCGCTCTCTCGGCATTCGCAATTTTGATGTGTGCCTCGTTACCATCGGCAGCAATTTTCAGAACTCTCTGGAGACTACCTCGCTTCTCAAAGAACTGGGGGCCAAATTTGTGGTTTCCCGCGCCGAGCGCGATGTGCAGGCCAAATTTTTGCTGCGCAACGGGGCCGACGAGGTGGTGTATCCCGAAAAGCAGCTGGCCAGGTGGGCTGCCATCCGCTACAGCTCGGAGCATATTCTGGACTATATTGAGCTGCAGGACGATCACGCCATTATGGAGGTGACCATTCCGCCCGAATGGGCCGGGCGCAGCATCAGTGAGCTGAACATCCGCAAGCGCTATCACATCAACATTCTGGCGCTCAAGCGCGGCGGCAAGCTGGATATGAGCATCACGCCCGACACTGTGCTGAGCAGCGAGGAAACCATGCTGGTGCTGGGCGAATATGCCTCGATCCGAAAATGCTTTTGGCTGTAATGGGCCGTAAAATATCGTTTTATCTTCCGTGCAGGGTGTTATTTTCCCTGCACGGTTTTTTATTTGGCCCCTGCCGCGCGCCGGGTTTTTCCAGTTTTTTCCACATATCTTACACAAGTTCTTCAGCAGCTTTTCAATTTTTGTTCTTAGAATCTTCTTTGTAATTGAGGAGGTGCGAAAAAGCATGATCGCAGTTGAACATTTAACCAAGCGATACGGCTCTTTCACAGCGGTAGACGATATTTCGTTCACCCTTGAGCAGGGCCATATCTATGGTTTTCTGGGCCCCAACGGCGCAGGCAAATCCACGACCATGAACATGATGACGGGCTGCCTTGCCGCCACCGCGGGCAGCGTGACCATTGACGGGCTGGATATCTTTGAGCAGGCCCGCGAGGCCAAAAAGCTGCTGGGGTATCTGCCCGAGATCCCGCCGCTGTATCCCGAGCAAACGCCCGAGGAATACCTGCGCTTTGTGGCTGAGGCCAAGGGCCTGCCCAAGGCGCAGATCGATGCACAGGTGGCCAAGGCCCTGGCCGAGACCCGCCTTGAGCCCATGGCGAACCGCCTGATCCGCCATCTTTCCAAGGGCTACCGCCAGCGTGTGGGCATTGCCCAGGCCCTTTTGGGTGACCCCCACTACATTATTTTAGACGAGCCCACCGTGGGCCTGGACCCTTTGCAGATCATTGAGATCCGCGATCTGATCCACGAGCTGGGGCAAACCCACACGGTCATTTTAAGCTCGCACATTCTCAGCGAGGTGCAGGCCATCTGCGAAAGCGTGCTGATCATTGCGCACGGCAAGCTGGTGGCCTTTGACACCCCGCAGAATCTGGAAAACCGCCTTACCAGCGGCGGCCGCCTGACCCTGAGCGCCGATTGCTCTGCCGAGGCGCTGCACCGCATTCTGGCCGCCGTGCCCGCTGTTTGCGATTGCAGGCTTCTGACAGCCGAGGAGGGCCGCTGCAAGGCACAGCTGGAGATCACCGGCGATGCCGCTGAGGCCTGCAGGGCGCTGTTTTTTGCGTTTGCCAAGGCCGAAACCGCCATTTTGCAGCTTACGCCCGAAAAGGCCGATCTGGAAAATATCTTTATCGAACTGACCGATGCCCAGCCCGATGGAAAGGAGCCCCGCCATGAAAGCGATCTTTAAGCATGAGCTCAGCCTGTATTCACACGGCCTTCTGGCCTATGTGTTCGGGGCATTTTTGCTGGAGTTCATCGGCCTTGGCGCCATGCTGTACAACATCAACCGCGCCGTGGCCAATTTTGAATATGCGCTGGGCAGCTTTTGCATCGGCTTTATTGCGCTGGTGCCCCTGCTCACCATGCGTGTGGTGGCCGAGGAGAAAAAGCAAAAAACCGACCAGCTGCTTTCGCTGCTGCCCATCACCAGCACCGACATTGTGCTGGGCAAATATTTTGCCATGGCCCTTGTGTTTATTGCGCCCATGCTGGTGGCCTGCGTGTATCCGTTTATCTTTTCGCTGTACGGCGATGTATATCTTCCCAGCGCCTACGGTGCGCTGATCGCGTTTGTCTTTTTAGGGCTGGCGCTCATTTCCATTGGTATGTTCATTTCCTCGCTCACCGAGTCGCAGGGCATGGCCGCCGGGCTTTGCGTGGCCGCCATGCTGCTGTGCTACTACGCTTCCTCGCTGGCCGATCAGATCTCGGGCAAATTTGTGAATGTAGTGGTGCTTTTGGTGCTGGGGGGCCTTTTGGCCCTGCTGGCGAACAAGCTCACAGCCTCGGGCCTTGCGGGCGGCACGGTTTTTGCGCTGTGCGCCGCCGCTGTGGCCGCTGTGGGCATGGCAAAGCCCAGCCTTCTGGAAAGCGCCGTGCCCACTCTGATGAAAACACTTTCCCCCTTTGAGCGCTTTTACACCTTTGTGAACGGCGTGTTCGATGTTACCGGCATTGTGTATTATATCAGCGTTGCCGTGTTCTTTTTGTTCTTGTGTGTGCAGTGCTGGGAGAAAAAGAGGTATAACGGATGAAAAACTTACAAACCAAATGGCGGCAGCTGCTGGCAGGCAGCCGCCAGGCGCTTACCACCCGCACAGCCCGGGTGGGCGGCTACAGTTTTTTGCTGGGGCTGATCGTTCTGGCCATTTTAGTGGCCGTGAATGTGCTGGCGGGGGCGTTGCCCAGCCGGTTTACGCAGTTTGATATTTCCGCTGCGCAGCTGTATTCGCTTACCAGCGACACCAAGGTGGTGGCCACCAATCTGGATGAGGATGTGACCATTTACTGGATCTCCCAGGCAGGCAAAGAGGATACCGTGATCCAGAAGCTGCTGGATCGTTATTCCGATCTGACCGATCATATCACGGTGGTGAAAAAAGACCCCGACACCTACCCCACCTTTGCCAAGCAGTATACCGAGGAGACCGTGCAGAACAACTCTCTGGTGGTGGAGTGCGGCTCCAAAAGCCGCTATATCGGCTATGATTCCATTTATAATACGGACATGAGCGCCTATTACTCCACCGGCTCGGTTTCGCGCAGCTTTGACGGCGAGGGGCAGATCACCTCGGCCATCGACTATGTGACCACCGAAACGCTGCCCCAGGTGTATTTGCTGAGCGGCCACGGCGAGGCCGCGCTTTCGGATGCCTTTTCCGGCCAGCTGGAGCGCGCCAACTATGAAACCGTGAGCGATTTTTCGCTTTTGAATGTGGACGCCGTGCCCGAGGATTGCTCGGCGCTGATCATCAACGCCCCCACCAGCGATATTTCTGACGAAGAGTTTTCGCTGCTGCGCAGCTATATTTCCGGCGGCGGCAAGGTGCTGGTGTTCTCGGGCCCGCAGCAAAACGGCACACTGACCAATTTAACGGCCCTGCTTTCGGATTACGGTGTGAGCGCCGCCGAGGGCATTGTGGTGGACCCTGACCGGGAGCATTACGCCTTTACTGAGCCGTATGTGCTGATGCCGGACATTGGCGAGAGCGACATCACCGCCCCCCTCACCGAGGGGGCCTATCATGTGATCGTGCCCATTGCCGCCGGCCTTACGCTGAGCGAGGGCAGCACGGCCACCGCCCTGCTTACCACCTCGGATTCCGCCTTCTCCAAGCTTTCCGGCTACGCCATGACCAGTTACGACCGCGAGGATGACGACCCTGCCGGCCCCTTCACGCTGGCGGTTTCGGCCGAAAGCGCCCAGGGCGGCAAGCTGGTGTGGGTGGCCAGCGATTACCTGCTGGACGATCTGTACAACTCGTATTCCTCGGGGGCCAACATGGATCTTGCCATGAACAGCCTTTCCTGGATGATCGGCCAGGCCGATTCCGTAAGCATTCGCTCCAAATCGCTGAACAGCACCTATCTTACCATCAGCTCTTCTTCCGCTGCCTGGCTGAAGGTGTGCATGATCGGCATTGTGCCCCTTGCCTTCTTGCTGCTGGGCATTGACGAAGTGATCCGCAGGAGGAAAATGGTATGAAACGACAAAAAAATCTTTTGATCCTGGTGGGGGTGCTGGCCGCCCTGTGCGCGGGCATTGCCGCCGTCAAGGGCGTGCAGAAGCATATTGACAAGGTTTCCACCGTGAGTGAGGATATCCTCAGCATCGACCCTGACACCCTCACCTCCATCCGCTGGACGGTGGGCGGAAAATCCCTCACCTTCGCAAATTCGGATTCCGGCTGGCAGCAGCAGGATGACGATGCCTTCCCGGTGGATCAGGATAAAATCAGCGATTTGCTGGATCATTTTGCCCCGCTTACCGCCAGCTTTGTGATCCACGATGTGACCGACTACAGCCAGTACGGGCTGGATAAGCCCACCGGCACCGTGACATTTTCCACTGCAGACGGCGACACCACCCTGAGCATGGGCAGCTTTTCTTCCATGGATGAAAAGCGCTATGTGATGCTGGAAAAAGGCACCGTGTATCTGGTGGACGACGATGTGGAGCAGGCGCTTTCCACCGACCACGATACTTTTCTGAAAACCGACAGCGTGCCGGAATATACAAAGATCACCAAGATCAGCCGCACGGGCGAAAACGCCTTCTCGGCGGATTATCTGCCCGGGGAAACACATTCCTACACCACGGACTACCATTATTACACCGACGACGGCAGCTACACGGCACTTTCGGATGATAAGATCGACACCTTTGTGACCCGCTTAAAAAATCTGGACTGGAGCGACTACGCCACCTACACGGCCTCTGACTCCTCGCTGGGCGACTACGGCCTTTCCAGCCCCGAGGCCAGCTTTGCCATCGACTATGAAACCGATGACGGCAGCGGCAGCTTTACCGTGAGCTTCGGCAAGGCAGGCGAGGATGGCTATTATTGCCGCATGAACGATTCCGCCATTGTGTGCAGAGTTTCCGAGTCGGACTACACCAGTCTGGCCGGAACCAACGCCAACACCCTGCGCCCGGCGGCCCTGCTTTCGCTGGATTGGGACAAGGTGACCGCGCTGGACTTCTCTGTGGACGATGTAACCTGCGCCGTTTCCCACAAGGGCAGCAAGTTCCTGTATAACGATGAGGAAACGGATTTTGATGCGGTAAAGAACGCCGTAAACGCCCTGAATGTGAGCAGCTACAACAGCGAAGCCCCCACCCAGAAGCAGGAGATGGAATTCACCATCTCGCTGGATAACACCAACTATCCCACTCTCACCGTTTCGGTGTACCGCTATGACGGCGAAAGCTGTCTGGTGCAGCTGAACGGCGAAACCCAGGGCCTTGTTTCCCGCAGCCAGATCAGCACCCTGCGCGAGACTGTAACGGCCATTGCCCTTGGCAAGGCCGACAGCGCCGACAGCGCTGCCCAGTAAGCGCCGCGCCAAAAGCCCTGATCAAAAACAAAAAGCCCCCGGATGCTTTTTCTGCCGCAAGGCAGATGGCAAAGCACCCGGGGGCTTTGTATATAAGTTTAAAAACGATCTGCTGCCTTAGTGTTTTTTCAGCCGGAAGCCGAACACCGTGCCGCACACGCCGCCGATGATGTGCATAAAGTTGGCCACATTGTCCTGCACAAACAGCATGCCCACCACCTGCTGGCTCAGATACAGCAGCCCCACCAGGATCATGGTAAGGGGAATGCGCCCCGCCTGCATGCCCGAAAGGCTGGCCAGCATGAGCAGCATAAACACAATGCCGCTTGCGCCCAGAAGTGCCGTGCCCGGAAAGATCGCGCATTGCAAAACCCCCGAGATCAGCGCCGTGATGGCAATGGCCCCCAGCAGGGTTTTGCTGCCGTATTTTTCTTCCATGGGCGGGGCCACCACCAAAAACAGCAGCATATTGCCGATAAAATGGTCCCACCCGGCGTGCCCCAGCACATGTGTGAACAGCCGCACAAAAAACAGCGGCGAGGTGATCGGTGCGCGGTACACGCTGAACAGCAGCCGATTGCTGACCCCGTTGGTACACACATCCAGCACCAATGCCGCCAGCGATGCAAAAAAGAATGTAAGCGTTACCGGTGCGTTGTATTGCAGCCTTTTAGAAAATTTCATTTCCCTTTCCCCCTTTTCCCTATATCATTATTATATAGAGAGAAAAAACTTGGCGCAAGAGGGATTGCACACACCGCCGATCCCGGGTATGATACATACAAAGTGAAATGCTGCCAAGCAGCCACAGGGAGGATGCACTATGAACGAACAGGAAAAAAAGCTTTATGAGCAGGGCAACCCGTTTTTGGACTATAACCACATTAAAGTGGTTTCGGCCAGCCCCGACCGCGCCGAAATGGCCGTGGAGCTGGTGCCCGAGTCGCGCAATCTTTACGGCTTTATGCACGGCGGGCTGATCTACACCCTGCTGGAATGCACGGCGGGCCTTGCCGCCCGGCAGGATGGCCGCCGCTATGTGACCCAGAGCAGCCATATCAATTTTTTAACCAACTGCAGGCAGGGCACCGTGCGCGCCGTGGCACAGGCCGTGCGCCGCGGGCGGCAGCTGGCGGTGTTCCGCGTGCAGGTGCTGGCCGAGGACGGCAAGCTGATGGCCGACGGCACCGTGGATATGTTCTGCACGGGGGACGCCGCGCATGAATGAGATCCGCCCCGGGCTTTACCGGCATTTCAAGGGCAAGGAATACCGGGTTTTATACACCGCCACCCATTCGGAAACTCTGGAACCCATGGTGGTGTATCAGGCACTGTACGGCCAGCGCGGCATTTGGGTGCGCCCGGCCGCCATGTGGAACGAAACCGTAACGCGCGAGGGAAAAACCCTGCCGCGCTTTACCTATATAGGAGAATAACGCCATGGTACAGCCCATTATTCGCGATGTGATCTTTCTGGGGCAAAAAAGTGCCCCCGCCACCGAAGCCGACCTGCAAACCGCGCAGGATCTTCTGGACACCCTGAACGCCCACGCCGATGAGTGCGTGGGGCTGGCCGCCAACATGATCGGCGTGGCCAAATGCATCATTGCCTTTGATGACGGCGGCCTGCCGCAGCTGATGCTGAACCCCGAAATTCTGAAAGCCGGCGGCCCCTACCAAACCACCGAGGCCTGCCTTTCGCTGCAGGGCCGCCGCCCCACCACCCGCTACCGCACCATCAAGGTGCGCTGGCAAAACGAAAAAATGCAGACCCGCATCAAAAGCTTTTCGGGCTGGACGGCGCAGATCATTCAGCACGAGATCGACCACTGCAACGGCATTATCATTTAAGGCAGCTGCGGGCCATGGTTTTTTCGGATTCCCGGGCGGCGAATGCGCGCATTTTTATTGCGTGCCGCCCGGGATTATGCTACTATGATAAATGGTGATCCATTTGCAAACGGTGCCGCCGCCAAAACCCGCCGAACAAGGCGTGAGGCTGCGGATAATAGGGAAACGGGGGAAGATCCCGTGCGATCTCGTCACTGTAAGCGGGGAGCGTTTTGCCCATGATGCCACTGGAGCTTTCCGGGAAGGCGGGCCAAACGCATTGAGCCGCAAGCCAGGAAACCTGCCGCTTTGCCGCCGGGCCGCTTTTGCGGCGCGGTGATGCTTTGCCGCCCGAATCGGGGCAATGCCCCGCCATCCAGACAAGGCAGCGATGTACTGCCAAAAAGGAGAAAAACATGAAAAAACTCACTGCTGCTGTTCTCAGCACCGCCGTGGCTGCCAGCCTGCTGGTTGGCTGCGGCTCCACCGCCGCTTCCGGCGCGGCTGCCCCTGCTTCGGCTGTTTCTGCCGCCGAAAGCGTGGATGCCGATCAGGCTGCGGCCGATCATGTGGCCGAATTGATCGATGCCATTTATGTGCAGACCCGCAACGAAAACACCGATGCCCAGTGCGCCGAGGCCAAGGCCGCATGGGACGCCCTGACCGATGCCCAGAAGGCACTGGTGGAGGGCGACGAGGCCGACCCCGATTACTTTGGCCGTGACACCGGCGATGCCTCGCTGGACGATGCCCGCAATCAGGATGAGATCGGCGAAAACGAAATTCTGGTGGTAAGCTTCGGCACCTCCTTCAACGACAGCCGCGCCAAGGACATTAAGGCCATTGAGGATGCTTTGCAGGCGGCCTACCCTGACTACAGCGTGCGCCGCGCTTTCACCGCACAGATCATCATCAACCATGTGCAGGCCCGCGACAATGAATGCATCGACAATATGCAGCAGGCTTTGGACCGCGCTGTGGCAAACGGCGTAAAGCATTTGGTGGTGCAGCCCACACACCTGATGCACGGCGCTGAGTATGACGAAATGACCGAGGCTGTAAACAGTTACGCCGACAAGTTTGAATCCGTTGCCATTGCCGAGCCCCTGCTGGGCGAAGTGGGCAGCGATGCCGCCGTGATCAACGCCGACAAAAAGGCTGTGGCCGAGGCTGTGGTGGCCGCCGCTGTGGAATCTTCGGATTACGATTCCCTGCAGGCTGCCGCCGATGACGGCACGGCCTTTGTGCTGATGGGCCACGGCACCTCCCACACGGCCAAGGTGAGCTATTCTCAGATGCAGACCCAGATGAACGAGCTGGGTTACAGCAATGTGTTTATCGGCACCGTGGAGGGCGAGCCCGAGGAAACCAGCTGCGAGGCTGTGATCGAGGCTCTGCAGGCCGCCGGTTACACCAAGGTGATCCTGCGCCCGCTGATGGTGGTGGCCGGTGACCACGCCAACAACGATATGGCCGGGGATGACGAGGATTCCTGGAAGAGCATGATGGAAGCTGCCGACTTTGAAAGCGTTGCCTGCCAGATCGAGGGTCTGGGCCGCATTGAGGCCGTGCAGGATCTGTACATTGCTCACACTGCCGCTGCCCTGCAGGGCTGATCGGCTGTGATGCCCCTGCGGTAAAACCGCTTATATCCGCTTTTTCAAACGGCTCTTTCGGCTTTTCGGGAGAGCCGTTTTTTAAGGCAGCGCCGCTGCCCTTGCGATCGTTTTGCTTATTCTGCCCATCACTAAAGGAGTTCCCATGAAAAAGTTTCTTTCCATTGTGTGCGCCGGTGTTCTGGCCGCCGCACTCACTGCCTGCACCGCCGCCCCTGCCGCTTCGCAAAGCGCCCCGGCTTCTTCCGCTGCTTCCGTGCAGGCCCAAAGCGCCCCCGCCCTGGCCGACGGCGTGTATCAAGCCAGCTTTTCCACCGACAGCAGTATGTTCCACGCCAACGAAGCCTGTGACGGCAAGGGCGTGCTGACCGTGCAGAACGGCCAGATGAGCATTTATGTAACGCTGGCCGGAAAAGGCATTGTAAACCTGTTTCCCGGCACCGCCGAGGATGCCCGGAAGCCGGGTGCCGAATGGCTGCAGCCCACGCTGGAAACCGTGCATTACAGCGACGGCACCACCGACGAGGCCAACGCTTTTCTGATTCCGGTGCCCTATCTGGACGAGGAATTCGATGTGGCCCTTGTGGGCAAAAAGGGCACCTGGTATGACCATAAGGTGAGCGTGAGCGACCCCCAGCCTTTGGCCGATGACACCGCCGAAAGCGAAGTTCCGGCTGACGGCAGCTATACCGTGGAAGCCGTGCTGCAGGGGGGCAGCGGCAAGGCCAGCGTGCAGAGCCCGGCCCGGCTGACTGTGGAAAACGGCGCTATGACCGCCACGGTGATCTGGAGCAGCAAAAACTATGACCGGATGATCGTAAACGGCCAGGAGTACACCCCCACCTACGAAAACGGGCTTTCCTGCTTCACCATTCCCGTGAGCGCACTGGGCACTCCCCTGCCCGTGCAGGCCGAAACCACCGCCATGAGCCAGCCGCACATGATCGACTACACCCTCACCTTCTCCAACCCGGAGGCCGTGCAGTGAGAGCGGCCAAACGCATCGCTCTTGGGGCTGCCTGTGCGCTGATGCTTACCGGCTGCGCTGCCCAGGGCGCGCAGGAAATCGCTGCCCAGGGCGCCCCCGGCCCCAGCTGGGATTCCCTTTCCCCCACCGGTAAGCTTGTGCCCGAATATGCCGATGAATTTTCGGCCACACAGTACGAGGGCGGCTACACGCTTTTGCAGATCGGCGAGGCGCAGTATGTTTTGTGCCCCCGCGGCGAGCAACCCCCCACCGGCCTGCCCGAGGGTGCGGCGGTGATCGAAACGCCCATTGAAAACGCCTATCTCACGGCCACCAGCGCCATGGACTATTTTATTTCGCTGGACAGCCTGAACGCCCTGGCTTTTTCGGGCACGAATGCCGACGGCTGGTATCTGCCCGAGGCCCGGCAGGCCCTGCAGACCGGGGCCATTGCCTATGCGGGCAAATACAGCGCCCCCGATTACGAAATGCTTTTGCAGGGCGGCTGCGGCGTGAGCATACAGTCCACCATGATCCTGCATTCCCCCGATGTGAAAGAGCAGCTGGAGCGCCTTGGCATTCCGGTGCTGGTGGAGCGCTCAAGCTATGAATCCGACCCCCTGGCCCGCATGGAGTGGATCAAGGTTTACGGCCTTTTGCTGGATAAGCTGCCCCAGGCCGAGGCGATCTTCGCCCAAAAGGTGGCCGAGCTGCAGCCCGTTTTGCAGCAGCCTGCCGCAGGCGGCACGGCGGCGTTTTTTTACATCACCTCCTCCGGGGCGGTGAATGTGCGGCGGCCCAACGATTACATTGCCCGCATGATCGGCATGGCCGGGGGCGAGTATCTGGCCCCCGATGACGGCGCCGAAACCGCCCGCTCTACCGAAACCATTCAGATGGAGCAGTTTTACGAAACCGCGCACGATGCCGATTATCTGATCTACAACAGCACCATTGACGGCGAAGTGCGCACCGTGCAGGAGCTTTTGCAGAAAAGCACGGTGCTGGCCGACTTTGCCGCCGTAAAGACCGGGCGGGTATACTGCACCTCGAAAAACTTTTTTCAGGAGCCCATGAGCATGGCCGATTTTCTCTTGGATGTACACGCCATGCTCACCGACCCCGATTTTACCGCCGGAAAGTATTTATATAAGCTTTCCTGAAGCCCTCAGCTTTGAAAGGAGGCATTTGGCATGAAGCACCCTGCTGTTCGCTGGGGCGTTTGTTTTGTTCTTCTTTTTCTGGCCGTGCTGGCGCTGCTGGCCGCCGCCGTGGCTGCGGGCAGTGCGGGCCTTACGCTGCCGCAGGTGTGCCGGGCGCTGCTGGCCCCGGGCCAAAACCCTCTGGCCGAGGGCATTGTGCGCACCATACGCCTGCCCAGGGCCCTTTCGGCGCTGCTGCTGGGCGGCTGCCTTGCCGTGAGCGGCTACCTGCTGCAAACCTATTTTTCCAACCCCATTGCCGGGCCGTTTGTGCTGGGCATCTCCTCCGGCGCCAAGCTGGCGGTGGCCATGGCCATGATCTTTGTGCTGGGCCGCGGGCGCTCGCTTTCTTCGCTGGGCATGATCGGCGCGGCCTTTGCGGGCGCACTGGCCGCCACCGGGTTTATCCTGCTGCTTTCTTTGCGCATTCGCCGCATGAGCCAGCTGATCGTGGGCGGCGTGATGGTGGGCTATATCTGCTCGGCCATCACGGATTTTGCCGTCACCTTTGCCGAGGATTCCAACATTGTAAACCTGCACAACTGGTCGCTGGGCAGCTTTTCCGGCACAAGCTGGGGCAGCGTGCGGGTAATGGCGCTGGTAACGCTGCTGGGGCTGGCGGCCTGTGGGGCGCTGGCCAAGCCCATGAACGCCTACCGGCTGGGCGAAAGCGCCGCGCAAAGCCTGGGGGTGAATGTGCGCTTGTTCCGCACGGCGCTGATCCTGGTCAGCAGCCTGCTTTCGGCCTGCGTAACGGCCTTTGCCGGGCCCATCAGCTTTGTGGGCATTGCGGTGCCGCAGCTGATGCGCGCTTTGTTTGGCACCGGCCAGCCCTTGGTGCTGCTGCCCGCCTGCTTTTTGGGGGGCAGCGCAGCCTGCCTTGGGTGCGATCTGATCGCACGCACGCTGTTTGCCCCCACCGAGCTGAGCGTGAGCTCGGTCACAGCCGTGTTCGGCGCGCCCATCGTGCTTTGGATGATGCTGCGCCGCAGCGCAGCGGAGGGTTGATGCCATGGAAAAACGCTGGTTTTTTACGGAAAAAATGTGCGTGGGCTACGGCAAAAAGCCCATTTTGCAGAATGTGGATTTTTCCCTTTCACAGGGCGAGATTTTAACCATCATCGGCCCCAACGGCGCAGGCAAAACCACGCTTTTAAAAAGCATTGCGCGCCAGATTGCCCCTTTGGGCGGGCGGGCCGTACTTTCCGGGCAGGAGCTTGCTTCACTCAGCGCCCCACAGGCCGCCCGCCGCATGGCCGTGCTGCTCACCGAGCGCAGCCGCCCCGGGCTGATCACCTGCTTTGAGGTGGCCGCCGCCGGGCGCTACCCCTACACCGGGCGGCTGGGGCTTTTGACCGCTGCCGACCGAAAAAAGGTGCACAACGCCTTGGCGCGCGTACACGCCGCCGATCTGGCCGAGCGGCAGTTCAGCCAGATCAGTGACGGGCAAAAGCAGCGTGTGCTGCTGGCCCGCGCGCTGTGCCAGGAGCCCGAGCTTTTGATTTTGGATGAACCCACTTCGTTTTTGGATATTCACCACAAGCTGGAGCTGCTGGCCATTTTAAAGCAGCTGGTGCGTGAGCAGCAGCTGGCGGTGATCCTTACGCTGCATGAATTGGATCTGGCGCAAAAGGTTTCGGACAAGATTCTTTGCGCAGCCCATGGGCATATCGACCGCTTCGGCGCCCCCGATGAAATTTTTGTGCCCCAGTATATCGAGGCCCTGTACGGCGTGCAGCGGGGCAGCTACAACGCGCTGTTTGGCAGCCTGGAATTGCAGCCCCCTGACGGCCCGGCGCAGGTGTTTGTGATCGGCGGCGGCGGGGCGGGCATTCCGGTGTACCGCGCACTGCAGCGCCGGGGCATTGCCTTTGCCGCCGGTATTCTGGCCGAAAACGATCTGGATACCCCGGTGGCCAAGGCGCTGGCACACAGGGTGTTCACCGTGCCCGCCTTTGAGCCTGTTGCCCCGCAGGATGCCGCCGCCGCCCTGCCCGTGCTGCGCAGCTGCCGCGCCGTGGTGTGTGCCCAGCCCGCCTTTGGCACACTCAACCGCGAAAACCGCCTGCTGGTGCAGGAGGCCGAGGCACTGGGGCTCCTGCAGCCGCTTTCTGAGATTTAGCGCACGGCGCCGCACCGGCTTTTTGCCCGGGCCGCGCCATGCGCTTTATCGCGTTATTATACGAAATTCATTTAAAAAGCAAAGCAAGTCTGTCCTCGTGTCGTGGACAGACTTGCTTTTTATTATGGATTCTCCACTCATAAATTTAAAAAATTTATTCAAACCGCTTTACTTTGCCGCTTTAGTTCACTATAATATTGGTATGTTACTTTTATGCTCTGGTGCAAAGGTAACCGAGCGCTGATTTTTTACTGTTTCGGCGCTCCGAAAACGGAAAATACCTTGCAAGCCTGTTCGCCGCCAGCACACAGGCTATACGGCATTTTCCGCAAAGAGAGGAGAATTGTTATGGAAGAAAAAACCACCGCCAAAAAAACGATGCTGGATAGAATCCTTGACAGCATCGAGCGTGCCGGCAACAAGCTGCCGGACCCCATCACGCTGTTTTTAGGCCTGTCTGTTATCGTTGTGCTCATCAGCGCACTGTGCAGCGCTTTGGGCGTTTCGGCTGTCAACCCGGCCGACGGCTCTACCATTGAGGTGTTCAACCTGCTGTCTGCGGATGGTCTGCGCTATCTGTGGAGCAATGTGATCACCAACTTCTCGGGCTTTGCGCCCCTGGGCATGGTGCTGGTAGCCGTGATCGGTTCCTCCGTTGCGGAAAAGAGTGGCTTTCTGGTTGCTTTGATGCAGCGCTTTCTGGGCAAATCCAAGGGCTGGATCGTTTCCATGGTCGTGATTTTCCTGGGCATCAACCTGAACATTGCCGGTGATGCCGGCTTCATCGTGCTGCCCCCTCTGGCCGCCATTTTGTACATGAGCATTGGCCGCAGCCCCCTTTTGGGCCTGTATGTTGCTTTTGCTTCTGTGGCTGCCGGCTTCTGCGGCAACATCATGCTGGGCCTGTCGGACGCACTGGCCTACGGCTTTACCGAAGCCGCTGCCCAGCTGATCGACCCCAACTACAGCCAGTCCATGGCCATCAACTGGTATTTCCTGCTGGTTTCCTGCCTGATACTTACGGTCGTGGGCACCATTCTCACTGAAAAAGTGCTGGTACATCGTTTCCCCATGACCCCCGAAAAGCTGAAGGAATATGACTTTGACGAAAACGCCAACGACCTGAGCCCCAAGGAAAAGAAGGCTTTGGGCGTTGCCGGTGTTGCATTCCTGATCTTCGTGATCGTGCTGGTTCTGATGAGTGTTCCTCTGGTGGGCGGCCGTGCCCTGCTGGCCGATGAAACCGGCTCCATCACCGCAGGCGGCGCTCCGTTTACCAAGGGCATTGTGTTCACGGTTACTCTGGGCCTGTTTGTTCCCGGCCTTGCCTACGGCATTGCCACCGGCAAGTACAAGAACGACAAAGATGTTTGGGCTGATATCAGCCAGGGCTTCTCTGAAATGGGCAACTATGTGTTCATGTGCTTCTTTATTTCCATCTTCACCAACTTCTTCAGCGTTTCCAAGCTGGGCACCGTGCTGGCCATTTCGGGTGCTGACGGCCTGAAGAACATTGGCTTTACCGGCATTCCTTTGATGATTGGCCTGCTGCTGGTGGCTTGCTTTGTCAACCTGTTCATCGGCTCGGCTTCGGCCAAGTGGGCAATTCTGGCCCCCGTGTTCGTGCCCATGATGATGCTGATGGGCTACGACCCTGCCGTCACGCAGGTGGTGTATCGTATCGGCGACTCCATCACCAACCCCCTGAGCCCCCTGTTCACCTATATGCCTGTTATTCTGGGCTTTGCCCGCAAGTATGACAAAAAGGTCGGCCTTGGCACCATCATTGCCAATATGCTGCCCTTCTCGGTCAGCTTTGCCATTGCCTGGATCATTCAGGTGATCATCTGGGTTTCCCTCAACCTGCCTCTGGGCCCCGGCGGCAACATCTATCTTGCATAAGAAGCTTTCCGGTGACCGCTGATCCGGATCTATGAAAAAGAACGGTCTGGCGTGCCAGGCCGTTCTTTGGTGTATGCACTGTCATCAACAAAACAGGAGATGGTTTTATGAATTTCAAACAGCCTGCCCGTGCCCTTGAGGCCGAGATCGCCCAGCATCGCCACTGGCTGCACCGCCATGCCGAGCTGAGCTTTCAGGAAGCCGAAACCACGCAATATCTGATCGCCGAGCTGGAAAAGCTGGGCATTCCCGTGACTGCTTTTTCGGATTACCACGGTTGCATTGGCCATATCAAGGGCGCAAAGCCCGGCAAAACCGTGCTGCTGCGCGCCGACATTGACGCCCTGCCCACCGTAGAAAACAGCGGTGTGGACTATGCCAGCGAGCACCCCGGCGTAATGCACGCCTGCGGGCATGACTGCCACACCGCCATGCTGCTGGGCGCTGCCAAGCTGCTGAAAAATGCCGAAAGCGAGCTTTGCGGCAATGTGGAGCTTTTGTTCCAGTCGGCCGAGGAAGCCTTTACCGGCAGCCACTATTATATGGACAAGGGCTATCTGAACGGCGTGGATGCCGCCTACGGTATGCACGTGTGGCCCGGCATTCCCGAGGGTTCCATCGATGCCACCAATGGCCGCCGCATGGCCAGCTGCGACAATTTTGTGCTGACCGTACACGGCGTTTCGGCCCACGGCAGCACCCCGCAGTATTCCAAGGATGCCATTGTGGCCGCTTCCAGCATTATTATGAACCTGCAAACGCTGGTCAGCCGCTTTAACGACCCCCGCAACCCGCTGGTGATCACGGTGGGCACCATCAAGGCCGGCACGCAGTTTAATATCATCACCGACACCGCCGTGATGGAGGGCACCATTCGCACCTTTGATCAGGGCATCCGCAAAACGCTGGAGCCCGCCATGCGCAAGCTGGTTACCGAAACAGCCGAGGCACTGGGCTGCACCGCCGAGCTGGAGTATCACTGGCTGGAGGAGCCCGTCATCAATGCCTACCCCGAGCTGACCGAGATTGCCCGCAGCGCCGCCGCCAAGGTGGTGGGCGAGGACGGCCTTGTGGAGACTCCCTCCGGCATGGGCAGCGAGGATTTTGGCTATATTATGGACCATATTCCCTCGGTGTTTGCCTTTATGGGGGTGGAGAATCCGGAATACGGTGCTACCTGGAGCCTGCACTCGGATAAATTCCGCGTAAGCGACACTGCGCTGCCCATTGGCGCGGCGCAGTATGCACAGTTTGCCTGTGACTATCTGGAACACACCGCAAAGGAGGGCGCACAATGACCATTCAGGAACTGACTGCCCAGCAGAAGGACTATGTGATCGAGACCCGGCGCTGGCTGCACGCCCACCCCGAGCTGGGCTGCGAGGAGATCGAAACCACAAAATTCATTTGCGCCGAGCTGGAAAAAATCGGCGTGGAGGTGCAGACCTTTGAGGGCATTACCGGGTGCGTGGGCACCATTCACGGCGCAAAGCCCGGCAAAACCGTGATGCTGCGCGCCGATATCGACGCTTTGCCCATGCAGGAAAAAAACCAGGTGCCCTACGCCAGCGTAAACCCCGGCGTAATGCATTCCTGCGGGCACGACTGCCACACCGCCATGCTGCTGGGCGCGGCCCGTATGCTGATGCAGAAGCGCGATGAGCTTTGCGGCACCGTGAAGCTGATTTTCCAGATGGCCGAGGAGATCGGCCGCAAGAGCGAAGAATATGTAAAGCGCGGCGCGCTGGACAACATCGACGCCATTTTCGGTATGCACGTATGGGTGCATTTGCCCGTGGGCAAGTGCAACTTTGAGGCCGGCCCCCGCATGGCCTGCAGCGACCGCTTTACCATTCAGATCCATGGCGAAGCCAGCCACGGCAGCACCCCGTTTTTGGGCAAGGATGCCATGGTGGCTGCCGCCAGCGCCGTGATGGCCATTCAGGGCATCGTGAGCCGCATCAACGACCCGCGCAACCCGCTGGTGCTCACCGTGGGCGCCATGAACGGCGGCCAGCGCATGAATATTCTGGCCGACCATGTGGAGATCGTGGGCACCTGCCGCGCGTTTGACCGTGAGCAGCGCCGCCAGATCCCCGGCTTGATCGAAAACGCCGTAAAGAGCGCCGCCGCTGTGTACGGCTGCACCGCTGACTGCGACTATTACTTTGGCCCCGACCCCTTGATCAACGATGACCGCGAGCTGGTATCGCTGGCCCAAAAGGCCGCCAAGGAGCAGCTTGGCAGCGACTGCCTGCTGCCGCTGGAAAAAATGACAGGCGCTGAGGATTTCTCGGTGTATCTGACCAAGGCCCCCGGCATTTATGGCTATCTGGGGGTTCGCAACGAGGAAAAGGGCATCACGGCAGACCATCACAATCCGCTGTTTGATGTGGATGAATCCGCCCTGCCGGAGGGCGCAGGCATTTATGCCCGCTTTGCGCTGGACTATCTGAGCGCCCACGCAAAGTAAAACAGCCCTTACGCAAAAGCATTTATATTAAAATTATATGTGACATCCTACAAAAAGCGGGTTCCATACACCGGTATGGAACCCGCTTTTTTGGTTTTCAGTTTTTCTGATCAGAAATCTTTTTTGTCTATTGCAAGAACGGTGCGGTACAGCACCTCGGCGCCCATATCCACATGGCGCTCGTCCGTCCACTCCTTGCCGTGGTGGCTGATGCCCGCCACGCTGGGCACAAAGATCATGCCGATGGGAACGCCGCTATGCGCCATAGCGTTTGCATCGTGTCCGGCGCCGCTGGGCATCACCACATGGGATGCGCCCACTTCCCCGGCCACTGCGTCGATGGTTTTGATCAGCTCCGGGTCGCAGGGTGTGGCATACTGGGCACAGTTGTCGGTAAAGGTGAATTCGCATTCTTTGATCTCGGCAGCCATTGCCTGAATGGCTGCAAAGAATTCATCGGTGACCGCCTTGTCCATGTGGCGGAATTCAAAGGTTGCCTCACACTCGCCGGGGATCACATTTTCTGCACCCGGCAGCACCGAGATCTTGCCCACCGTGAACACAAGCGTATCCGAAATTTCCCGGGCCTTCTTTTCCGAGGCAAGGATCAGCCTGCACATGGCGATCAGAGCATCCCGCCGGTTGGCCATCATGGTGGTTCCAGCGTGATTGCTGCTGCCAAAGGCCCGAACCGTATAGCGCACAATGCCCACAATACCGCTTACCGCGCCGATATCCAGCTTGTGGCTATCCAGATAATCTCCCTGCTCAATGTGGTATTCCAGATAGCAGCCAAACTTGGAGATGTCGCGCTTGGCAGCGGCCACATCCCGCAGATTCCAACCATAGCTTTGCAGATTTTTTTCAAAATCCTCGGTGCTTGTATCCACCATGCCCGTTACGCACCAGCTGCCAAAGGTGCCGCCAAGAGGGCTGGATTCCTCCAGATCAAAGCCGAACACCTCCACCGGGTGGCGCAGCACGGTTTTGCTTTCGCGAAGGCGGCGAACCACTTCCATGCCGCCGATAACCCCCAGCATGCCGTCAAACATGCCGCCGCTGATCACAGTGTCCAGATGCGAGCCGATGACAATGGATTTTGCATCCTTGTCGCTGCCGGGAAGATACCCGTGCAGGTTTCCCACGGCATCCACATCCGTTTGCATTCCCAGCTTGTCCATCTCGGCGCGCAGAGCCTGCACCACCTCGTAATAAATCGGTGTGCCGCCTGTTCTTGTGATGGAGCCATCAGAGTTTTTTCCGTAGCTTCCATATTTGTGAAGCCACTCGTTCACGATACTCATGTTTTTCTCCTATGCAGGTTTTTGTGCGCAGGGCTTTTATTCGCCCTTGTGCATTTCCTCGGCGTAGCAAAGATATTCCTGCTTTGTCATGGCAGGCTTTTCCTCGGCCAGGATCTTTTTGGCCTCGGCTGCGCCGTTTTTCAGCAGATGATACGCCGTGAGCGCCATCATCTGGGCGGGCATAATGTTGGCAATGTAGGGATTGGTGACGGCAAATTCCTTGCTGTGCAGCGCACCGGCCGTGCCGCCAAAGGTAAAGTTGAGCACCGGCATAATGGCCTGCAGATCCCCCACATCGGTGGAGGCCGTGTTCTGCAGCCCCTGAGGGATCGCCGCTGCCACCACGCCCCGGTCCATCAGCGGGCGGGCCGCCTGCCACAGCACATCGCCGGGGGCGGTTTCCTTTACGGGCAGATAGCCCTGCGCATCCACGATATCGCAGTGTGCGCCAATGGCCATGGCTGCGCCGCGGAAGGCACGGTCCACTTTCTGGCTGGCCTCGTTCATGGCGGGCAGGCTGGCGGCGCGCACCATCATATCCACGATCACCTCGCTGGGCACCACATTGATGGCATCGCCGCCCTTGCGAATGTAGGGGTGTACGCGCACATAATCTTTTTCCTGAAAGGTCTCGCGGATCATGCCCAGCGCAGCCATGCCCAGGCTGGCAGCGTTCAGCGCATTCACACCCTCGTGCGGGGCGGCGGCTGCGTGAGCGGCCTTGCCGTGTATGTACACGGTTTTGCCCACAAAGCCGCTGCAGGCGCTGTTGCCCAGCATCAGATCCACACCGCTGTCGCGCCCGGCCATCAGGCTGTGATCGGTCACGGCCATATCGATATCATCCCATGCGCCCAGGCGGATCAGCTCGCTTTTGCCGCCGGAATAGCGCACGCCATGACTGTTTTTTACTTCCTCGCGCACCGAGGCATCCAAAAATTCCTCGGCAGGCACCGCAAAGATGGTGGCCGTGCCGCCCAGCGAAGCCTTCACCTCGGGGTCTGAAAGCGCCAGCGCCGCGCCCAGGATCGAGATCAGCTGCGCGTAGTGGCCGCAGGCGTGGGCGAAACCGGCTTCGGTGGCGTTGGGGTGGCTGGGGCAACTGAGGCCGTCCAGCTCGCCCACCAGCGCCACATTGGGGCCGCCCTGCCCGATGCGGGCCTTTACACCGGTAACGGCCAGCCCTTCTTCGGGGGCAAGGCCCAGCTCACGCAGGTAATCGGCGGCCAGCTTGGCGGTGCGGTATTCGTGAAAGCCCTGCTCGGCGTGGGTGAAAATATCCTCGGCCATGGCCTGCAGGCGCGGCGCGTTTTGATCAATGATCTGAATGATTCTTTCTTCTATACGGTCCATTGTTTTTCCCCCTCTTTTTGAAAACCGTGCGGCGGCCCTTTGCTTTGCCGCACAGCACGGCTTTTGCGTTTTTCCTATTATAGCACACCCCGCCGGGCTGCACACATTTTTTTCAGCCCAGCAGTGAAGTCCACAGCAGGCTGAGGGGCATCACCAGAATCAGGGCGGGCATCATATCCACAATGGGGGCATCTATGATCTTTGCCACGCGCAGCCCCGCCCCCAGCGTGAGCACACCGCCGCAGCCCGAAAGATCGGCGATCATTTCCGGGGTCAGAAACGGCGCAATGAATTTGGAAATACCGAACACGGCCAGAAAAATAAAAATCTGCGGCAGCGGGATCGCACACAGGCTTACACCCAGCCCCGTGGCAAACACGGCGGCGGTGAAAAAATCCAGCACAGCCTTGCTCATCAAAAGCGAGGCATCGCCCGTGATGCCCTCGTTCATAGCCCCGTACCAGCCAAAGCCGCTGCAGC
This sequence comes from Subdoligranulum sp., assembly GCA_004555405.1. Lineage (GTDB taxonomy): Bacteria > Bacillota > Clostridia > Oscillospirales > Ruminococcaceae > SFIE01. The sequence goes on from SFIE01000003.1 coordinate 39,413, forward strand.
AGAACAGCGCCACCATGGTGATGTACACGCCCATATCCACTTCCTTGCCGCCCAGGTGCAGCGTTTCCACAAGCCATGCAAAAAAGCGGGTGGTTTTTTCGTGCAGGTGAAACACCTGCCCCACGCTGAAGCCCACCAGCACCGCCAGCACCACCGCCGACATATTGTGCGCTTTTACCAGCGAATTCACCGCAATGCCAATGCTGCAAAGGCCAAACATAAACGGCAGATTTTGCTTGAGATACCAGGGCGTGATTTTTCTCAGTACGGTTCCGCCCAAAAGGCCGCCCAAAAACACGGCCATACAGTTTGTGATGACTCCGATCGGCATAATGTTACTCTCTCTTTCCTCTTGGTTGCCTCTTTGCGTTACTCTCTTTTTGTTCTCTTCTCTTTTTTCAGTGCCGCGATTTATTTCCAGCCGCGGCGGGCAGGGTCCAGCGTGTCGGCTGCGGTGTACAGCAGCGCATTGCCGATGGCCGCCGCCACGCTGGAGCCGCCCTTGCGCCCCATGGCCGCAATGCAGGGCACCCCCAGCGCCTGACAGGCTGCAAAGATCTGCTGCTTGCTTTCCACCACATTCACAAAGCCCACCGGCACCGCCACCACCAGCGCAGGGCGCGCGCCCTGCTGCATCAGCTCGGTCAGGCGCACCAGCGCCGTGGGCGCATTGCCCACGGCCACCACGGCGCCGGGGTGTTCCTGCATGGCGCGCTCCATGCTTACGGCGGCGCGGGTGGTGGCGCGGCGATCGGCTTCGGCCGCCACGGCGGCATCGGCCATATAGCACACAGCCTGCGCCCCCAGCTTTGCCAGGCTGGGCTTGCTCAGCCCGGCCAGCGCCATGTTGGTATCGGTTACCATGGCTGCACCCCTTTGCAGCGCCGCCACACCGGCCTGCACCGCACCGGGCGTAAACGCCAGATTGTCGGCATAGTCAAAATCTGCGCTGGCGTGTATGGCGCGCAGCACCACGGCGCGGTTTTCGGGCGGGATCTCTATGCCCTTTTGTGCCAGCTCGGCGGCAATGATCTGCATGCTTGCACGCTCAATACCCGCCGGGGCCGAATGTTCCAGTTTCAATACTCCACTCCCTCTCTGGCCGCGATGCCCTTTTCATAGGGGTGTCGGCGGCATTGCATTTCGGTGCAGTAATCGGCGGCGGCCAGCATCCAATCGGCAGGCTCGCGCCCGGTCAGCACCACTTCCAGCTGGGCCGGTTTTTGCAAAACGGCTTTTTTCAGCACGGTTTCGTCCACCAGCCCCAGCCGGCAGGCGGCGCAGGCTTCGTCCAGGATCAAAAGATCACACGGCAGCGCCAGCGCCTTTTGCAGATTTTCGGTTTGCAGGGCGCGGGTTTCGGCTTTTTCGGCTTCATTCATCTGAAAGGCAAATTTCTGCCCGGCCTTGCCCCGCAGGATCACCGCCCCCAGCTTGCGCAGCCCTGCCAGCTCGCCGGTTTCGCCGCCCTTTAAAAACTGCACGATCACCACGGCCTCGCCGTGGCCCAGCGCGCGAAGCGCAAGGCCCATGGCCGCCGTGGTTTTGCCTTTTCCCTCGCCGCAGTAAAGATGCACCAGGCCCTGCTTCATGCCTTATCCCTCCAGAATTTTATAGATGCGCTGCATATCCAGCGCCTTGCGAACCCCATCGGCCAAAAGATCATACTGGCTTTGCCGCCACTCGGCACGGGGCATGGCGCGTGCCTGCGGCTCAATGCCCTTGGCGCGGCACAGGCCCTCGGCCAGCGTGTCAAGGGCTTCGTCAGAGTCAAACAGCCCATGCAGATAGGTGCCCGCACACCGGCCGGACACACAGCCGTCGTACTCGCCGCTGTCAAACTGCAAAAACGGGCTTCCGTTCACCACGGTGCGGCCCTGATGGATCTCGTATCCGGTCATCTTCGCCCCCTGCAGCAGCCCGGCCAGCACACGGCCCGATTTGCGGGTGCGGGTTTTATCGGCGGTGAACACGGTTTTGCAGTCCAGCAGATCCATGCCCCGCACCTCGGGGGTGTCGCCCTCGTAGCCGTGGGGATCGTGCAGGGTTTTGCCCATCATCTGATAGCCGCCGCACACCCCCAGCACCGGCACCCCCAGCCCGGCCAGGCGCAGAATGGCTGCCTCCAGCCCGCTTTCCCGCAGCCAAAGCAGATCGGCGGTGGTGCTTTTGGTGCCGGGCAGAATCACAAGATCCGGCTCGCCCAGCTGGGCAGGTGCGCCCACATAGCGCACCGAAAGCGCCGGGTGAGTGGCCAGCGGCGCAAAATCCGTGAAATTGCTGATATGCGGCAGGCGCACCACGGCAATATCCACTGCGCCGCAGCCGCTTCGACCCTGCAGGCCGGGGGCCAGCGAATCCTCATCGTCCACATCCACCTTGAGCATGGGCACCACGCCTGCTACCGGAATGCCCGTAAGCTGTTCCAGCTGGGCAAGGCCGGGCTGCAAAAGGCCCACATCGCCGCGGAATTTATTGATGATCAGCCCTTTTACCCGCTGCCTTTCGCTGGGCGCCAGCAGTGCCGTGGTGCCGTACAGCTGGGCAAACACGCCGCCGCGGTCAATATCTCCGGCCAACAGCACCGGGGCATCCACCAATTCGGCAAGGCCCATGTTCACAATATCATCCTGCCGCAGATTGATCTCGGCCGGGCTGCCCGCGCCCTCGATCACGATCACATCGTTTTCGGCGGCAAGGCTTTCATAGGCGGCCAATATTTCGGGGATCAGCTGCTTTTTATAGGCAAAATATTCCTTGGCGCTCATCTGCGCCCGGATCTCGCCGTTCACGATCACCTGACTGCCCGTATCGCTGCAGGGCTTGAGCAGCACCGGGTTCATGCGCACATCCGGCTCGATGCCGGCGGCCTCGGCCTGCATATACTGCGCCCGGCCCATTTCCAGCCCATCCTTCGTTACGGCGCTGTTCAGCGCCATGTTCTGGCTTTTAAACGGTGCGGCACGCAGGCCGTCCTGTGCAAAAATGCGGCACAGCGCCGCGCACAAAAGGCTTTTGCCCGCCCCCGACATGGTGCCCTGCACCATGATGCATCTGGCTTTTTTTGCCATAGACCTTCTCCCTTTTTACTCTTGCGGATCTTCGTTTTGCCCCTTCAGCACCTTTGCCAGCGCTGCCAGCAGGGCATCGTTTTCGGGCCCGGTGCGCACTGCGGTGCGATACCACCCCGGGCCAAGGCCGGGATAGTTTTCGCAGCTGCGGATCGACACCCCCAGCGCCTGCAGCCCCTCTGAAAGCGGCTGCCTGCAATAAAACAGCAGATAGTTTGCCTGCCCCGGCACCACCCGCATTCCCAGCGCCTGCAAAGCGGCGGCCATGCGCGGGCGCTGGGTGCGCAGCAAAGCCCGCACCCTTTGGGGATATTCTTCATCCTGCAGCGCCGCTATGCCCGCCGCCTGCGCCGGGCCGTTCACGCTCCAGGGCTGGGCGGCAGCCTGCAGCCTTTGCAAAAGCGCGGTGTCGCTGCAAAGGCACCAGCCCAGCCGCAGCCCGGCCATGGCCCACAGCTTGGTAAACGCCCCCAAAATCACCAGCTCGGGCCAGTCGGCCAGCAGGCTGCAGCTGCTCACGCTTTCCCTGTCCGGCAAAAATCCTGTAAAGCATTCGTCCACCACCAGCTTTGCACCCACAGCGCGGCATTGCTGCAGCGCTGCCAAAATCACCTGGCGGCTCACGGTGCGGCCCGTTGGGTTGCCGGGCTGGCACAAAAACACCAGCCCCACCCCCGGCTTTATGCGCTGTGCAAATTCCGGCGGAACCGTGAAATCGGTTTTTTCGCTCAGAACAAAGCGCTCGGTGCGGCAGCCCGCAAACTGCAGGGCGGCCTCGTATTCCGCAAAGCTGGGTGCGGTGACCAACCCCTTTTGCGGGCGCAGCACCAGCGCCAGCCGCCAGATCAGATCGGCTGCGCCGTTGCCGCACAGCACCCACTGGGCAGGCAGCGAAAAATACTGCCCCAGCGCCGCGCGAAGGCTGCGGCACAGCGGATCGGGGTAGCGCTGGGCCGCAACGGGATCGGCCAAAGCGGCCCTTACCCCCGGCGGCAGCCCCAGCGGCGAAACATTGGCCGAAAAATCCAAGGGCTCGGCCCCGTACCGGGCTTTAAACCCGGCCCAGTCGCCCCCGTGTACCAGCTTTTCCACGGTTTTCCCTCCTATTTGTTGAAAGTTTTAAAAAAATGTTGAAAACTTAAATTTTCTTTCGTGTTATCATTATTTCAAGGCATTTTACAGTGTGTAAAACAGGCGGAAAACTGCCGATTTTTGCAAGTTTTCAACATAAGTTCCCCGGTTTCGCAGCAGGTTTTCAACACCCCAACCCTGTGCGAGCCAAAAAGCCCAGCGCCACCGCCAGCACGCTGCCCGCCAGCATTACCCGATTGGTGCGGGCAATATCCCGGGGCTCCACCGGGCGGTGTGCATCGCCAATGGTTTTTTTGTTGTAATACTCGCCGAAATACCATGCCGGGCCTGCCAGCTGCACCCCCAGCGCCCCCGCACAGGCCGATTCGGTTTGCGCGGAATTGGGGCTGGCATGGCAGCGGCGGTCACGCCGCCAAATGCGCCACGCGCCCTGCATACTTTGGCCGCACAGCCCTGCGCACAGGATCCACAGCAGCGCCGCCAAGCGGCTGGGCAGCCAGTTGGCAATATCATCCAAATGGGCGGCAGCGCGCCCGAAATACAGATACTTTTCGTTTTTATAGCCCACCATGCTGTCCATGGTGTTGATGCTTTTATAGCACAGCGCCAGCGGTGCGCCGCCCAGCAGCATATACAGCAAGGGGGCGATGACGCCGTCGGAAAAATTTTCGGCCACGGTTTCCACAGCGGCCTTGGCCACCCCCTCCGGGGTAAGGGCGGCGGTATCGCGCCCCACAATGCGGCTCACCGCCCGGCGCGCCGCAGGCAGGTCCTGTTTTTCCAGCTGCCGCTGCACGGCGGTGCTTTCGGTATACAAGCCCTTGGCGGCCAGCGCTTGCCAGCACCACACGGTTTGCACCAAAAGCCCCAGCGCCGGATGCAGCGCCTGCGCAGCCCGGCACACAAGGCCCGTGAGCAAAAGCGTGCCCAGGGGCAGCACCGCCGCCAGCACGCGCCCTGCGTGCAAAAGCCCGGCCTCGCTTGGCCCAAAGGCGCGGCGCAGGGGCTTTTCCAGCGCCGAAATGGCCCTGCCCATCAGCACCACCGGGTGGGGCATCCAGGCAGGATCCCCCAGCAAAAGATCCAGCCCAAAGCCCAGCAAAACGGCCTGCGTTACCATGTGTGCGCCTGTTTTGTGCAGCAGATCTTTTCCGCCAGCGTTAAGATATGCTCGCCCGCCGCCCACTTTTCGGGGTCCACAGTCAGGCGGTAGCCGCAGCCGTTGGGCGCGCACCAGCTGTAATAATCTTCCGCCGGGCGGCCCATGGCTTCCATGGCGGCCATCTGGGTGCCGCCGTGCGCCACGATCACCAGCGGCTTTTCGGGGGTTTTCAGGCCGATCTCCACCAGCTGCTGCATGGCCTGCACCACGCGCTGGGTAAACTCGGTTTTGCTTTCGCCGCCGGGGCAGCGGCCCTTGGCATCACGGCTGATCCAATCCACATACACGGGGTCGTGCTCCATATCCTCGTAGCTTTGCCCCTCAAACTTGCCGAAGCACATTTCCATGATGCCGGGCACCGGGATCTGCTTTACCCCCGGAAACAGGATCTCGGCGGTTTCGCGGGCGCGGCCCAGCGGCGAAACATACACCTGATCGGGCACAAAGCCCGCCGGGCGCAGGGCCTCGCGGCCTTCGGGCGAAAGCGGGATCTCCTGCTGGCCCTGATACTTTTTCAGCTTGTTGTACACGGTTTCCCCGTGGCGGATCAAATATACATCCATGATATTCTCCTATTATTTATACAAATTGTATTTTATTTTATCCGGGTTGGAATGCCGCAGAACACGCGCACCACTTCCTGAGCCTGCTGCGCCAGCAAGATAGCCAGGCGGCCGGCGGCCTCGCGCTGGGCGCGCTGGGCTTTATCGATGGGCACCACGCCGCTGCCCACCTCGGCGGCGGTCACGGCGGTTTTCTGCGCCAGCTGTGCGGCCAGCGCTTCCAGCTGCGCAGGGGTTTCGGCCCCGGTCACAAGCTGCTGCACATCCGCAGCGGCCAGCCGGGCCAGCTGGGCATCGTTCCAGCCGAAACGGGTTTTCACATAGGTTTTCTTGCCGCTGTACAGCGGCCCTGTTACAAAAATCATCGCAAAACGCTTTCTGCCATTTGGCACACCACGGCGGCGGCAAGCTGCCAAAGCTCGCACCGCGTTAAAAACCACCCGGCCAGATCGCCGCTGATACCGCCGAACTGCTTTTGCGCCACAGCCCGGTAACGCCAAAGGCACAAAAGCGCCGCCAGCGCCGCGCCAACGCCCGGCCCCCGGGCGCACACAGCCTGCGCGGCCATGCACACCCCGGCCAGCACAGCCAAAAACCGCCCGGCGAAGGCCCTGTCAGCCGCGGTGGCAAAGGTGTGGGCAAGGCCGGTGTTTTTTGCCAGCGGAAAACGCGCCACGGCATAGCCCGAAAGGGCGCGGCTCAGCACCTGGCCAATGGCAAGGGCCATCAGCGCGCGGCCATCGGGCAGCTGGGTCCACAGTGCAAAGCAGGCCAAAAACCAGCTGCACAGGCGGATCACCGCAAAAGCGCCGCAGTGCGGGTCGGCCAGGATCTGCTGTTTTTTTTCAGGCAAGGCACAGCTGGCCAGCGCGTCGCAGGTGTCGGCAAAGCCGTCCAGATGAATGCCGCCCGTTACCAGCACCGGCAAAAGGCACAGCCCCGCCGCCCGCAGCACGCTACCCGCCCCCAGCGCCCGGCACAGCGCCGCAAAGCCCAAAAGCCCCGCGCCGCTCACCAGCCCCACTGCCGGAAACGCGCACAGCGCATAGCGCATATTCTGTTTGTTCCATACGGGCTGGGGCAGCGGCACGGCTGAAAACATACCGAACGCCACCGCCAGCGTTTGCAAAAATATCTTCATGGTTTTTCCTGCGGCAGCCCCAAAACGGCTGCCTTATTTGTGTTGTATCTGCAGGCCGCCCACGGCCTCGTACACGCAGTCGGCCATGGCGGCAGCGGCGTTGTTCAGCTTGGCCAGCGTGTACACATATGCCGGGGTGTCGCCCGCATAGTCAAGCCCGCCGCCCGCCACATCGCCGCTTACCATCACCAGCAGGGCGCATTTTTCGGCCAGCGCTTTCACCCCGGCCAAAATGGCTTTTTCTGTGTTTTCGCCCGCGCCCTGCGGCGAAAACATTTCGCCCGCGCAAAGATTGGTCAGATCCTCCAGCAGCACGGCGCTGCCCGGGGGCACGCTTTCGGCTGCCGCCAAAAGCCCCAGCGGCACTTCCAGCGTGGAAAACTGTTTTTCCGCGCGCATGGCGCGGTGCTTTTGCACACGGCGCTCGCTTTCGCTGTCCCACACCTGCATGGTGGCAATATACACCCGGGGACGGGCGGTGCTTTGCAGGATCAGCTGCTCGGCCAGCTGGCTTTTGCCGCTGGCGGCGCCCCCCACCACAAGGGCGGTCATGTGCTGCCTCCCAGCGGCTGATAGGGCTGCAGCCCTGCCGAGGCAAAGGTGTAGCCCTCGCGGTACACCGCCAGCGCCATATCCAAAAGCGGCATGGCAGCCACTGCGCCCGTGCCCTCGCCCAGGCGCATTTCGGCGGTAATCAGCGGCTTTTTGCCCAGCGCTGCCAGCGCCAGCGCACCGGCAGGCTCGGCCGAAACATGGCTGGCCAGAATGGCCTTTTCGCTTTGCGGGCACAGCCGCACGGCCAAAAGGGCCGCTGCCGCGCTGATCACACCGTCGGCCAGCACCGGCACACCGGCCAGTGCGCCGCCCAAAAACGCACCGCACATGCCCGCAATATCCAGGCCGCCCACCGCCGCCAGCACGCCCAACGGGTCGGCCAGACTCTCGTGGTTGATCTGCAGTGCCCTGCGCACTGCGGCCTTTTTGCGCGCAAGGCCTTCATCCGAAAGGCCCGCGCCGCGCCCCACGATGGCTTCGGGCCGGGCGTTGAGCAGCGCACACAGCACACACGCCGCCGTGGTGGTGTTGCCAATGCCCATTTCCCCGGTGGCGATCAGCTTTACGCCCTCGCCCGCCAGCCCCTGCACCAGCCGGATGCCCGCCAGAATGCCCTGGGCCGCCTGCTCGCGGCTCATGGCCGGGCCCAGCGTGCAGTCTTTGGTGCCGTTTGCGATGCGGCGGTTCAAAACGCCCGGCTCGCCTGCATAGTTTTCCACGCCCATATCCACGGGCAGCACCGGGCAGCCCGCCACCTGCCCCATGCGGCACACAGCCGTTACGCCCAGCGCCAGATTGTGCGCCACGGCGGCTGTTACGCTGGCGGGGCTTTGCGAAATACCCTGGGCCACCACGCCGTTGTCGGCGCAGAACACCAGCGCCCGCCGGGGCGTGAGCTGTACATTTTCGCTGCCCGTAAGCCCGGCGATCTGCTCGATGGCCTGTTCCAGAAGGCCCAGACTGCCCAAGGGCTTGGCGCAGGCATTCCAGTGTTCTCTGGCTTTTTGTGCGGCAGCGGCGCTGGGCGGGGTGATGCCCGCCAGAAGGCCGCTGAGTGTTTGTTCTGCCGTCATGGTTCTTGCTCCCTCCATTGGATCGCCGCCCGGGCAAAGCGCCGGGCCAACTGCGGCCTGCCCGCAAAATACAAATGCGGAAAGCCCGCATACAGGCTTTCGCTCACAAAGCCGCAGCGCCAGCTTTTGCCGCTCACGGGCTTTTCGGCACACAGCGCCGTGCCGTTATGGGTGGAATCCCAGTGATGAAATTCGTGTATGGGCACGGTTTCGCCCTGCCGGAACAGCATACTGTTCTGCATGGGCGAAAGGGCCGCATAGCCAAAGCGTACCAGCTTGGGGGTTTGAAAGCCCCGGCCCGGCAGCGCCCCTGCCATGGGCCACACCCGGCCCTGCACATCCTGGAGGCTTTGCCCCAAATACAAAAATCCGCCGCACTCGGCCACGGTGGGCAGCCCTGCCGCCACCGCGCTGCGTATGGCATCCCGCAGGGCCGCATTCCGGCTCAGCGCCTCGGCGTGCAGCTCGGGGTAGCCCCCGGGCAGATACAGCCCGCCGATCTGCTTTGGCAGCGCGGCATCCGCCATGGGGCTGAAGAACACCGGCTCCAGCCCGGCCTCGGCAAAAGCTTCTAAGGTTTCGCGGTAGCAAAAGCAAAAGGCCTCATCCGCCGCCACGGCCAGCCGCACCCGCCGCACCGGCGGCGCGCCGGGCACCGGCGCAGCGGGCGCGGGCACTGCGAACAGCCGCGCAAACAGCGGCCAGTCAAAATTTTGTTCCAGCCTTTCGGCCAGCACCTGCGCCCGGGCCGCAAGGCCCGGCAGCTCCCCTGCCATGCACAGGCCTAGATGCCGGGCCGGAAATTCGGCCTCGGGCATTTCGGGCAGCCAGCCCACCACCGGCAGGCCGCACAGCGCCTGCACCTTTTGCGCCAGCGCTGCCGCCGCCCCGGCAGGGCAGCGGTTCAGCAAAACCGCCGCTGCGCCATGGGGCGTATGCTGTGCCAGAAGCCCCGGCAGGCTTTCCAGCTGCTGGGGAGATACCACCAGCAGCGCAGGCAGGCCCAGCGTTTGCCCCACCTGCCATGCGCTGGCCCGGGGCGTGCCCCCCACACCGTCGTAATACCCCATGGCCCCCTCGGCCACCACGGCACCGCAGCCGCAGCAGCCCCGGGCAAACAGCGCCTTCACGGTTTCGGGCTCGCTCAGATACAGATCCAGATTCCGGCATTCCACCCCCAGCACGGCGCGGTGAAAGCCGGGGTCGATGTAATCCGGGCCGCACTTAAAGGCGCACGGGTGCAGCCCCCGGCGCTGCAAAAGCGCCAGCAGCGCCACAGCCAGCGTGGTTTTGCCGCTGCCAGAGCGGGGCGCGGCCAGCACCAGCCCGATCATGCTTTTTGCCCGGTGATCAGCCACACCGGGTTTTGCGCTGTCATCATGTGCAGCCCGCCCACGGCCCTTGCATCGCTTACGGCGATCTGGCTCACGGTGGGCTGCAGCCCCAGCTGCTGCATGGCGGCACAGGCCGCGCCCAGGGTTTCGAGGGTGACAGCGCTGACACACACCCGCGCTGCGGGATTGGCCGCCAGCACGGTTTCCAGAATTTCTTTCATTGTCCCCTTGCTGCCGCCGACAAACACTTTATCGGGGGCAGGCAGGCCCTGCAGCGCCGCCGGGGCGCTGCCGCACAGGGCCGTGAGGTTCCACGCGCCCAGCTTTTCGCGGTTTTGTGCGATCAGGCCGCAGGCCTCGGGCGAGGCTTCCACCGTGTACACCCGGGCCGCCGCCCGGCTGAGGGCAATGGCCACGCTGCCGGTGCCGCCGCCCACATCCCAGCACACATCGCCGGGCACGGGGTGAAGCTGCTGCAGCACGGCAGCGCGCACCAGTTGCTTGGTCATGGGCGTTTTGCCGCGAATAAAAACATCGTCCGGCAGCCACGGGCCGTATTGGGCCAGGGGCTGCGGCGCAGGCCCGGCCAGCAGCACGGTCAGCGGGTCAAACTGCCTTTGGGCCAGCTGGGCCGCCGTGCCGTGCAGAATGCTTTCCTGCGGCGTGCCAAGGCTTTGCCCGGCACAGCATGGCAGCGCCCCCAAACCGGCCGCTGCCAGCTTTTGGCACAGCACAGCCGCCGTGTTTTCGCCGCCGGTCAAAAACAGCACGCTTTTGCCCTGCATTACATAGGGCACCGGATCACACGCGCGGCCATGCGCACTGGCCAAAAGCCAGTTTTGCCATGCACAGCCAAGGCGGGCGGCCAGCAGCTGCAGGCTGGAAACCCCCGGATACCACCGGCACTGTGCGCCGCTTTGTGCAAGGCGCTGGGCCAAAAGCCCGGCCCCCGAATAAAAGCCCACATCGCCGCTGAACACCGCTGCAACCTGCTTTTGGCCGCTTTGCAGAATGCACCGGGCCAGTTCCTCGGTGCGCACGGCAGCCACACGGTTGGGGGTAACGCCCGGGGGCAGCAGCTGCAAAAGGCGCTGGGCCCCCACAACAAGCCCGGCCCCCTGCAAAGCCTGGGCGGCTTCGGCCGTCAGCGTTTGTGCGCCTGCGCCCAGCGCGATGAGCGATACCGTCATGGTGTTTTTCCCCCTTGTGTGATCTCGTGTAAAATTTCCTCGGCGCTTTGCCCCAGTTCCTGCGGGCGGGCGATCACAATCACCCCTGCGCCGCACTCGGCCGCTGCCTGCAGCTTTTCGGCAAAGCCGCCGGGGCCGCCGCCGTTTTTGGTCACCATCCAGCGAATGCCGTATTGCCGCAGAATGGCACAGTTCAGCTCTTTGCCAAAGGGCCCCTGCATGGCAATGATATTCTTTTTGGGAATGCCTGCCGCCTCACACGCGGCCAGGCTTTCCATGCCGGGCAGCACGCGCGCCACCAGCCGCTCGCCGCCCAGCGGGGCAAACGCCCCCAGCTCTTTGGCGCCGGTGGTGAGCAGTATTTTGCCGCTGCGCTTTGCCAGCAGGGCGGCGGCAGCCGCCGCGCCGGGCACGACCTCGGCGCCGCCCTGCGCCCCCGCCGGGCGCAGCAGCCGCCGATAGGGCACGCCGCACGCCGCACACGCCGCGCGAATGTTTTCGCTGGCCTGCACGGCATAGGGGTGGGTGGCATCTATGCAAAGCTGCGCCCCCGAAAGCACCGGCGGCATTTGCTGCGCCGTAAGCCTGCCGCACAGCACCGAGACCCCCGGGCAAGCCCCCTGTGTTTCGGCCCCGTAGGCCGTGGCAACGCTCACGGTAACGGCATGGCCCAGCGCCGCCAGCTGATGGGAAAGCGTGCGGCCCTCGGTGGTGCCGCCGAAAATAAAAATGTTCATTGTGTGTTGTAGCCTCGCGCCGTTACCATACGGCCCGCACAGTTTTGGGTGAATGCATTGCCGATGAACACCGTGGTAAACATATCCACGGTTTCATTTTGCAGCTGAGCCAGCGTGAGCAGGCGGTGCTTTTGCCCTTTTCGGCCAATGTTCTGCACCCAGCCGCACACCGTATCGGCGGGCTTGCCCGCCGCCAGCAGGATTTCGCACGCACGGCGCAGATGCCCCGGCCGCTGGCGGCTCATGGGGTTATACAGGCACAGCGCAAAATCCCCCATGGCCGCCGCCTGCAGCCGCTTTTCGATCACGCTCCAGGGCGTTAAATGATCCGACAGCGAAACCACGCACCAGTCGTTCATCAGCGGTGCGCCCAGCACGGCCGCCCCCGAAAGGGCCGCGGTGAGCCCGGGGATCACCTCTACCTGCACGCCGGGATAGGCAGGCGCAAGCTCTAAAATAGGCCCGGCCATGCCGTATACCCCGGCATCGCCGCTGCACACCATGGCCACGCGGCGGCCCGCTTGGGCCAGCTGCAGCGCCGCACGGCAGCGCTCTACCTCACGGGTCATGGGAGTTGTGAAAATTTCTTTTTCCGGGAAAAGTGCCCTCACCTGATCGGTGTACACGCTGTAGCCCACAGCCACATCGCACCATTTCAGCGCTGCCAGGGCCGCCGGGGCCAGCAGCGCTTCGCTGCCCGGGCCAAGGCCCACCACTTTCAGCATTTGTTCACTCATTCGTTTGCACCCCAGTTCCAATCGATTCGGCAGGCCGCTGCCAAAGTCACGCCGCCGCCCGCCTGCCGGGGCAAAGCGGGCATGGCCCCCTCGCCTGCCGCCAAAAGCGCTGCGCGCTCGCACACATTGTCCACGCCCACGGTTTTCTGCACAAAGGCCGAGGCGGTAAACTGCCCCGGCACCGCCGCAAGCTGCCCGGCAGAATAAAAGCCGATGGGCCAGCCGCGGCCCCGGCAGAACGCCAGAAGCCCGGCTTCGTTTTGTTTTACATCAATGCTTGCCGCCCCCACCACGCATTCGGCGGGTAGGCCGCTTTGGGCAAAGGCGGCTTCCAGCGCCTCGCACCCGATGTTTTTTCGGCACCCGATGCCAAGAAACAGCGGCGGGCACAGCCAGAGCGCCGCCTTGCTTTGCGGCGGCACGGCATCCACCACCATCGCCGCCTGTTCCCGGCTTTCGGCGGCGGCCAGCCCCTTGGGGGGCGTGCCCGGTATGGGCCAGCGGCTCCAATACAGCACGGTTTTGCCTGCCAGCAGCGCTGCCGACACAGTTTTGATCGCACCGGCATTCATCACCCGCAGGCCAAGGCCCTTGGCCCACACATCGGCGGCAAACAGATTTCGCCCGTCGGTGGCGGTGGTGATCACCGCCTGGGCCCCGGTCAGGTTGGCAATGGCCCGGGCCAGCCGGTTGGCACCGCCCAGATGCCCCGACAAAATGGGAATGGCGTAGCGTGCGTTTTCATCCACCACCACCACGGCAGGGTCAACGGTTTTGCGCTTCATATACGGCGCAATGGCCCGCACCGCAATACCGGCCGCGCCCACAAACACCAGCGCATCGCCTGAAAAATGCGCCTCGGTCCATTCGTTTAAGCCCACGGCCTTGCCGCCGCGCACGGCCTTGCCCCCCAGCGCCCCGGCCAGTTTTTGGGCCAGCGCATAGCCGCGGTCTGTAAAAGCGATCAGGTTCAGCTCCATGGTTTTATGCCTCTTGTGATGCCTGCCGGTAGCCCGTGGTAAAGCTGGGGCTGTACAGGCAGCTTTTTTCGTAGCCGGTGCCTGCCAGAAAATCCCCCGCCAGCACCAGCGCCGTGCGGCTGATCCCAGCCCGGCTGCCCGCCTGTGCCAGCTCGCCCAGGCGGCAATGCACGATTTTTTCCTCGGGCCATGTGGCCTTATACACCAGCGCCGCCGGAGTGTCGGCTGTGTAAGCGCCCCCCGCCAGCAAGGCCTGCTGCACGCCGGGCAGCATACCGCTGCTCAGAAAGATCGCCATGCTGGCCCCGTGGGCCGCCAGCTTTTGCAGCGCCTCTCTCTCGGGCACCGGGGTTCGCCCCGCCAGCCGGGTGATGATCACGGTTTGGCTGATGCCGGGCAGCGTGTATTCGGCCCCCAGCGCCGCCGCCGCACCGCAAAAGCTGCTCACGCCGGGGGTATCGTCCCACTCGATTCCAAGGGAGTCCAGCGCGTCCATCTGCTCACGCACGGCGCCGTAAATGCTTTGGTCGCCCGTGTGCAGGCGCACGGTTTCCAGCCCGTCACCCTCGGCCTGCTGCATGGCCTGCAGCACCTCGGGCAGGCTCATTTCGGCGCTGTTGTAAATGCGGCACCCCTCTGGGGCAAGGCCCAGCAGCGCCGGGTTGACCAGGCTGCCCGCATAGATCACACAGCCCGCCCTTTGCAAAAGCGCCGCGCCGCGCTGCGTAATAAGATCGGGGGCTCCGGGCCCCGCGCCCACAAAATGTATCATGCCATTTTCTCCTTTGCGTATCACTCTTTCACGATCACCAGGGCAAAATAGCCGGTTTCGCCCTGGGCGGGCTGCTGGTTTGCCAAATTGGGCCACACCCGCTCGGCGGCAAGCCCGCAGTCGCACACAAGGGCGCTTTTTTCCAAAAGCTGCCGCTGCGCCAGCAGCTGCAGCACCCCAGGCAGGCTGCGCCCGGTTTTCATCAGGATCTTGGTACCCGGCCAGTCGAGAGCCTGGGCCAGATTGGCCTCGCCCGGCACCAGGTGCACCGGGCTTTGCATATCCGTAAGGCTGATGCCCAGCCGCGCCGCCGCTGCGCAAAAGCTGGGGATGCCCGGCACCATCACGGCGGCATAGCCCTTTTGGCGAATGCGCTCCAGCAGATACTGCCCGCTGGCGTAAATGCTCACATCCCCCAGATTGACCAGCGCGATGTCCTGCCCGGCATCCAGCACGGCGCACAGCGCCCTCTCGGCGGCGGCATAGGCGCTTTCCCGCTCGGCCTCGCCGCGTTTCATGGCAAAATCCAGCGGCAGCACGGTTTTATCGGCAAGGGGCACGGCTTTTTGTGCAATTTCCAGCGCCAGCATATGCCCGCCCCCCGTTCGCGGCGCAGCGATCACCGGGCAGGCGCGCAGGGTTTCGGCTGCCAGAAGCGTGAGATGCCCGGCTTTGCCCGGGCCCACGCCCACGGCATACAGAGTGCCGCGTTTCATGTTGTTTTCCACTGGTTCAAAAGCTCCTTTGCGGTTTCGGTTTCGCCCAAAAGGCCATACACACGGCTGAAAACCACCAAACCGGTTTTTCTTTCTTCGCCCGCGCGGCGCGCGGCATGGGCCCCGGCCCTTTGGGTGATGGCCTGCAGCACCGGCGCGCTCAGCCCGGCCTGCTGCAGAATTTCAATGCAGGCATCGCTGGTGGCGGCCTGCATCAGCCTGCGGCACAGTGGGGCATCGGCCCCGGCCAGCGCAGCCTGCGCCGTGAAAATTTCGGCACGGCCATCGGCCATGCGGGAGTGTGTGTTCATAATGCCCGCCGAAAGCTTGCACAGCTTGCCCATGTGGCCCACCAGCAATATTTCGGCAAAATCCAGCACAGCGGCCTGATCCAGCGCTTCGCCCACATAGTTGCTGCACTTGACCACCGGCACGCCCAAAGCGTTCCAGCCCTGCTGGGCCAAAAAATCCGTGCCGTAGTTGCCGGGGGTCAGAATCAGGCGCGGGCTTTGCGCCCGGGCCTGCCGCAGCTCAAGCTCCATGCTTTCGATCAGCGCTGCCTCGCTCATGGGCTCTACCATGCCGCTGGTGCCCAAAATCGAGAGCCCGCCCACAATGCCCAGCTGCGGGTTGAAGGTTTTTTGCGCCAGCGCCTCGCCGCCGGGCGCGGAAATGATGATCTGCAGCCCGCCGGAGTATCCAAAGGCTGCGCTGATCTTCCGGGCGCTTTCCCGGATCATGCGGCGCGGGGTGGAATTGATGGCCCATTCCCCCACCGGCTGGTCCAGCCCGGGCTTGGTTACCCGGCCAATGCCCTCGCCCCCGCACACGGCAAAGCCCGCCGCGGTTTTTTGGGCGCGGGCATAAATGAGAAGGCCGTTGGTGATGTCGGGATCATCGCCGGCATCCTTTTGCACCGCGCATTCGGCCCAGCCCGGCCCGGCCCGCACAGCCGCCGGCTGCACCTGCACCTGCCAGCCCCCGGGCGTGGGCATAGAAAGCGTGGCCGGGGCCTGCCCGCCCAGCAAAAGCTGCACGGCCCCGGCCGCCGCCAGCGCCGCGCAGGTGCCCGTGGTGTAGCCGCACCGCAGCTGCTTTTGCCCGCAGCGGATATACCGTTCAAACGCCATGCCCTTTGCCCCCTTTTCTTATGCGCCCGTGCGCTTTTTGTCCATTCCTGCCTGGCCCTGCGCCCGGCGGCAGGGCCCTATATAATTACCTCTAATATTATAACGGCTTATGCCCTGTATCGCAAGCCGTGAAACGCCGCTGTAAAATTGGTTTTTCTATGCATTCTACACAAAAGTTTACACACTGGTAACATTTCGGTTGGGCAGTAATCTTGCATTCATGCTGCAAATATTCTATAATGATGGTAATAAACGAGAAAATCTGTAAGCATTATTGATAAAAGAAGGAGATTTCCATCATGGCCCATTCCACCAGAAATGATCTGGCCGATGCCCTGCGGCAGCTTCTTTCGGATCGCTCTTTGGATAAGATCACCGTGCAGAATATTGCCGATGCCGCCAATGTAAGCCGAAAAACCTTTTATTATCATTTTCAGGATGTTTATGATCTGCTGGAATGGATGCTGGAGCAGCACCGCACCAATCTGGAGCCTCAGGTGAGTGACCGCAACGCCTGGCGCACGGCCGTGGCCAACCTGCTGGATTTCTGCCTGGAAAACCGCGCCATGATCCAAAATCTTTTCCGTTCCATCAGCCGTGACTCGCTGGACCGCTATACATACTCGATCCTGCTGAAAAGCCTGACGGATTACACCCGCAATCAGGCCACGCAGTACAGCCTTTCCGAAAAGCAATACAAGGCGCTTTTGCAGTTTACGGCGCACGGCCTGCAGGGCCTGCTGCTGACATGGATCGACGGCGGTATGCGCGTGCCGCGTGACGAATTGATTGAAACCGTTGACACTATTTTCTCGCTGCGCTCGTAAGGCAGCCTGATCAAAATTATCCCCCCGGAAGCTGTTTTCATAACCGATGCACACCGGCTATGAAAGCAGCTTTCCGCACCAAAAGGAGTTTTTATGCACTATTCCGGAGATGTTTTCCGCCCGCCCAGTGAAGCCTACAGCCTGATTTTGCAGGTAACGCTGGGCTGCAGCCACAACCGCTGCGCCTTTTGCTATATGTACAAGGCCAAAAAGTTCTCGATCCGCCCTCTGCGCGAGGTGTTTGAGGATATCGAGGAGGCTGCCCCCTATCGCTTCCGCCGCGTGTTTCTGGCGGACGGCGACGCCCTGATCCTGCCCACCGAAACGCTGGTGCAGATCCTTACGCGCATTCGCAAGCGCATTCCCACCTGCCAGCGCGTGGGCGTGTATGGCTCGCCCAACAGCATTCTGCGCAAAACCCCCGAAGAACTGGAGACCCTGCGCAAGCTGGGGCTGGGCATTGTGTATATGGGGCTGGAAAGCGGCAACGATGCCGTGCTGAAAAAGTTTGACAAGGGCTTTGATGCCGCCAGCATCATTCAGGCCGGGCAGCGTGTAAAACAGGCCGGGCTGCTGCTGAGCGTGACCGCCATCAACGGCCTTGGCGGCCAGGAAATGAGCGAGGCACACGCGCTGGACACTGCCAAGGCTTTCACCGCCATGAAGCCGGACTATGTGGGCATGCTCACGCTGCGGGTTTACGGCAACACCCCGCTGGCAGGCTGGGTGCAGCGCGGCGAATTTAAGCTGCTGGACGGGCCCTTGGCGCTGGCCCGGGAAAACCGCCTGCTGATTGAGCATATGGACTGCGAGGGCACGGTGTTCCGCTCGAACCATGCCAGCAACTATCTGGCACTGGCCGGCACACTGAACAAGGATAAAGACCGCCTGCTGGCGCAGCTGGATGCCGCGCTGGAGGGCAAACGGCGCTTCCGCAGCGAAGTGCAGCTTGGTTTTTAATAAACACTTTCCGGCAGCGCTGCACCCCGCAGGGTGCCGGTGCTGCCTTTTGTAAATTTTACCGATCGAGGCATTTTTCATGGATTACGAACCTTTGCGGGAGTGGGCCAACAAGGCCAGCCCGTTTATGATGCACAACGGCATTCTGATCACGGATGTGGCCGACGGCTGCGCCACGGCTTCGGCTGATCTGGGGCAGCTTTCGCTGAACCCCTACGGTGCGGCGCACGGCGGTTTTTTGTTCACCATGGCCGACTGTGCCACCGGCGTGGCCGTACACACCGACGGCCGCCATTATGTTACGCTGAATTCCAGCCTGAATTTTATACGCATGGCCAAGGACGGCACGGTTACCGCCGATGCCCGCGTGGTAAAGCGCGGGCAAAGCGTTTCGGTGGCCGACGTGGTGATTACCTGCTGCGGGCAGGAAGTTGCCACCGGCACCTTTACCTACTTTTGCCTGGACGCGCAAGCCGAACAGTAACTTTTTAGTAGCAAATTTCGCAATCAACAGAAAAAGCCATTGCAATTCGCCGTTTTTATGCGTTTTGCAATGGCTTTCTTTGTGTAACTTTTTACTTGTAATTTGCTAATTCCATAAACGATCACTCGCGGATCTTATCATAGGCAAGGCGGGGATCGTTATCCTCCTGCACATGGATCACGCCGCGCTGCGTAAAGCCCAGCTTTTTGAGCAGGTTTTGCATGGGAATGTTATCGCCGTGGGTATCGATGCGCAGATAGCGGCAGCGCGCAAGCGCCCAGTCCAGGCACGCCTTGCCCATGCCGGGCACCGTGCCGCCGGAGGCCAGCCGATGCACCACGCCATATTCGCCATCGCGGCCCCACGCGCCGTTTTCAATGCTGGCGTAGGTGGGGTCGATCTCCACCCCCTGCAGATACACAAACGCGGCGGCGATCTGCGCCCCCTGCACCGCCACAAACAATCGGCCGGTGCGGATATCCTCTTTCACCAGCGCTTCGGGCGGCCATGCGGTGTTCCACTGGCGGGGGTTGCCATGCTCGGCCATAAAACGGCGCGCATGGGCATAAATGGCCAGCACCGCGGGAAGATCCTGCATAACAGCCGGGCGAATGGAAATGCTCATACGGTTTGCTCCCCTTTCTCTTTTTTAAAACAGCCCTTCCGGCAGGGCAATATCCTGCCGGGGGATCTTATTCCAGTCAAAGCCGTTCAGCAGCTCGGTGGGCGTGCGCGGGGCCGGGGTGTCCTGCAGGCCCAAGGCATACGCCATGCGCCCCACCAGCTGTTCGGGGGTGTAGCGCTGCTGCAGATTTTCCAGGCTTTGGTCACCGTCACGCTTGCTCAGGCGGCGGCCATCGGCGGCCAGCAGCAGCGGCATATGATAAAACCGGGGTGCTTTCAGGCCCAGCTCACGATACAGCCACAGCTGGCGCGGCGTGCTGGACAGCAGATCGGCCCCGCGCACCACCTGCGTGACCCCCATGAGGGCATCGTCCACCACCACGGCCAGCTGATAGGCAAACACGCCGTCGGCCCGGCGCAGATAAAAATCGCCGCAGTCCTTTGCCAGATTTTCGGCATAGGGGCCCATGTGGCCATCGGTAAAGCAAAGGGTTTCGTCCGGCACGATCACACGCCATGCGGGGCTTTTGTGCTTTTGCTTTTCGGCGATCTCGCCGGGCGTCAGCCCGCGGCAGGTGCCCGCATAGATCACCTGCCCGTCGCTGCGGTGGGGCGCGCTGGCTGCGTGAAGCTGGCTGCGGCTGCAAAAGCAGGGATACACCAGCCCCTTTGCCGCCAAGCGGTTATAAAACTGCTGATAAATTTCGCTGCGCTCGCTCTGGTAATAGCTGCCCGCCGGGCCGCCCTTGGCCCCGCCTTCATCGGCGGAAAGGCCCAGCCATGCAAGGTCGGCCTCTAAAAGATCCGCAAACGAGCGCGGGCAGCGCACGGGATCAAGATCCTCAATGCGCAGCACCACCCTGCCCCCGGCGCTTTTGGCCGAAAGCCATGCCAGCAGGCAGCAGCTCAGATTGCCCAGATGCATTCGCCCGCTGGGGCTGGGCGCATAGCGCCCCACTTCGATCGCCGCCATGGCGGTTCCCCCTTTTTTGTTCAATGGATATGCTACCATTATAATACCTGCCGGTTTTTGCAGCAAGCCCCGGCACACACTGCGGGCGTTGCGCATAGCATGGGCTGGCAGGTTTTTACCGCAAGCATAAAGAAGGGGGTTTCACCATGAAGCATTCTGCACTTTTGGCCGGGCTGGGGCTGGGGGCCTTGCTGGGCGCGGCGGCATACGGTGCGCGGCACCGGCGGGACAGGGCGGCAGCCGCACCGGATTCCGCGAGCGATTTGTCCATGCAGAAGCCGCCGCAGGATACCGCCGGGGCGCTGGCCGATTCCCTGCAGGGGACTGTGAGCTATGGGCAGGGCACGGCGGGCTGCACCCTGCAGCACCACAAGGCCGCCGCCGATGTGCTGGACTGGGTGGACAGTGATGCCGGGCACGCCGCCCTGGCTGACCCGGATTCCATCACCCTCACGCAGGCATTGCAGGACTGGTGGGCCACCCTCACCCCTGCCCAGCAGGAACGCTTTTACGAAAACTGGCCCGAGGTGGATCAGCGCGCCCACGCCATCACCCGCCAGCCCGATGACCACAAAGAGCATTTGGATGTGGCCGGGGCAGATCGCATCGACTACAGTAATTTTAAGGGCGACTACCCCACTTTCTCGCGCTATATGGCAGAGCTATACACCGCCAAATACGGCCACGCGCCCCAACACCCGGCAGGTGCAGGCTGATTTTTGTGCCAAAAACGCCCCGAATACCGCTTTTGTGGTATCCGGGGCGTATATTTTGTATCCGTTATACTATTCGTTTTGTTTTGTAGGGCGTATTACTTCATTTCCAGCAGCTCGTATTCACGGGTGCCGAGGCCGATTTTTTCGCCGTGCTCCAGCTGCTCGCGCCAGGCCGAGCCGGGCGTGGTGTTGCTGAAGGGATCGCCCAGATCCTTAAAGCCGGGCTTGCGGAAATTATCCGTGATCTGCGAATCCGGCAGCGGCGCTGCATTCAGGCAGGCATCCACACAGGCCTGGTCCAGCGCAACAGGATCAAAGCTGGCAAACATACCAATATCAGGCAGAATGGGTGCATCGTTGCAGCCGTGGCAGTCGCACAGGGGGCTGATGTCACGCACAATGCTCACATGGAAGCACGGGCGGCCATCGCACACGGCCTTGGCATACTCGGCCATTTTGCAGTCCAGCAATTCGTTGGCGCTGTCGTTGGGGGCATAAATGGCATCAAAATTACATCCGCCAATGCAGCGGCCGCAGCCCACACACTGATCCTCGTGAATGTGCGCCTTGCCGCCCTCATAGCTGATGGCATCGCTGCCGCATTCGCGGGCACACAGCTTGCAGCCCCGGCACATACGCTCGGACACCTTGGGCTTGCCTGCCTTATGCTGATCCATTTTTCCGGCACGGCTGCCGCAGCCCATGCCGATATTTTTGATCGCACCGCCAAAGCCGGTGGACTCATGCCCTTTAAAGTGGCTCAGGCTGATGAAAATATCCGCATCCATCACCGCACGGCCAATGCGCGCCACCTTGCAATATTCTGCACCCGCCACAGGCACCTCCACTTCGTCGGTGCCCTTGAGGCCATCGCCAATGATCACCTGACAGCCGGTGGTGGTGGGGTTAAAGCCATTGATGGCCGCACATTCCAGATGGTCCAGCGCATTTTTGCGGCTGCCCGGATACAGGGTGTTGCAGTCCACCAAAAAGGGCTTGCCGCCCAGGCGCTTTACTTCGTCGGCCACGGCGCGGGCATAGGCCGGGCGCAGATAGCTTAAATTGCCCAGCTCGCCGAAATGCAGCTTGATGGCCACAAACTTGCCCTCGAAATCGATTTGATCCATTCCGGCGCGGCGAAGCAGCTTTTTCAGCTTATCGGTGATGGACATTTCCCCCGGGGTGCGGAAGCTTGTAAAATATACCTTTGCTTTTTCCATGTTCGGTTTCTCCTTTTCCTGTATTTAGGTTTCCTGGGTTTCAGCGCTGCGGGCTTAAATGAACCCCACAATGGAGGCCGCCAGCACCACCACGCCCAAGGCGATGCGGTAAAAGCCGAACACCTTAAAATCGTGGCTGCGCACATAGTTCATCAAAAAGCGAATGGCCGCCAGCGAGGTGACAAATGCCACCACGCAGCCCGTGGCCAGCACCAGCATTTCGCCGCCGCCGAACACGCCGCCGCCTGCTAAAAATTTGATCACCTTCAGCCCCGAAGCGCCTGCCATAACGGGAATGGCCAAAAAGAAGGTAAATCGGCTGGCCACGCTGCGGCTCATGCCCAGCAGCAGGCCGCCAATGATGGTTGCGCCGCTGCGGCTTGTGCCCGGCACCAGCGCCAGCACCTGCCACACGCCCACAATCAGGGCATCGCGATAGGTGATGTGCCCCAGTTTTTCCACCTGCGGGGCGGCACGGCGGTTTTCCACCACCAGAAACACCACGCCGTAAAAGATCAGCATGATGCCCACCACCAGCGGGGTGTAGAGATGGGCATCCATCCAATCGTCCAACAAAAGGCCCAGCACGGCGGCGGGCAGGCTGGCCACAAGGATCTTGCACCACAAGCGTAAGATGGGCCACTTGATATATCGTGCCGCACCGGTGTTTTTGTGGTTGTTCCGGGTAAACGGCCACAGCTGTTTCCAATACAATACCACCACGGCCAGAATGGCGCCCAGCTGGATCACCACACGGAACATGGAAAGAAATTCATCGCTCAGGTCAAACTGCAGAAACTGTTCGGCCAAAATCATGTGCCCGGTGCTGGAAATGGGCAGCCACTCGGTGATGCCCTCGATGACACCGTATAAGACAGCCTTGATAAAGTTAAGCATAGCATCGCTCCTTTTCAGCGAGTGCGCCGCCATCTTGCACAGGGGCGCACAATTTTCTATTATCAGTATAGCACCATCGCGCCGGGTGCGCAATCGGGGCATTCCGATTGCCCTTTTCCTATAAATAGGATATACTATAGGCATCGCCACTTGAATGCCTATCACTGAAAAAAAAGGAGCCCCGCCATGCAGCAGCCGATCTGTGAATTTCCCTTTCCATGCCGCAAAAGCGGCCTTTTTGTGCTGGCTGGGTGGGGCGCGCTGGCCGTTACGCTAACTGCCGCACTGTTCTGGTTTGGCGCAGGGCTTTTGCTGGTGTTTGCCGGGGCGTACGCCCTGCTGGCCGCCGGGCTTTGGCTGGCCTTTGGCAATTTGCGGGTAGAATTTTCTGCCGGGCGTGTTCTGATTCGCCGCGGCACGCTTTTTCCGGTACACATTGCCTGCCCGGCACGCTCGATTTTGGCGGTAAGCGCTTTTTCCACGCCTCTGCTGCGCCGCCTTGGCTGCCCTGTGGTGCTGCTTACCCTCAGCGGGCGCACCGTGCTGCTGCCTGCGGTTCCGGCGGCGGGCTATCGGGCGCTGTGCGCCCTGAGCGGGAGGTGACGGCCCTTGCGCAATCCACTGCAGCATAAATTTCACCCGGTATACTCCCTGGCCATTTTGCGCAAGCCCGCCATTTTGTGCGTGGTACCCCTGCTGGCAGCGCTTACCCGGCTGGATCTTCCGGCGCTGCTCACCGCCCTTTGGCAGGAGCTTGCGCTGATCTCGGCCCTGCTGGTGATGGGCCTTGTTTTGTGGCACGGCGCAGGCTGGCAGCTGCAAAACGGGCGGCTCACCTTTCGGCGCACGCTGTTTACCCTGCAATGGCAGGAAAGCTTTTCCGCCGAGGATCTTGCCTTTGTGGCGGTGCGGCGCTGCTGGTATTTGCGGCCCATCGGTGCGGTGCGGCTGGAATTTTCCACCGAGCGCGGCGCAACACGGCATTTGTATCTTTCACGCAGCGCCGCCGAAGCCCTGGCTGACCGGCTGCTTCCGGCCGAAGCCACCGTGCGGGATCTCACGCCCTCACCCGCCGACAGACTGGTGCTGGCGCTTTTGAACTGCGATCTGTTTGCCACGGTGGTGCTGCTGGCGGTAAGCCTGCGCAACATCAGCGATTTTATGGGCCGCCGCTGGACGCAGGAAATGGCCCAGACCGGCCTGCACACCATCGAGGGCGTTTTGGGGCACTGGCTGCCCCTTGGCCTGAGCGGCCTTGCTTCGGTTTTGCTGCTGCTCACAGCCTTTACGCTGCTGCTGGCTTTTTCGCGCACCAGCGGCTATCATGTGTTTTTGGGGCGCACCACGGTGCGCTGCACGGGTGGGCTGCTCAGCCCCACCCGCTGGGTGCTGCGCCGCGAGTGCATCACCTGTGCCGACTTGCGCCGCACCCCCATGGCGCGCCTTGTCAAGCGGTATCCGCTGTTTTTAAGCGTGGGCGGCTACACCGGCAACGCCGTGCTTTTGTGCAGCGGCCTGCAAGACCCCACGCTGCCCTGCCTGTTTCCGGACGCCGTGTTTCCCCAGCCCGCCAAACACCCCGGCAAGCGCCGCAGCCCCGTGCCGTTTTTGTGGGCGCCGGTGCTTTTGCTGGCTGTGTGCGCAGCGCTGCTGCTTGCGGGCGCCCACCGGCCCGGAATTTTACCCTATGCAGGCCGCCTTTTGTGGCTGCCCATGGCCGCCGGTGTGGTGTGGCTGTGGATTGCGCTGGAGGGCTGGCGGGGTGACTGCCTGGTGCAAACCGCCTGTGGGCTGCCCGCCGTGTGCACCACTCACCGCCTGACCCACCACCACATTTGCATTTTGCGCCGCCCTGCGGCGGTGCGCTGGCAAAATCCGTTTTCCCGCCGTGTTGGGCGCTGTGAGCTTCGGCTCGGCCTGCCCGGGCGGCGTGCGATATCCCTGCACAGTTTGCGGCTGGCAGACTGTGACTGCCTGTTTGATTCCAGCCAGGAAGAAGTGAATTGATCTTATGTTTGCATCTGTAGTTTTTGATCTGGACGGTACCCTGCTCAACACCATTGACGATCTGGCCGACAGCAGCAACTGGGTGTGCAGCCGCATGGGCTGGCCCACCCACACTGTGCAGGAATACCGCTATTTTGTGGGCAACGGCATTCCCAAGCTGGTGGAGCGCTTTACCCCCGAGGCCTGCCGCACCCCCGAAACGCTGGCCCGCGCCCTGGCTTTGTTTGACGAACGCTATGCCGCCCACAAGGCCGACAAAACCGCCCCTTACCCGGGCATTGCCCAACTGCTGCAGCATTTGCAGGCAGCCGGTGTGCGGTATGGCGTGGTGACCAACAAAGACCATGCCGCCGCCGTGGGCGTTTTGCAGCACTATTTCGGCAGCCTTGTGCCCCATGTGCAGGGCCGCATTGATGCCCTGCCGCCCAAGCCCGCCCCCGACACCACGCATCTTTTGATGAAAACGCTGGGCGCTGCCCCGGAAACCACGCTGTTTGTGGGTGACAGCAATGTGGATATTGCCACCGCCAAGGCGGCCGGGCTGGCCAGCTGCGGCGTGTTGTGGGGCTTTCGCACGCTGGGCGAGCTGCAGCAGGCCGGGGCCGACCATATTGCCGAAACCCCCGCTGCGCTGCAGGCGCTGATTTTGGGCCAGTGATGCCCCCGGCGCATACATTGCAATCTTTTGGCAGAGGCTTTCTCGATTTTTGCAGAGAGCCTCTGCTTTTTTTGCGTATGGCAATGGGATTCTTGATTTTTGCATAGCAGGTTGTTATACTGGATTTAATGTGCATGAAATCGCAGATCTTCTGCGAAAAGCACAAAAAATCGAAAGCCGCCCGCTTTTTTCTGACGGGTGGCGATATTAAGAAAGGCCATGGCGGCGTCCTCCCGTGGGCCGCCATGCCTTTAACTGCTGGGAATGACAGAAAGAAAGCAGCGGCCTTGATTTCTCAAAACCGCCACCAGTGAATATAAATTAAGCGTGAAAATGGGTCTGCCCAGCAGCGTTTTTTTCTGCCGCTGGGCAGATGTTTTTTCTTTAGATACATGATAAGAGGGATTTTTGAAGATTCCATAAAGATTTGAAAAATGGACGGACATAAAAGACGTCCATTACACTATCGGAAAATCAGCAAGGAAGTTTCATAGTAACCTTTGCGCCGCCGGTTTCTTTTGAATTTTCTAAAATAAGCTGACCATTATGTTGTTCCATAATCGAATTTGTAATATATAGACCCATACCAAAGTGTAACTTTGAATTGCGGCTTTGATCGCCCATATAGAACCGTTCCTGTGCGTGGCATAATGCCTCTTTAGAAAACCCCGTTCCCTCGTCTGTGACTGAAATTTCCACGAAACCGTTGTTACTCTGAACATCCACATAAAGCGTTCCGCCTTGCGGGGAGTAGTCCAGCCCATTACTGATAACATTCATAATGGCACGTTCAATCAGAACCTTATCAAATTTCAGCATTTGAGGGAGTGAAACAGTGTTCATTTGCAGCCGGATTTCCTTTGTCCGGCATAGTGATTCCATATAACCGAACAAGCGCTGCATGAACGCT
>SFIE01000031.1 GCA_004555405.1 Subdoligranulum sp.
GGATGCCGATACGTTTCTGTATGAGAAAATGTACGCTGCCCTGCCGGAGCAGGATTCGCAGATCACAAAGGTCCGATTCTGGCGAACCGGGCATCATGTCCCATCTGACAGGACACAGCTTCTGATGTTCGGAAAAGCACTGGGGCTGAGCGGCGACGATCAGCAGTATCTGCTGCAGGTCTATGCCGACCGGAGTGATCTCGTCTTTGACGCATCCTCCGCCGGCAGCGCGCTCTACCAGGAGCGGTGCCGCATTATGGACACGATGATCGGGGAATATCTGAGCAAACTTCATCCGATGGAACGGAGAAAATACGGAATTTCCTCAGAAGATCCGCTCCCCAGCCTGCGGCATATCTACTTCAGCCAGGCCTGTGAATACACCTTCCGGCCCGCCGAAGCCGACACCCGGCAGATCAGCCGTATGGCCAGTATTTCCTACGGCTCCGAATTCTTGAAGAATACAAAGCTTTTGGGGGAGATCCCGCGGAAAACCATGATCCGGCATATCCTGATCATGTGCATTCCCTTTGTCAATGAATGTGTGATCAATACGTATTTATCCGCTTTTGGATACTGCCCGCTGCATGCGGATCATACGCTGACCGGCGGAGAGCGTTTCGACGCCATGCTGCTGCAGATCCTTGCCCTGTACAGGGACCGCTGCCTTCATAAAAGTCCGGAAGAATGCCGCAGATGGCTGCAGGAGGCCTTCCGCTATACCGATCAGTATCTGCGCGCCCAGGGGCAAAACAGGCTTCGTCCATTCTTTTTTAAAGCGCTGGAAAAGAAAGAGGCCTGAATCATGAAAGACTTTAACTATCAGGAGCAGCTTTTGCTGTGGAAAAAGAACCAGCTTCTGCTGCAGAAAAAATACGCAGACACCCCGCCCGGATTTTCCTCTGCGGAAGCGGAAAAAGCTGCCTGGGCGGCCTGGGAAGAAGAATACACACGCTTTCGGGAACGCATGCACTTCAAAATCAACGATACCGCTCTGCCTTCCGTTTCCTCCCCTTTGATCGGGCGGGAAGAAGAGCTAACCGCTGTCCGAGACACGCTTGCCTCTTTCCACGCAGTCTTCCTGTACGGCATCGGAGGCATCGGAAAAACTGCCATTGCGCTTACATATATCGCCAGACATCGCCCTGCGTATGATCATGTCCTTTACATCGTAACCGGCAAGGGGATCCTCCAGGCGGTCTGTGATGATACTTCCGTTCCCATTTCCGGACTGCTGTATGACCGGAAACGATATCCTGCCCTGCGGCAGTATTATCGGGAAAAGCTCAGCGCTCTGCAAAAGATCAGCGAAGAGAAAAAAATCCTGATCGTGATCGATAATCTGAATACGCCTGCGGATAAGGATCTCTGTCAGTTTCTGGAGCTTTCCTGCGATAAGATCATTACCACAAGAGTCAACTATGAGATCGTGCCGGAAAAGGAAAAGCTTCTGGTCAACGCCCTGCGCCCGGAATACTGGTCAGAGCTGATCCAAACCTATTCCAGCGGACTGGAACCGGCAAAAACAGAACAGCTTCTGCATTACGGCCGTCAGGTGGAAGGTCACACCTTAAGCATCAAAATGGCATCCGTCCAGGCTTCCTATGGGGAACTGTCCGGGCATCCGGACAACGGATCACATATAACTTCTTTGCTTTCCTCTTTCCGGTTGAAAAAAGCAGAATGGGAAGCCCTGCTGTATTTGTCCGTTCTTGCACCGCAGGGGATGGAAAAGGATCTGTTTCTCCGGATATCCGGCGCATCGGAGCGTACACTCCAGTCGCTTCGGAATGATCTCCTGATCGATGTTCTTGTCATGGAAAGAACGGCAGAGCATTCCCCGGAAGATCCGGGCAGGGAAACAGCGGCCCCTTCTGCGGGATCTGAGAAAACAGAAACCCGCCTCCTTCTCCGTGTTCATCCGCTGATCGCCGAGGCAGTCAAGCGGATCATGCCTCCCACATGTATCAACTGCAGCCGTCTGCTGCGTGGCTTCGAGAAGTATTTGTATGGAGATGATCTGGGAGTCGGTACATGGAACCGCACCTATGAGGAGAATCGGGTTCTGGAACCCCATGTGTTTGCTGTTTATGAGACGTTTCCGAACCCCGCTCCATGGCTGGGCACCGCTTTCGAGGAGATCGTTACCTTTCTGTGGGTTCAGGGATATTATGAAGAAGCGCTGCCCTATGCCATAAAAGTCTACGAATCTGTCATGAATTACTATGGTCCCAACCATGTCCTGCCGGGAAGAGAAGCCCTCCGGGTGGCGGCTGTCTATCATAACCGCATGGATCACGATCAGGCGCTTATGTGGTATCAAAAGGGATATGAACTGCTGAAGGCAGTGACGCCCCGGACCTTTGAAGTGATGAACCAACTCAGTACCGCCTGCGGAAAGCTTGCAAAGGAATACAGTCACCGCCAGGACCCGGTTGCCCGGAACAAATATGCGGCCGAGTATATGCAGATCGCGGAGGCCATTATGCAGATGGATGACAAAGACCTCCCTGAGTCCGGGAAGCAGCGATTCTCGATGAAGCGACACTATTTTTTGCTGGAAGAAGCAAAATATGCGCTGCGTCAGGGGCGTATTGCTGTTTCCAGAGAGCTCTATGCGGCCATCGAAACATGGATGGAAAGCCAGGAAGACCTGGGATACCGGAAAACAGCCTTCAAGGAGCTGCAGATCGCGCTTCTGATCCATGAAAACCAGCTGGAGGATGCGGAAAAAATAGCTCGGGAGAATGTACAGTCCTCACTCCTGTATCGCGGTGAGAAGTATAAGGATTATCTTTCCCAGCTTGAGATCCTGGCGGATGTGCTTGCCCTGGAAAAGAAATCAGCAGAGGCTTTTTCCGTATATGAGAAGATATTGACCCATCTGCAGCGGGATTACCCTTACGAGGAGAAGTGGATCCGGAAGACCATGGATCATCTGACAGTATCTCTATGAACGGGAATGATCCTGGGCAGGGTTTCTGTTTACAGGCGGCAAATAGGAAAGCCGCATAGTGAATGAAAAACCGGGTAGAGGATATGCGGATCAACGATATGAACGCCATGCTGGAAGCAGTACGGAAGATGGCCCTGATGAAGCAGGACGGGCAGGACGATCTTTCCGCCCGGACATTGGAGCTGGCCCAGGTGCGGGAGGATGATTATTTCGGTCATGTGCTTGCCGACGATCTGAAAGCGATCCTCCGTGACATTCGGGAGGAACACAGCACCGATACCACAACGGCAGACACGCCATCCATTGCAGAGAAAGTTCAGAGCCAGTTGCGGGATGCCATGAACTTTGAGGGCAGCGACGCCGAGAAACAGGCAAGGATCTACCTTGCGACATTCGGCATTGACTACGATGCCATTACCAAGGAGCAGTTTGTCAATATCATTGATGTTTTGAAGCTGTCCAAATATATGAAAAGCCCAATCAACCAACGCGGCAAGGCAAAAGCGTACCAACCGCATGGCAAAGGCAAGCGGAAACGCAAATAAGCAAAAAACACGCCATACCCAGCCCTTGAAGCTGAATATGGCGTGTTTTTTCGTTGACCAATCCCGTCTGACAGATGCTCATTTCGTGTTATTGGGCTAACACTGTTTTACGAACACCTGTCATTTGCCGGGAGAATTTTTTTAGCAGTTTTCTATAAAAACTTTTCAATGTATTTGGCGAGATTTCGCTATATTTGTAAACGGCGCTCCATATCGGATATTTTTTTGCTTGCAAGCGCTTCAGCGCTTTAGTATAATGTAATAGATTTGCGTGCGCCAGCTTTTGGCAAAGTGTGCGCAGAGAAAAAACAGACGAAGGGGCACGGTTCCATTCAGGGGGCAGAGTGCTCTGTCTGGAACAAGGAGAAAAAGCATGAAAGATCAATCCTTCAAGCCGTACATTCCAGCGGAAAAAGTTACGCCGGAAATGACGGCAACATCCATCATCATGGGCATTCTTTTGTCCGTGATCTTCGGCGCTGCCAACGCCTATCTGGGCCTGCGCGTCGGCATGACTGTTTCCGCTTCGATCCCGGCAGCAGTTATTTCTATGGGCGTTATCCGCGTTCTGATGAAAAAGAACTCCATTCTGGAAAGCAACATGGTGCAGACCATCGGCTCTGCCGGCGAATCCCTGGCCGCCGGTGCTATCTTCACGATGCCTGCTCTGTTCCTGTGGGCCAAGGATGGCCTGTGCGATAAGCCCGGCATCGTTGAGATCACTCTGATCGCTCTTTGCGGCGGTATCCTGGGCGTATTGTTCATGGTGCCCCTGCGCAACGCTCTGATCGTGAAAGAGCATGCGACCCTGCTGTACCCCGAAGGCACCGCCTGCGCCGAAGTGCTGCTGGCCGGTGAAGAGGGCGGTGCAAACGCTTCCACCGTGTTCTCCGGCATGGGCCTGGCTGCCGTTTTCAAGTTCATTGTAGACGGTCTGGGCGCTATCCCTGCCGACATTGCCGTGGTATTCAAGTCCTTCAAGGGCGCTCTGGGTGTCGAGGCTTACCCTGCTCTGCTGAGCGTGGGCTACATCGTTGGCCCCAAAACCGCTTCCTATATGTTCTCCGGCTCCATGATCGGCTGGATGGTCATCATCCCCCTGATCTGCCTGTTCGGCGAGAACATCTGGCTGTACCCTGCTGCAGCCGGCGTGACTGTGTCTGAGCTGTATGCTGCAGGCGGCGCAGGCGCTATCTGGAGCACCTATGTGAAGTACATCGGTGCCGGCGCCATTGCTACCGGCGGTATCATCTCGCTGATCAAGAGCCTGCCTCTGATCGTTTCCACCTTCCGTGATTCCATGAAGAGCCTGAAGGGCGGCAGCGCCGAGGGCACTGCCCGTACCGATAAGGACCTGCCCATGCCCCTGATCCTGAGCGGCATTCTGGCCATCATCCTGATCATCTGGCTGGCACCCGCTGTTCCCGTGAACCCCCTGGGCGCACTGTTGATCGTTATCTTCGGCTTCTTCTTCTCTACGGTTTCTGCCCGTATGGTCGGTATGGTCGGCAGCTCCAACAACCCCGTTTCCGGCATGACCATCGCCACCCTGCTGATCGCTACCATGGTGCTGAAGGCATCCGGTAAGGTGGGTATCGAGGGCATGATCGGCTCTATGGCCATCGCTTCCATCATCTGCATCTGCGCAGCCATTGCGGCAGATACCTCTCAGGACCTGAAAACCGGCTTCCTGCTGGGCGCAACCCCCATCAAGCAGCAGATCGGCGAATTGATCGGTGTTATCGCTTCCGGCCTGGCCATCGGCGGCGTTCTGTACCTGCTGGACAGCGCTTGGGGCTACGGCGGCGCTGAAGTGCCCGCACCTCAGGCCAGCCTGATGAAAATGATCGTGGAAGGCATCATGGGCGACAACCTGCCCTGGAACCTGGTGTTCGTGGGCGTGTTCCTGGCCCTGACCTTTGAGATCCTGCGTGTGCCGGTAATGCCCTTTGCCATCGGCCTGTACCTGCCTGTTTACCTGACCACCACCATCATGATCGGCGGTGTGATCCGCGCTCTGATGGATGCCCGCAAGAATGTGGACGACAAAACCAAGGAAGAGCAGTCCACCAACGGCACTCTGTTCTGCGCCGGTATGATCGCAGGCGAAGGCCTTGTGGGCATTGTGCTGGCTATTCTGGCTGTGTTCGGCATCAGCACCAAGATCGCTCTGAATCTGGGCAATGTGGGCGGCGTTGTGCTGATGGCGATCATGGTTGCCTGCATCCTGGCATTCTCTCTTAAGAAAAAGAAGAACTGATGAAAAAAAAGAAATCGAGCGTTAATTATCTGGATCTTGTTCCGAAACGTGCGGAACATCTGCAGTGTCATACCGACGAAGAAACCGGCCTGCTGGTTTTGGATGTGGAAAACACCGGATTGTTCAACACCATTGCACAAAAGGTGTTTCGCAAGCCGCGCATCACCCATGTGCATCTGGACGAAACCGGCAGCTTTCTGTGGCCGCTGATCGACGGCGAAAAAACCGTTGCCCAGCTGGCCGAATGCATGAAACAGCAGTTTGGCGAAAAAGCCGAGCCGCTGCTGCCGCGCATTGTGCGCTATTTCCAGATCGTTGAGTCGTATCACTTTATTCAGTTTCTGAACAAATAACCAAAACGGCGTTCACAGCCCCTGCAAAAGGGCGTGAACGCCGTTTTTCTGTGCCGGGCAGCCCCCGGCCCCAAAGGCTTAGTCCCGATAGCGCGCGATCAGATCCTCAAGCTCGCACAAAGCGTTTTCGGCGCTGCGGGTAAGGCGGCGGGTGGTGCGCTTGAGCTGGCGGGGCGAATGGCACAGGCAGTATGCGCCGGCCATTCCCAGCGCCGCGCCAAGCAGCAGGCCGGGCACAAGGCCCGAAGCAGAGCAATCTTTCATTTTTTTGACCCTCCTTTTTCAGATCAATATTAACTTTCCCCGGAATTTTTTTATTATTCATCTTTTTTTGTTCCGGCATTTATGATAGAATGTACCCGTATAGGTAGTGCTGCCGGAAGGCAAAAGGCAAAAGCAGAGCGGAAGATCCACCGGGATTTTTTTGTGATCCGCCTTCCACGGGCAGCCAGTATAGAAAGAGGGAACCCGTTTATGATTTTTCCAACACCCAAAACCGTGCTTTGCATCCATGATTTTTCCGCTCTTGGACGCGCCGGATATTATGCCATTGCCCCCGTGCTGGCCGTGAGCGGCCTGCAGGCGGTGGCTGTGCCCACCGTGGTGCTTTCCAGCCATACGGGCGGCCTGGGCCAGCCCGCCGCCATGCGTGACGATGGCTACGGCGAAGCGGCGCTGCAGCAGTATCAGCAGCTGGGGATGCAGTTTGACTATATCTATTCCGGCTATCTGGCAAGCCCCGCACAGGCTGCGCTGGTGGAAAAGGCCCATGCGCTGTGGCCCGAGGCATACCTTGTGGTGGACCCGGTAATGGGCGATGGCGGCAAGCTGTATTCCGGCGTGGCCGACACCATGCCCGAGGCCATGCGCCGCCTGGCCGCTGCGGCCGATCTTGTTTTGCCCAACGCCACCGAGGCCGCCCTGCTGCTGGGCCGCCCCTATGCCGAGCCGGCCGGGCCGGAGGATGCCAAGGCGCTTGCCGATGCCGTGCGGCAGGCACTGGGCTGCAAAAACGCTGTGGTCACCGGAATGCCCATCGGGCGGTATCTGTACTGCGCAGGCGCAGGCGAGGAGGCCTTTGTCTGCCGCCAGCTGCACGCCGGGCGCAGCTTTCCCGGCACGGGCGATCTGTTCGGCGCGGTGCTGATCAGCCGCCTGTCCATGGGCAACGCCCTGAGCGCCGCCACCGAGGCCGCCGCCGCATTTGTGGCC
Source organism: Subdoligranulum sp. (assembly GCA_004555405.1). GTDB lineage: Bacteria > Bacillota > Clostridia > Oscillospirales > Ruminococcaceae > SFIE01. Next base: position 7,327 of record SFIE01000031.1, read on the forward strand.
GACTGCATCACCAGCACCCCCGCCGATGCCGACACACGGCAGGGCGTTTGCTTTGAACCGCAGCTGTGGCATTTGGCTGCAAGATAAAAAAAGAGGCTTATGAAAACACTGAACATTGTACTTTTGGAGCCGCGCATTCCGGAAAATGCCGGAAACATTGCGCGCACCTGCGCAGTGACCGGCGCACGGCTGCATTTGATCCGCCCGTTCGGCTTTGAGATCACAGACAAGCACTTAAAGCGCGCCGGGCTGGATTATTGGCATCTTCTGGATATCAGCTACTATGATGATCTGGAAGATTTTTACTCGAAAAACAGCGGCCCCTGCTTTTATTTCACCAGCAAGGGCCCCCGCCGCCACACCGAAGTGGAATACCCCGACAACTGCTATCTGTTTTTTGGCCGCGAGGATGCCGGCCTGCCCGAGGAGCTGCTGCTGAAAAACCAGCAAAGCTGTGTGCGCATGCCCATGCGGCAGGGGGTTCGCTGTCTGAATCTGAGCAACGCCGTGGCAGTGGGCGTTTACGAGGTGCTGCGCCAGTGGAACTTTGAAGATCTGGAATCCCAGGGTCAGCTGACCCGATATACATGGAAAGAGAGTAATCAATGAGTAAAATTGCGATTTTAACGGACTCCAGCGCCGACCTGACCCCCGAGCAGGCCAGCCGGTACGGCATTGATGTGCTGACTTTTGTGATGACGCTGGACGGCAAGGACTATAAAACCAACGAAAACTGCACCGTGGAGGAATTTTACGATATTCTCCGCCAGGGGCAGGGGGTGCCCAGCACGGCCGCCATCACCCCCATTCAGTTCTGCGAGCAGTTCTGCAAATATGTAGACGAAGACTACACGGATGTTTTGTATGTTTCCATCTGCAAAAGCGGCAGCAGCACCTTTAACAACGCCGTGATGGGCCAGCGTATGCTGGCCGAGGAGCGCCCCGGCAACACGCTGCGCATTCATATGGTAGACAGCCGCACCTACAGCATGGTGTTCGGCTGGCATTTGCTGGAGGCCGCCCGCAAAATCCGCAACGGCGCTGAGCTGGCCCCCATCATTCGTGAGCTGGAGGACAAGCTGGACCGCAGCGAGGTGGCGCTGGCAGCCTTCAGCCTGAAGCAGATGAAAAAGAGCGGCCGCATTTCGGCAGCTGCCGCCTTTGCCGGCGAGCTGCTGGGCCTGCGCCCCATCATTCAGCTGAACTTCGGTGTGAGCAAGGTGGTGGGCAAGGTGCGCGGCAACGATGCCGTGCCCGCTGCCATGATCAAGCATGTGCTGAGCCGTGTGGACGATGTGAGCGAAATGCCGTATCAGATCGGCTATACCGACTGCGAGGAGGCCGCTAAAGAGCTGGCCAAGCAGTGCAAAAAGGCCTTTGGCCATGAGCCTGAAAACTTTTTCCATCTGGGCGGCGTGGTAAGCTGCAACACCGGCCCCGACGCCCTGGCCATTGCCTATTTAAACGCGGCACACAAGGAATAAGCCGCTTTTTGCAGCATATCCCTGTAACACCTGCAAAGCCGCAGCAGGGCAGCAGCTATAATTGCTTGCAAAATGCGGCAAAGTGTGTTACCATACAAGAATCAGCGAGAAATGCAAAACAGCAAAACGCTTTGACGGAGAAAGTAAGCGCTGCGCAGCCAGCAAAGAGAGAGCCCTCACCGGCTGAAAGGGGCTTCGCGGCACCGGCGCCCAAGTTCGCTCCCGAGCGGTTTCTGCCAACGGCTTTTCGGCCCAGTAGTGGAAAACGGCCCCCGCCCCGTTACAGGCGCAAGAGCGTTGCCGCCCGGCCCTTTGGCTGAGTGCGGCAAAATCCGGGTGGTACCGCGGAGTTTGCAAAAAAGTGATTGCAAGGCTTCGTCCCAGTAAACTGGGGCGAGGCCTTTTTTGTTTTTTTAAAAATAAAGACAAAGCCCCTGCTTTTCCCGCCAATTTCTGGAAGGAGCAAGAATTATGCAGAATGTGATCAACGAACTTTCCGCCAAGGTAGAGCAAAGCCTTGCCACTGTGAACAGCAGCGAAACGCTTTCGGCCTTTTGGCAGGAATACCTGAGCAAAAACGGCAAGGTGACCGGCCTTATGAAAGAGCTGCGCAATGTGCCTGCCGCCGAGCGCCCCGCCGCCGGTAAGATTATCAACGAGTTCAAGCAGCAGGTGCAGGCCAAGTATGACGAGGCCGCCCAAAAGGTGAGCCGCGCCGAGATGGACGCCCGCAACGCCGCCGAAACGGTGGACATCACCATGCCCGCCAAAATTCGCCCGCAGGGCGCGCTGCACCCCATCACGCTGGTGAAAAACCAGATCATCGATGCCTTTGCAGGCATGGGCTTTCAGGTGTTCGATGCCCCTGAGATCGACGATGACGACCACAACTTCACCCGCCTGAATGTGCCCAAGGATCACCCCGCCCGGGATATGCAGGATACTTTTTATCTGACCGAGGATCTTTTGCTGCGCACCCAGACCTCCAACGGCCAGATCCGCACCATGGACCGGGTGAAGCCCCCCATCAAGGTGCTGATCCCCGGCCGTGTGTTCCGCAGCGACTCGGATGCCACCCACAGCCCCATGTTCCACCAGATGGAGGGCCTTGTGGTGGATAAGGGCATTACCCTGTGCGATCTGCAGGGCATGCTGAACGAGCTGGTGAAGCAGCTGTTTGGCAACGGCACCCGCACCCGCCTGCGCCCCAGCTATTTCCCGTTCACCGAGCCCAGCGTGGAAGTGGATGTAAGCTGCTTTGAATGCGGCGGCTGCGGCTGCAGCCTGTGCAAGGGCACCGGCTGGATCGAGGTGCTGGGCGGCGGCGTGGTAAACCGCCGTGTGCTGGAAAACTGCAATATTGACCCCGATGAATACTCCGGCTTTGCTTTTGGCATTGGCATTGAGCGTATCGCCATGCTGAAGTACGGCATCAACAATATGGGCCTGCTGTTTGAGAACGATCTGCGCTTCCTCAAGCAGTTCCAAGAGTAAGCGAAAGGAGAGAAGCGACCATGAAAATTCCATTCAGTTGGCTGAAAGAATATGTAGAGATCGATATCACCCCCGAGCAGCTGGAAGAAAAGCTGTTTTCCTGCGGCTTTGAAGTAGAAGAGCTGATCTATCTGGGCAAGGATATCACCGGTGTTGTGGTGGGCGAAGTGAAGGAGTGCGAGCCCATTCCCGAAACCCACCTGCACGTGTGCAAGGTGGATGCCGGTACGGGTGAGCTTTTGCAGATCTGCTGCGGCGCAGACAATGTGTGCGCCGGCAAAAAGTTCCCCGTGGCGCTGGACGGCGCAACCGTGTATGCTACGGCAAAAGATCATAAGACCGTGGAAGGCGTGGCCAGGATCAAAAAGGGCAAGCTGCGCGGTTACGAGAGCAACGGTATGCTGTGCTCGGGCACCGAGCTGGGCGTGAACGACGATCTGTTCCCCGGCGGCGACTATAACGGCCTGCTGGTGCTGCCGGACGATGCCGTGATCGGCGCCGACATTCGCCCCATTGTGGGATTGGACGATTATATTTTCGATATTTCCATCACGGCCAACCGCCCCGACTGCCAGAGCGTTCTGGGCATTGCGCGTGAGGTGGCTGCCCTGCTGAATAAGCCCCTGAAAATGCCCGCCACCGATTACACCTGCACCGCCCAGGGCGATGACCGCATCAGCGTAAAGGTGGAAGCCCCCGATGTGTGCCCGCGCTATCTGGCCCACTATGTGCGCAACATTCGCCCGGCCCAGAGCCCCCGCTGGCTCAAGCGCCATCTGGCACTGTGCGGGCTGCGCAGCATCACCAACATTGTGGATATCACCAATCACACCCTGCTGGAGATCGGCCAGCCCATGCACGCCTTTGATCTTGATAAAGTCAAGGACCGCAGCATCATTGTGCGCCGTGCCAAAAACGGCGAAAAGATCACCACGCTGGACGAAAAAGAGTTTACGCTGGGCGAAAACAATCTGGTGATCTGCGATGCCGAAAAGCCCGTGTGCATTGCGGGCGTAATGGGCGGGCTGAACAGCGGCATTGCCGATGATTCCACCGAGCTGCTGTTTGAGTGCGCCACCTTTGCCCGGGATTCCGTGCGCAAAACCAGCCGTGCGCTGGGCCAGGTGAGCGATTCCAGCGCCCGCTACGAAAAGGGCGTGGATCAGTACAGCACCGAGCTGGGCCTCAAGCGCGCACTGCACCTGATCCAGCAGCTGGACTGCGGCGATATCACCCCCACCTGCTTTGACTGCGATGCCGCCCCGAACAGCCACGCCCGCAAGATTGTTACGGTCACCCCCGAGCAGATCGACGCCGTGCTGGGCATTCAGGTGCCCCGCGAGGTGATGAAGGATATCCTGCACCGTTTGGATTTTGCCGTGGAGGATAACGGCGGCGTTTGGAGCGTAAGTGTGCCCCGCTACCGCGACGATGTGGAGGGCTTCCCGGATCTGGCCGAAGAGGTGATCCGTGAGTATGGCTATGACCACATTGTGCCCACCTTCTTAAAGAATGCCTGCGTGACCAACGGCGGGCTGAACCACGAGCAGAAAACCGAAATGAAGATGAAGCGCCTGCTGGCCGGGCAGGGCTTTTACGAAGCCAGCACGCTGGCCTTCTATTCGGTGGCCGAGCTGGATCGGATGCATTTTGCCGCCGATGCCCCCGAGCGCCGCGCCATTCGCATTATGAACCCCATCAGCGAAAACCTTTCCATCATGCGCACCGTGCTGGCACCCAGCATGCTGAATGTGATCGTGGACAACCTGAAAAAGGGCAACGCACAGGGCCGCCTGTTTGAGCTTTCCAAGGTGTATCTGCCCAAGAGCCTGCCCCTTACCGAGCAGCCCGACGAACACATGACGCTGTCCCTGGGCGCTTTTGGCCCCGAGGAGGACTTCTTTACGGTGAAGGGCGCAGTGGAAGCCATTGCCGCCGCCTTTGACATTACCTTCAGCTATCAGCGCGCCAATGTGTGCTGGCTGCACCCGGGCGTCAGTGCCGAGGTGTGGTGCCAGGGCAAAAAGGTGGGCGTGTTCGGCAAGCTGGCCAATGAGGTCACCGCTGAGCTGAAGATCGCCAAGGACGAAAAGGACAGCCAGAACATCTATCTGGCCGAGCTGGACTATGCCGCTTTGGCCGAGATCTTCCCCCGGGACTATCGCTATAAGCCCCTGAGCCCCTTTGCCGCCGTAAAGCGCGATCTGGCGCTGGTGTGCGAGGAAAGCATCACCTGCGGCGATCTGGAGCAGACCATTCGCAAGGCCAGCAGTCTGGTGAGCGATGTGGCGCTGTTTGATGTGTACCGCGGCAAGAATCTGGGCGAGGGCAAAAAGAGCATGGCCTTCAGCCTGACCCTTTCCGACCCCGAAAAAGAGCTGCCCGCCGATCAGGTGGATCGCGCCATCAACAAGATCCTGAAGGATCTGAAATTCAAACTGGGTGTGGAAATGCGCTGATCCTGCGCACACCCTGCAAAGCCCCGCCCCGGTGCGGGGCTTTGCCTGCTTTACAGGAGGAGCTTTATGCCAGAAGGTTACACCCATGTGCGCACGGCGCAGCACGCCGCCGAGCTGGCCGGATACACCCCCGCCAGCCCGCAGGCCTTTGCCACCGGCGCCAACGGGCCGGATATCCTGTTTGTTTACCAGCTTTGGAAGCCCAAGGCCCGCCGCACGCCTGACCTGCCCACGCTGGGCAATATTATGCACCGCGATAAAACCGGCGCGTTTGTGCTGGATCTGGTGCAAAACGCCGCCACCCCCGCACAAAAGGACTATGCGCTGGGATTCCTTACCCACTATGCGGCGGATTCCACGGTGCATCCCTATGTGTATGCCTGCATGGCGCAGGGGGCGCCCTATCACTGCCACGGCGGCCACGGCTATTTTGAGATCGCGCTGGATTCCTGGCTGCACCGGCAGGACTGGGGCACCCCCCGGGTGGACCCGCAGCACGCCAACCCCAAGCTGACCGGCGCAGCCCGCGCCGAAAGCTTTACGCTGCTGCAGGCAAGCCTTGCACGGGTGTATGGCTGTGAGGTGCCGCTGCTGGCCATTTCGGATGCGTTTGAGCTGATGCGCCTTGTGCGCGTGGTCACCCCCAGCCGCACCCCGCTGCATCTGCGGCGGGCGCTGTTCTGGCTGGCCGAGCCCCTGCTGGGCGGGCGCGGATTCATCACCGGGCATTGCAGCCCGGCGCGCCTGAAGGGCCTTGGCGAAAAGGATGCCGTAAAGCTGCCGCGCCCGTGGCGGGATGCCTTCGGCGGCCGGGAGTATGACGAGGACATCCCCATGCTGCTGAGCCGTGCCGAGCACACGGCGGCGGCATACATCACCGCGGCGCTGCGCTATTGGCAGGGGCAGATCACCCTGCAGCAGCTGGGGGCGGTGCTGGGCAGCAAAAGCTACACCACCGGCATGGAAACCGGCCCCGAACCCATCGAATGCACCGCAAACGCCTGATGTACAAAATAATAAAGCCTTTGGCCGCTCTGCCCATTTTGGGGCAGGGCGGCTTTTTGCGTGCCGCAAAAAGTGCGGGGGCCCGGCGGGCGTTCGGAGAAATTCCGAATTTTGCCCGGCCGGACAGTTTTTTGCATTAGGAGTGGGGAATCAGGAGTTAGAAGTTAGGAATTAGGAGTTAGGAGAGAATTGAATTGCAAGCCCAACACAAAAACACCCCCGCCCTTGCCGCACCCGCAACCCCGAAAATCCACCCCCGCACCGTTGGCGGGCCTGCCATGCAGGCCCCTACAAGCAAAAGGCAAGGCTTGCGTAAAAAATATCGCTATTTCAAAATTTCATCGTAGGGGCGAGCATTGATCGCCCGCCCTTGCCGGGCCTGCTGACCCCAAAAGTTGCTCCGCCCGGGGCTGCCGTGCGCTGGCCCTTGTGCTTTGCCTCCGTCTGCCCTCCCATAAATCCCGTGCTGCGCTTTTTATTCGGCGATTGGCGCAGCGCCACATATTGCGGTGTGATCTCGCCTGAAAGCAAGCCTAAATAAATTTATTTATCGCAGCAACGCGAAAAGTAACTTTAGGAATCCGAAATCATAGCCAACTCATAGCGCTGTATGATATACTATACACGCGAAACGTTAAATGCCACGCAAAAAACCGTGCATTACAGCATGCGGACTCTTGATCCAACGGGAAACAACGCTGGCATAACCGATTTTGGCAAACCCCGCAAGGGTTGAAGGAGATTCCAAAAAGGAGGAAACACTATGAAAAAGAGAATTCTGGCCATGGCGCTCACTGCTGCCATGATGCTTTCTCTGTTCCCCGCCAGTGCGTTTGCTTTGCCCGAAAGCCAGCCCACGGCCTCGAGCAGTGAAATTGTTGCCCCGCTGAATGAATCCGCTTCCGGCGATTCGCAGCCCGCAGCATCAGAAAAAACCAATAGCGAACCCACCGCGGCATCCGAAAAGGCTGCAAGCTCTGAGGCAACCAGCTCTGAGGCTGCCGATTCCGAAGCCGCCAGCTCCGAGACTGCAAGCTCTGAGGCTGCAAGCTCTGAGGCCAGCAGTTCCGAGGCCGCAAGCTCCGAGGCAGTAAGCTCCGAGGCTGCACAGGCCGAAGGCGATATTTCGGTGGCATCGGAAAATGGCAAACGCGGTATGGCAAGGACGCTCTACATAAACCGCTGGGTATATCTTTATACCAAGATCGATCCGAGCATTCAGATCTCGGGAAGTGAGATCAACAAGGACGACTTCTACACCTTGGGCAGGGTAAAAGTCAGCGTGCCGAACCCGGAGTTTCCGGTGGACCCCATTATATACAATATTATACTGTACAGAGCCCAAAATGCGGCACAGAGCGGTAAGGTGGAAAGATGGATCAAAAACGGTTCCATCGATCTGAGCGATGTTACCTTTACCAAGCTGAAGCGCGTGGAGTACGGCGCAACCGATTATGACGAAAGCGGCTGGACTTGGCATTTGGACGGCGTTTTGAACACGGAAAATTACGGCGCCGTAACGGTTCAGCATATCAACGATGTAACCCAAAAAGTATACCAAACGGACACCACTTGGTATAAAGCCGGAACGCGGCTTACCTTTGATAAAGCCGACGCAATAGACCCGGGCGAAGGCTATGAGTTTGCCAGTCTGGATACGGAAGCATACACAGTACAGGCAAAAACAAGTAAGACGATCACCTATCACTACAAGGCCAAACAGGCACCCAAGTATCCCTATAGCGTATGCTATGTAGATGAAAACAACCAGCCGATCCCGGGCTATGGGTTTAAAACCGGCGAGGCCGAGCTGGGCAGTGAGATCGAGGCAAAGGATCATAAGATCGACATTCAGGGTTATGTGTACCAGAAGGCTGATCCGGAAAAATTGACCATTACGGACACTGCCGCGAGTAATATGCTCACGCTGACCTATAAGAAATGCACCGAGCTGGTTGCAACGAGCATCAACAATTATCCTGCCGAAAACATTGTTTACGATGGCCAGGAGCATAAGTGGGTGCCCACTGTGACCGACGGCGACGGCACGGTTCTTGCAGCGGGCACGGACTACGATGTGGCGTACGATTGCACTTCCAATGTGGCACCGTATCACGAGTACATCGATGTGGGTGACATCAAAGTCACCATCACCGGCAAGGGCAGCTACACCGGCAAGGTGGAATACACCTACAGCATCACCCCGCGTGAGGTTATTTTGCTTTCTCGCGGTGCCACCAAGGTGTATGACGGCACGCCGCTCACCGCACCGTATGATGTTCCCCTTGGCAACGAAGGCTTTGTGAAAGGCGAAGTAAGCAGAATCTGGACAGAAGCCAAAGTTACCAATGTGAGCGATAGCAAAGTGCCGAACGAAGTTTTCTTCACGGCAGCCACGAAAGAACAGCTCAATGGACAGAACCCCTTTAACTTGAAAAACTACGATATTCAGCGCGTGACCGGCACACTGAGCATCACCCCCGTTAAGGATATCGTTGTGACCATCACCGCACCCAACGCTGAGCACACCTATGATGGCACTGCCAAATACTTGGACGGCTTCACGGTGACGAGCATCAGCAATCCCACGCTGTACAAACAGGAATATTTCAAGTTTACGGGCCTTGATACGCAGGATGCACACGCAGAGGGTATCAACGCCGGTACCTATAAGATGAAGCTGGCGCCCAAGCATTTTGAAAACACCAACACAAACTTTGAGAATGTGACCTTCAAAATCGAGGGCGGCACCCTGACCATCAATCCCGCAACCCTGACCATCACCACCAAATCGGCCAGCAAAACCCATGATGGCAACGATCTGACGGAGCCAAACGGCTACAGCATCGTTGGCCTTGTGAACGACGAAACCGTAAACTTCAGCATCACCGGCCGCCAAAAGGAAATTGGCAGCAGCGATAACACCTATGTGATCGACTGGGACAAGAGCACTGCCAAGCAGGGCAACTACAAGATTGTAAATCATCTTGGCAAGCTGACTGTCGAAGCCCGCTCCGGCGGCAGCAGCTCCGGCGGCGGCAGCAGCTCCACCCCCACCCCCGCACCCGAGCAGGCCCCCACGCCCACCCCGGTGCCGGTGATCGTGCCTGCTGCCCCCGCACCCGCACCCACCCCGGTGCGCCGCGTGGCTCCCGCAGCCACCGCCACCCCCGCACCCACGGCGAAGCCCACGGAAACCATTGCGGAAAGTGAGCCTCCCAAGGCCGAAAGCGAGCCCGAAGTGATCGAAGATGAGGAAACGCCCCTGGCGCCCATGGCCAACGGCAAATGGGCACTGGTGAACCTGGTGCTTATGATCCTCACCGTGCTGGCATCGCTGCTGATGCTGCTGGGCGTGATCGGCAAAAAGCGCGGCCGCAACAACAAGAGCTTCTGGCGAATCGCAAGCCTGATTCCCGCCATTGGCGCGCTGGCTGCGTTTGTGCTCACCGAAAACATGAAGCTGCCCATGGCCATGGTGGACCGCTGGACTCTGCTGATGGCAGTCATCGCAGTGCTGCAGCTCATCGTGGCAGTCATGAGCAAAAAGCAGAATGAGTCCGAAGACGATGGGGCCAACGCCTGATCCCTGCTGACTCGCGGCTTTTAAAACCACGGCATAACCCAGTTCAAAAATCGGCTGCGCGCCCGCCCGCGGGTGCAAGGCCGGAATAAAGCAAGTTCGCCCGGCCGGGCAAAATTCGGAGCATATCCGAACGCCCGGCCGGGCGTTTTTTTGAGTTAGGAGTTGGAAATTAGGAGTTAGGAGAGCGCTGCATTGCAAGCCCCGCGCAAAAACACCCCCAACCTTTCCTATTATATAGTAGGGGCGAGCATTGCTCGCCCGCCCTTGCCGAACGCTGGCTCTTGCGTTTTGCTCCGCAGCCCACACCGAACACCCCCGCCCTTGCCGCACCCGCAAACCCTCATTCCACCCCCGCACCGTTGGCGGGCCTGCCATGCAGGCCCCTACAAGCAAAAGGCAAGGCTCACGCAAAAACACTCCCGCCCTTTCTATTATATAGTAGGGGCGAGCATTGCTCGCCCGCCCTTGCCGAACGCTGGCTCTTGCGTTTTGCCCCGCAGCCCACACCGAACACCCCCGCCCTTGCCGCACCCGCAAACCCGAAAATACACCCCCGCCCTTTCTATTATATAGTAGGGGCGAGCATTGCTCGCCCGCCCACACCGCAGCAGCCAACCCCCAAATCCTAACTCCTAACTCCCAACCCTCTCCCCCCAAAAAAACAAAAAATCCCCAAAAATTTTAAAAAATTCTCAAAATTTTCCAAAAAACACCTCAAAAATGGCCCAACTCATAGCGAAGTCATAGCGAAGTGTGCTATAATATGCTCAGGTAGAGGAAAAACGATGAAATTTTATAGAATCGATAGGCGTATGTAAATTTACTTTACCTACTAAAACGATACAAAAACAACGCAAAACCAATTTGCCGAAGAAAGAGGGTCTTTCCGGTGAAACCAAATCGAATGATGCCCGCCGGAACGAACCTGTTTCAAATCACGGTGGGCTTTGGCAATGGCAGGCAGATGAAGGGCTGCGTAAAAAGCGTGGCCCTGGGGCGTGAAGCCCCCTTCACCAGCCTTTCGCGCATGGTGCTGCTGATTGAAGAATGGCTCGACACCGCCGACTCGGCGCAAATGCCCAAGCCCGGCGCCACGCTGTCCGCCGATTTTGAAATTGAAATTCTGTTTCGGCAAAACTATAGCTGGCAGGGAAAGCTGCGTTACCTGCGCACCGGGCAAGAAGCCGTGTTTCGCAGCGTGCTGGAGCTGCTGATCCAACTGGAAACAGCGCTGGCACAATAACTTTTTTTGTCAACCCCCCGCAAGGGTTGAAAAAATCTGAAAGAAAAGGAGGAAAAAACGATGAAAAAAAGAATCATTGCAATGGTCCTTTCCGTTGCCATGATGCTTACCATGTTCCCCACCGGCGTTTTGGCCGAGGATTTCATAGAGAACACCCCAAGCGTCACGGTCAGCCCAGAGGCCCAAAGCAACGTCGACCAAGGCGAAGGCGAATCCGCGAGCATTGTGAACGAGGACTCTACGCCTGCGGAAACCGAAGATCAGGAACCCACACCTGTGGAATCTGCAAGTCAGGAAACCCAGCCTGTGGAATCCGCAAGTCAGGAAACCCAGCCTGTGGAATCTGCAAGTCAGGAAACCCAGCCTGTGGAATCCGCAAGTCAGGAAACCCAGCCTGAGGAATCCGAAAGTCAGGAAACCCAGCCTGAGGAATCCGAAAGTCAGACAACCGAACCTGCGGCATCCGCAAGTCAGGCAACCGAACCTGTGGAATCCGAAAGTCAGACAACTGACCCTGCGGCATCCGCAAGTCAGGCAACCGAACCTGTGGAATCCGAAAGTCAGACAGCCGAACCTGTGGAATCCGCAAGTCAGGCAGCTGACCCGGAGGAAAAGGACAATTCCGTGATCACCGCGGACTTGTACGGCCTGCAGCCGACCGCGAACAACGCCAGGTATATCAAGGATGGCGACAAAGTGACGCTGAAGGTTGGCGAAACGGTGAAGCTGAAGAGTGACGGCAAAAATGAGCGCTGGTATTATCATGACTGGACCTCGAGTAACGAGCAGGTCGCAACCGTTCAAGGCAAAGGGCTGGAAGCGACGGTCACCGGCGAAGGTGATGGTACGGCAAAGATTACACACCGCTGTTATACAAAGTTCTTTGGTGTTGAAACAACGCAGTACACCGAAACCATTGACATCACGGTTACGGCACGTGTGAAAGCCACCAAGGCCGCGATCCGAGTCGAAGGTGCGGAGTCTCCCATCACCTCGCTGGAACTTCCCAAGTATGAGGAGCGCCAGCTGGAAGCTGTGATCACCCCGGCCAATGCAGAATACAAAAGCCGCACTTGGAGAGTAGACGACAGTGATGTTCTTGGGGTGGATGCCAACACCGGCAAAATCACCGCCAGGAGCGTGGGCACTGCAACCGTGACGCTTACTGTTACGAACTACGATAACACCCCAGTCACGACTACATTGCCGGTCACAGTGACCAACCCGGTTGCGCCAACCTCGGCCACGATCCAAGTCGGTGGCAAAGATGCTGACAAGGCAAGCGTGATGAAGGGCAAAACAATTGACCTTACGGCCAAAATTTTGCCGGAAAACGCGCAAGGCTATGCCTGCACTTGGAAATCCAGTGTTCAGAGCAAGGCGACGGTTACACCAGTTGCGGGCGATGCAACCAAGGCAACGGTTAGAGGTGTGGAACCTACCGGTGAAACTCCGGTTGAGATCACCCTCACGGTAACGCCTGAGGGCGCGGGGGATGCTGCAAGTGCGGACGAAGCTGCCAATGGAACGATTGTTACAACAACCATTAGAATCACAGTGACCGATCTCCCCAAGGTGACGGAAGTGGCAATTAATGGTAATAATCGAGTAACTCAGTTCCAGACGATTCGGCTTACACCCAAGATCGTTCAACAGGTTGGTGCTGAAGACTACACTTGTGAGTGGTCCAGCGGCAACCCGGAGATCCTTAGCGTAGATGAGAACGGCGTTGTGACCGGCAAACGCCAGGGCACTGCAACCGTTACGCTTACGGTCACCAATTCTGATGGCACCACGGCTTGGGCAACCAAGAGCATTGAAGTTGTGAAAAACGAGAATCCGGATGAGTCTAATCAGCGTGAAGCAGCAATTTTCTGCTTGATCGACCCGACGAAGAGTGCCAATTCCAACGAACCTGATGACTGGACACCGGCCGCCGGTGCGAAGGGGCAGGTCACATCTTCTCTGGGCAATGCGACAGTAAACATTGAAGGCTGGGGCAATGCGAAAAACTGCACGGACAATGTTGACCAGCGTGTTATCAGTTGGCCGAGCAACGGCAATCAGATTGATAAGAACTCTAACTCTGCTGTTTGGAACACGATTGTTAACAACTACATGGATCAAGTTGGACGTGAACTTGGTGTCAAAATCAGCGCCGAGGATGTTGAAAGCATTACGCTGCTTCCCTTCAAACTTTCCCAGGGTAATAACACTACAACCGATATTCATCTGGACTGCAAGGTGGATATCAAGTGTAAGAATGTTTACACGGCTACCTATAAGGTGATGGATGCCGGCTCGAAGGAATATCGAGATCTGGGTGGTAAAAACTACAAAAGTGGCAGTGCTACACAGCCGTCGGATGTGACAAGTGAAACATTTGAACCCACCAAGACAGTTGACGGTGTCACCTACACATTCTCCGGCTGGTATCTGGACCGTGGGTATCATATCCCGGTTCAATTCCCGTATCGGCTGACACAAAACACCACCTTCTATGCCAAATATGAGCCGGGTTATAATGTGACTTATAATCTGGGTGAAGGAGCTACTTGGAATGGTGGAGCAACCTCGGAGCCTGTAATAGCGGGCAGAACCCATGTGGTAAAGGGCATGAGTGAAGCCAACCAGCCCACTCGCCCCGGCTACACCTTTGCAGGCTGGACTGTGGACGGCTTGGAAGGTGTCACCGAGTATCCGGCTAACCAACAAGCCTCTTTCAAAATGCCCGGTAACAATGTTACCCTTACGGCAAAGTGGAACCTGCGTGCAGACCTGAGCTACACGGTCGAGTACCGTGAAGGCAGCAAGACCGGTAATGTGCTGAAGGACGCCAAGACTGTGGGCGGCCAGACCTTTAACGC
>SFIE01000004.1 GCA_004555405.1 Subdoligranulum sp.
GGCGGATACAGCGAACCGAAGCAGGGGCAGCGGTCGCAGAGTGCGAGGGGCTTTTGCTCCCGAAGCACGATGCGGGTACCGCAACCCGACATTATCGAGAATTTTTGCAGCGCATATGCCGTGCTGCAGCCGCCGGAACGCCGCTTATGCCGTAAGGCGGGAATTGTGCGGTGTTGCCTCAGCTCAATCGCGGTATTCTTCCAGCTTGAAGGCTTCGAACACGTCGCCTTCCTTGACATCGTTGAACTTGGCCAGAGTCACGCCGCATTCAAAGCCCTGTGCCACTTCCTTGGCATCGTCCTTAAAGCGCTTCAGGCTGGCGATCTCGTCCTCGCAGATCACGATACCGTCGCGCACCACGCGCACCTTGCTGTCGCGGGTGATCTTGCCGTCGGTCACGCGGCAGCCGGAAACAGTGCCCACGCTGCTGATCTTGTAAACCTGACGCACTTCCAGTTCGCCCAGCTGCACCTCGCGGATCTTGGGTGCCAGCATACCCTTCATAGCGTCGGTCACATCGTTGATGGCATCGTAGATCACGCGGTACATACGCATTTCCACCTGTGCCTGTGCAGCGGCCTCACGCGCAACGGGGTCGGGGCGCACATTGAAGCCGATGATGATGGCGTTGGAGGCATTGGCCAGGTCAACGTCGCTCTTGCTGATAGCGCCCACGCCTGCATGGATCACGCGCACACGAACTTCCTCATTGCTGATCTTCTCCAGCGACTGCTTCACGGCCTCGGCAGAGCCCTGCACATCGGCCTTGACAACGATGGGCAGCTCCTTCATATCGTTCTGGGCCATCTGATCGAACAGATTGTCCAGCGTAACCTTGGTGTAGCTGGCAAAGCGCTTTTCCTTGGCCTCGTTGGCACGCTTTTCGGCCAGCTCACGGGCCAGGCGTTCATCGGCAACGGCCTCAAACAGGTCGCCTGCCTCGGGCACATCCGTCAGGCCGGTGATCTCCACGGGGGTGGAGGGGCCGGCTTCCTTCAGGTTGCGGCCCTTATCGTCACGCATGGTACGCACACGGCCCACCGAGGTGCCGGCAATGATCACATCGCCCAGCTTCAGGGTGCCGTTCTGCACCAGCAGCGTGGCCACAGTGCCCTGGCCGCGGTCCAGACGAGCCTCTACCACAGCGCCCTTGGCACGGCGGTTGGGGTTTGCCTTGAGATCCAGCATTTCAGCCTCCAGCACCACACGCTCCAGCAGATCGTTGATGCCTGCGCCGGTGTAGGCCGAAACGGGCACACAGCCCACATCGCCGCCCCAATCCTCGGGGATCAGCTCGTACTTGGTCAGCTGCTCTTTAATGCGCTCGGGGTTGGCAGTGGGCTTATCCATCTTGTTGATGGCCACGACCACCTTCACATTGGCGGCGGCTGCGTGGTGGATGGACTCGATGGTCTGGGGCATAATGCCGTCGTCAGCGGCCACCACCAGAATGGCAATATCAGTCATGTTGGCACCGCGGGCACGCATGCTGGTGAAGGCTTCGTGGCCGGGGGTATCCAGGAAGGTGATGGGGGTATTGCCCACCTTTACCTGATAAGCGCCGATGGCCTGCGTGATGCCGCCTGCCTCGCCTGCGGTAACATTGGTTTTGCGGATGGCATCCAAAATCGAGGTTTTGCCGTGGTCAACATGGCCCATGACCACCACAACGGGCGGACGGGGAACCAGATCCTCGGCTGCATCCTCCTCGGCCTCAAACAGGCGCTCCTCAATGGAAACGTGCACCTCATGCTCTACCTTGGCCTTGAATTCCTCGGCCAGCAGGCAGGCGGTATCAAAATCGATGGTATCGTTCACGGTGTGCATTTCGCCCATCATCATGAACTTTTTGATCACATCGCCGGCGCTCTTTTTCAGACGGTTGGCCAGTTCGCCCACGGTGATCTCATCGGGAATGCTGATCTTCAGCTGGGCGTTGCGGGCCTTTTCCAGCTGGATGCGCTGCAGGCGCTCAAACTCGGTTTCGCGCTTGCCCTTCTGGAACTGCTGGCGCTGCTTCTGGCCGCGCTGGGTAAATTTCTGCTTGTTGCCGCCTGCGCTTGCCTTGCGGCGGTTGTCGGTGTTCTTGGTGGAAGCCAGATCGTCATACTTGGCGTTGAAGCGGTCCACATTCACATCCACGGTACGGGTGTCCACGGTGCGGGTCTCACGCTTGACTTCCACGGTTTCCACCTGTGCAGCAGCCTTAGCGCCGGAATCCTTGGCCAGATCGGCCAGCGTAACGGTTTTGTCGCTGCGCTTCTGGGCAGCCTGACGCTTGGGCTCTTCTTTGGCCTTTGCCTTGGGGGCGGGCTGTTTCTGCTCTGCCGCAGGCTTTTCAGGCTCCTGGCTTGCCCAGAATGCCGACAGATCGCTTTCGGCGTTCTGCTGGGTGTAGGCTTCCATCAGATAGTTCATTTCGGCCTCGTTCAAACTGCCGCCGGTCTTTTTGGGCTCGCCGCCCATCTGGGCCACGATCTCGATGACCTGCTTTACAGGGATATTCAGATCTTTCGCCACATTGTTGATTTTATAGGTAATCGTCATTCGATATATTCCTCCTTATAATCGAGGTGCTTCTCACAAAGCTTCGCAAAGTTTTCGTCCAGCACGCTGAACACGCCCGTGGGCTTGGGTGCCACGCCGAGCAGATCGGTCTGGCTCAGCGGCATACTAAGGCAGGGCACCAGTCCCTCGCAGGCTTCCCGGGCACGGCGCTCGGTGCGCGGGCTCAAATCGCTTGTGAGCAGCACCAGATAGCTTTTGCCCTTCATCACGCTTTCCACGGCGGCATCAAAGCCCATGGTCAGCTTGCCTGCTTTGCGGCACATTCCCAACGCGCCCATCAGGCGCTCAGTTTTCTGCATGGCCGGCCTCCTGTTCTGCGGCAGCCACCTGCTGCTCCAGCAGTTCGTATACTTCGGGCGGAATCTGTGTGCCAAAAGCATTTTCCAGGCGTTTTGCCTTGCGCGCCTTGTTCATGCAGGCAGTTTTGGGGCAGATATAAGCGCCCCGCCCGGGCTTTTTGCCTGTCAGATCCAGGCTGATCTCGCCCTCCGGGCTGCGCACGATGCGCACCAGTTCTTTTTTGGGTCTACCCTCACCGCAGCCGGTACAGCGGCGCACGGGGATCTTTCTGGGCTGCATTATCCGGGGTCACTCCTTTTTATCGATCAGTCTTCTTTTTCTTCGCCGTAATATCCGCTTTCGGGGCGAATGTCGATGTTATAGCCGGTCAGGCGTGCGCACAGGCGGGCGTTCTGGCCCTTATTGCCAATGGCAAGGCTCAGCTGGTGATCGGGCACGGTCACGCGGCAGCTCTTGGTTTCGCCTTCCAGCAATTCCACCTTTACCACCTTGGCGGGGCTGAGTGCAGCGCTGATAAACTCGCTGATGTCCTCGCTCCACTTGACAATGTCGATCTTTTCGCCGTGCAGCTCTTCCACAATGCGGGCCACACGCGCACCGTGTGCGCCAATGCAGGCGCCCACAGGATCCACATTGGGGTCTTTGCTCCACACAGCCATCTTGGTGCGGGCACCGGCCTCGCGGCTGATGGCCTTGATCTCAACAGTGCCTTCGTAAATTTCGGGCACTTCCATTTCAAACATACGCTTTACAAGGCCGGGATGTGTGCGGGAGATCATCACGCGGGGGCCGCGCTCGGTGGGCATAACATCCACCACATATACCTGCACGCGGTCGCCCTCGTTGTACTCTTCACCGGGCACCTGCTCGTTGCGGGGCAGAATGGCATGGCCGCCCTTGCCCAGATCCAGGTTCACAATGCCGCGGTCGGGATCTACCGCCACCACCGTAGCGGTTACGATCTCGTGTGCCTTGGACTGCATTTCGCTGCACTGGCGGTTGCGCTCTGCCTCGCGGATGCTCTGGCGGATCACATGCTTGGCGTTCTGGGCGGCAATGCGGCCAAACTCCTTGGTTTCCAGCTTCACGGGGATACGGTCACCCACATGGCAGCCGGGGCGCAGGCGGCGTGCTTCGGAAAGGCCGATCTGGGTGTGCTCGTTCTCCACATCGAAATCTTCCACAACGTCGCGCAGCAGGCTTGCGGCAAACACATCCATTTCGGGAATGATATCCACAACCACATTCTCATCACCCACCAGATAATCTTTCTTGATGGCGCCGATGATGGCGGTTTTGATCTTTTCGATCAGGTAATCGCTGGGCAGGCCGCGCTCTTCGGCCAGAGCAGCCAGCGCCGCAAACAGTTCACGGGTATCCACCTTGGTTTCGTCTTTCACTACTTTTTTCTTAGCCATTTTTCCGGATTCCTCCTAAATATATGTTATCAGAACAGGTCTTCGTCGTCACACAGCTTTACATAGCTGGCCGATGCCAGGGGCATGGTGACAGTGCCGTTTTCGGTTTCCAGCGTTACATTGCCGTTTTCAAAGGCTGCCAGCTTGCCCACATAGTCGCGGTTGCCGTTTTCATCGGGGCGGATCAGGTGCATTGCTGCCTTTTCGCCCATATAACGGGCAAAATGCTCGTCACGGGTCAATCTGCGGCCCAGGCCGGGGCTGCCCACCTCCAGATAATAGCTCTGCTCAATGGGGTCTGCCTCGTCCAGCAGCGGGTCGATGGCGCGGGTCACATCCTCGCAGGTGTCGGTGTCCAGCGGGGTATCACGCTCAATGAGGATGCGCAGATACCAGTCGGGGCCTTCCTTTTCAAAGCGCACATCCCACAGCCGCAGGCCAAGGTCTTCTACCACGGGGCGAACCAGCTCTTCTACAAGGCGAACAGTCGCTGCGCCCGATTTTTCCTTTGCCATAGGGTTACAAGCCTCCTTATTTTCTACAGGCCGCCGGGCGGCGGCTTGTTTATGCCATATTAAAGAAAGAAAGCGGACCTTTCGGCCCACTTTCCAATTCTCATATTCGTACACTAACACTATACCCCATAACGGCGCAATATGCAAGTGTTTTTAGAATATTTTTCCTTTTTGTGCCTTTTACAGCAGCAGCGACATCACCGGAATGCTTAAAATGCAGAAAAGGCTGCTCAAAAACACACAGCGCGCGGCAAACTCACGGTCCGCCCCGTACATTTCGCTCAGACTGGTGCAGGCAGCCGCCGTGGGCATACACATAATGATAAACACCACGCCAAACATACAAGCGCAATGGGGAATCCCATAAAGCCGTTGTTGCAATAGGTGCCTGCAAATTCCCACACGCCCCGGTGTTCGCTCTCCACCCGAAAAACGCGTGCAAGCGGCTTTGCCAGCAAGGAATTCAGCGGAAACAGAATGAACCCCAATCCGATCAGTTTGAGCGTAGTGCTTAAAAATGCCGGATCGTAATCATTCAGCAGCGAAACAAACACTGTGCAGGGCAGCGTGATCTTCATCAGAAGCCTTGTACACAGTTCAGACGATCGCTCGGGCAAAATTCCGACTTTTGCCGAAAAATACCCCACACCGATCAGCAGAAACAGCCCCACAAGATTGCTGAGAACATCCAAAAAATTCAGGTGCATCCAATCCACCTCCGAAAAAGCAAACGGCGAAAAGCCGCGTGCTCGCCTTAAAACGCCCAGCTTCCGTTTTCAAAGATCTTCACGGTATCGCCGTTTTTGCGCAGGCCGGTCACCGTGGTATCCTCGGCGCCGATCATCACATCCTCGTGAATGGCCGAATCGTTCACGCCCATGGTCAGCAGCTGCTCACGGCTCAGATCCTGCCCGCCCTTCACCGTGGTGGGATACCCTGCACCGAAGGCAATGTGACAGGCTGCGTTTTCATCAAACAGAGTGCTGTAAAACAAAACGCCCGTAGCGCGAATGGGGCTTTCCTTGGGCACCAGCGCCACCTCGCCGATATGGCAGGCCCCCTCATCGGTGGCCAGCAGCTCGGCCAGCAGTGCGTCGTTTTCCTCGGCGGAATGTGCCACCACTTTGCCGTCCTTGAATGTTACCGAAAAACCTTTGATCAGCTGCCCGTTATAAGCGTAGGGTCGGGTGCCCTTTACCACGCCATTCACCTTGGTGCGATGGGGCGCGGTGAACACCTCCTCGGTGGGCAGGTTGGCGATAAAATCAATGCCGCGTTCGCTGCGGCTGTTGGCCCCCTCCCACACAGCGCCATCGGCCAGGCCAATGGTGACATCGGTTCCGTTGGCGCTGCTGAAATGCACGCTTTCCAGATCCCAGCGGTTCAGCTGGTCTTTTTTCTGTGTAAGCATGGCAATGTGCTTTTTCCACTCCCCCACCGGGTCGCCGCCGGTCACACGGCAGGCATCAAAAATCAGCTGCCACAGCTTTTCTACCGCCTGTTCCGTCGGCAGCTCCGGGAACACCCGGCTGGCCCATGCACGGCCCGGCACCGCCGCCACACACCACTGCAGCCGATCGTTCATGGTATATTCCGTCCACGGCTTCAGCGCCTTGGCGCGGGCTGTATTGGCGCGGTTGATCTTTGCGCCGTCCAGCCCGGCATAGGCCTCGGGGTCATCGGCATCGATATACAGGCGGCAGGCACCGCCCGGGGCTTCGGCGTAATCCAGCCAGCTGCGCAGCTCATACGGCATGGTGGCCGCCAGCGTTTCCTCGGCAGCGTTCTCATAGCGGATACGGGCAAGCTTTTCATCGTGGAACCGCACGATCACATCCTTGGCACCGGCCTCAAAGCCCGCCTTGGCACACGCACGCCCAAACTCGGCGCATTCTACCGGGCAGTTGATCAAAAAATACTGCCCGGGGTTCACATTCACGCCCACCTTTACAATAAAATCGGCATAAAGCTGCAAAAGATGACGATCCATAAAAATCTCCTCTCTGACCTCTATTGTCCGGATCAGCTTTTTCTATAACTCCACAGAGTGCTGCTCAGCGAAAACGCCGGCGCCGCGAGCACTGTTTTGCTGCGGTTGTCGACCACCACGATCTGTACATCGATTTTATCCGGCTGACGATCCAGATCATTATACACACGGTGGCTGCGATCCTCGCCGCCGGCGATCACGCTGGGGTTGCTGTAGGGTTCTCCCTGGTAGCAGCGTTCAAACCCAACCTTGCATACAGCGCTGCCGTTTACATTGTACCAGCTGTACTCGCCGCTGTTCCACATTTCCTGCACCGATGCTGTATCCGTATCCGAAACCCCCATATAGCAATCCTGTGCAAGGCGCTCGGTATCCGGCGCAAGGCCCAAATTCTGCAAAAGCGCCATGGCATTTGCATCATGGATCAAATTGCTTTGCTGCGGGATCACCACCGCCGCACTGAAGCCCGGATCTGCAAGGCGAAGCAGCAGCGTGTATAAATTGGTTTCCGAAGCGATCTCCGCCGCCAGCTGATGATGATAGGCATCGTATTTTTCTGCCCATGCTTCATAGCCGTTTTCCCCTCGGTGATCCGGCAGGGCGTATTTGTTTTGCAGCACATTGCCCAGCCAGCGGGTAACCTTGCCTGCGCCGCTTACATTCAAGTGATAGCCCATTTCACCGCTTTCTGCCATGCTGATATCGTTGTAATCCGTTTCCTTGCGCACGATCTCCATGCGGTCCATATCGTAATACGGCAGATCATATTCCTTTGCCACCTGCGCTGCCGCATTGATATAGCGCTGCTGATCGGCTGCATTGGGGCCGGGAAGTTCGGTGAGCACCAAGGGAATATTTTCCTTGCGGCAATAGGCAGCGATCTCGCGCAGAGCCTCCGCCGGCTGGCCGTATTCATCCAGCATTTCTGTTTGCGGCAAAAGCTCGGCCGGTGCAAAATACTGCGCTATATTCGTTCCCCGTGTGCCGCCGTAAAGGGTCTGTTTTCCCTCAAAATCCTCTTTTGTCAGTTCCTCCCAGCGCGCATGATAGCGGGCAAAGGGGAACAGCACTTCCATTCGGTCTTCCCTGGGCAAAAGATCCTTTGTCATTTCCAGCTTGGTATGATTCAGCGGTGCCCAGTCCAGCGAAGAATGCACCGCGCCTGCCGACACATTGTCGCGCCATACCGAGAGCGAATATACATCCAGCACGATCAGTTTGGGTCTTTTTTGTTCCACCGCGCTGCGAATAGCCCATTTGGTCACCCGCATGGGCTCTCCGTTTACGGCACAGTTATAGGCCGTGATGCCGTTTTGCGCCCAAAGCTCTCCGGGCAGAATGCCAAAATTCACATGGCTTGTTCCAAAAAACAGCACATCTGCCTGCGTGTTTTCCTGCATCAAGGTGCCCACTTCGGTTTTGCGCACCGTCAGCTTTGCCGCGGCCAGCACCCCCAGCGCCAGGGCGGCCGCAAAAAGGAAAATGTGCAAAATTCGTTTTTTCATAACACATTTTCCCCCTTAAAACTGAAAATAAATAAAGGCTGCCGCATCATACAAGGGGCCCCAAATGCCGAACACCAGCACAGCCATTACGCCGGCCCACAACACGGCGCCCACCGCCAACGGCCCTTTTTGCATAAGCTCTTTTCGCAGATGGCGGCCTTTTTCATGCTGCACATCCACCCAAAACAGCAGCAGCGCCGCCAAAACAAGCAGCCAGAACTGTGCGCGGTCAAGGCCCATCGAATACAGAGTCACGCCATCCACCAGAGCCCACGCATTGGGCTTCAGCAGAATATTTTTCAAAAATGCAATGGCTTCTCCGCAGCGGTTTGCGCGGAAAAACACCCATGCCGCCGCCACCAGCACAAAGGTGCCCGCCCGGCAGCCAAAACCTGCCGCACGCCGCGGTTTTCCGGCATTGATTTTGTCAGCGAGTTTATTTTTCAGCAAACCGGCCAGCTGATACACACCGTGTACGCCGCCCCACACCACATAATGCCATGCCGCACCGTGCCAAAGGCCGCTCACCAAAAATACGATCATCAGATTTATGCATTTGCGCAGGGTTCCCTTGCGGTTGCCGCCCAGCGGAATGTACAAATAATCCCGCAGCCAGCTGGACAGGCTGATGTGCCATCTGCGCCAGAAATCCGCAATATTTTCTGCCAGGTAAGGCTGGCGAAAATTTTGCATCAGTTCAAATCCCATCACCTGCGCCGCACCAATGGCAATATGGCTGTAGCCGCCGAAATCCGTGTAGATCTGCAGCGTAAACATCAGCATTGCCACGATCAGCTCTGTGCTGCCATAGACAGCGTAGTTGTTGAAAACCATGTCCGCCAGAACGGCCGCACGGTCCGCAATGACAAGCTTTTCAAAAAAGCCCCACAGCATCAGCATCAAGCCGTTTTTTACACGCTGGTAATCAAAATGATGCTCCTCACTCATTTGGCCCAGCAAATGCGAGCTGCGCTCGATGGGGCCTGCCACCAGCTGCGGGAAAAAGCTGACGAACAGCGCATAGCGAACAAAGCTTTTTTCTGCTTTTACATCGCCCCGGTAAACATCCATGGTGTAGCTCAGGGCCTGAAATGTATAAAAGCTGATGCCCACCGGCAGCAAAAGGCTGAACGATGGTTCCTGTATCGTGATATGCAGCCGCGCCGCAATGCCCGCAATGGTGTTCATGGCAAAGCCGAAATATTTGAACACGAACAAAATGCTCAGATTAATAGCAAAGCTTGCACCCACCCACATTTTTTTCCTTGCGGCTTTTGCCGTGCGGCTGATCAGCAGCCCGCTCGCGTAGGTGACCAGCGTACTTGCCAGCAAAAGCAGCAGATATTTTGCACTCCAGCAGGCATAAAAATAATAGCTGGCCGCCAGCAGAAACAAGGGCCTGCACTTTTGCGGGATCACAAAGAACACCGCTGTTACCAGCGGAAAAAACACCAGAAAAGAAATTGAATTAAACAGCATTTTCTAATTCCTTTCGACAAAACTGCTCAGTATATGTTATATCATTCTCAGCCGTTTTTTTCAATCTTTTCCGCCGCAAAACAATCGGGCTGTGCCGAAATGTTCCGGCACAGCCCGATTCAGGGTTCTTTTTTGTTTTACAGCTTGATTTCGGCTTAGAACTCGATCTTCTTTTCGATGTAAGCCTTCAGCTCGCTGATGGGCATACGCACCTGCTCCATGGTGTCGCGGTCACGCACGGTCACGCAGCCGTCGCCCTCTTTTTCTGCATCGCCCACGGTATCAAAGTCCACGGTGATGCACAGAGGCGTGCCGATCTCATCCTGACGGCGATAACGCTTGCCGATGGAACCGGCATCGTCAAAGTCCACCATAAAGTACTTGCTCAGCTCGTTGCGGATCTCAGCAGCCTTGTCGCTCAGCTTCTTGGAAAGCGGCAGCACAGCGCACTTGTAGGGTGCCAGGAAGGGGTGCAGGCGCAGCACGGTGCGGATATCCTCTTTGCCCTTGCTGTCGGTGAGATGCTCTTCATCGTATGCCTCGCACAGGAATGCCAGGGCCACACGGTCAGCACCCAGAGAGGGCTCGATAACATAGGGGATGTAATGCTCGTTGGTTTCGGGATCGAAGTATTCCAGGTTCTTGCCCGAAGCCTCCTGATGGCGGCCCAGATCGTAGTTGGTGCGGTCGGCAATGCCCCACAGTTCGCCCCAATCGGTAAACGGGAAGGCGTACTCGATATCGGTGGTAGCGCGGCTGTAGAAAGCCAGCTCGGCGGGCTCATGGTCACGCAGGCGCAGGTTTTCCTCCTGAATGCCCAGGCTCAGCAGCCACTGTTTGCAGAAGTCTTTCCAATAGGCAAACCATTCCAGATCGGTGCCGGGCTTGCAGAAGAACTCGCATTCCATCTGCTCAAACTCACGGGTACGGAAGGTAAAGTTGCCGGGGGTGATCTCGTTGCGGAAAGCCTTGCCTACCTGGCACACACCAAAGGGCAGCTTGCGGCGGGTGGTGCGCTGAATGTTGGCAAAGTTCACAAAAATGCCCTGTGCGGTTTCGGGGCGCAGATAGCAGGTGCTGGAGGAATCCTCGGTCACGCCGATGGCCGTTTTGAACATCAGGTTAAACTTGCGGATGGGGGTGAAATCATGCTTGCCGCACACGGGGCACACGATCTCGCTGTGATCGGCAATGTACTGATCCATTTCCTCAAAGGTCATGGCGTCCACATTCGCGCTGTTGTCGCAGGCTTCGATCAGCTTATCGGCACGATGGCGGGCCTTGCAGGCACGGCAGTCCAGCAAAGGATCGCTGAACGAGGATACATGGCCGGTGGTGATCCAGGTTTGCGGGTTCATGATGATGGCTGCATCCAAACCCACATTCAATCCGGATTCCTGCACGAACTTTTTCATCCATGCCTTTTTCACATTGTTCTTAAATTCCACACCCAGAGGGCCGTAGTCCCAGCTGTTGGCCAGGCCGCCGTAAATCTCGCTGCCGGGGTACACAAAGCCGCGGTTCTTGCAAAGACTTACGATCATATCCAAGGTTTTTTCGCTGTTTTTCATTTTTTTCTCCTCACTGCACGGCTGGCTGCCGCACCGAAATTGATAATGGTTTTCGGGGCATGGCATGATCTGCCGCCCCAAAAAGCTAACATAAAAGATAGTATAGCACACTCTTTATGCCCGGGCAACCGCCAAACGATATTTTTCGCCGGTTTTATGCCGCCCCGGCGGGTGCTTTGCCCAAAGCTTTGTTTGAAACCTGCTTTGAAAAGTGCTATACTATGAAAATAATCAACAGGGGCTGCGAAGTGCAGCCCGGAAAAACAGACAAAGGAAGTTGCTGTTCTATGAAATTTTCCACAAAAGGCCGCTATGCGCTGCGGCTGATGGTCGAGCTTGCAGGCCACGACCCCAACGAAAATGTGCCGCTGAAGGAGATCGGCGCCAGCCAGCAGATCAGCGTGAAATATCTGGAGCAGATCATCACCGGGCTTTCCCGCGCGGGCCTTGTAAAAGCCGGGCGCGGCAGCCAGGGCGGCTATCGGCTCACCCGCAAGCCCTGCGAGTATACCGCAGGTGAGATCCTGCGCGCCATGGAGGGCAGCCTTGCTCCCATTCCCTGTCTGGACGGCGAGGAAAACCTTTGTCCCAACAGCGGCAGCTGCTTTACCCTGCCGTTTTGGAGCGGCCTTGGCAAGGTGATCGATCAGTATGTTGACAGCATCACCCTGGAGGATCTGTATCAGCAAACCATGAATACGCCCGGCGCGGCACTGTGAGCATCTTCCAAAAACGGCACAGCTGAAATTTCAGCTGTGCCGTTTGATTTTATCTGATTTTTCAGCACGAGGTGTGCAGGGTCTGCAAAGCGTTTCGCAGCCGCTCCACCGGGATCTGCCCGGGTGCGCTCACCTGCCCCACCGCGCCGAAGGTCATGGCCGAGCCAAAAGCCTCGCCGCTCAGGCGGCTGATCACACCGGCCGGACCCATGCTCATGGTGATAATGGGGCGATCGGCATATTTTGTATACATTTCCTGTGTGGCATCCAGCAGGGTGATCACATCGGCCTTGCTTTGGGGCATCACAGCGATCTTGGGAATATCGGCTCCCATATCCTGCATTTTGCGCAGTCGGTAAAGCAGATCCGCCTTATCGGGCGTTTTTTCAAATTCGTGGTTCGAGCCCACCACCGCCACCCCGGCGGCATGAATGTTGGCGATATTTTCGCGCACCAATTCCTCGCCCGCGAAAATTTCCACATCGATCAGATCCACATATCCGCTTTCGGCCACTGCCTTGTTGAGCGCGGTGTAATTTTCCGGCGAAATGCTCTGCTCGCCGCCCTCACGGGCTGTGCGGAAGGTAAACAGGATCGGCGTTTCCCCCAAAGCTGCGCGCAAAGCCCCGGCAACCTCCAGAACCTTGCCGATGTCCAGAGCGTGCTCGTAAAAATCCACGCGCCATTCCACAACATCATAGGTATAATACTTCAGTTCGTCTGCCTTATCCAGAATTTGCTGCATGGTTTTGCCCACGATCGGAACAATGATCTTGGGTGCGCCTTCGCCCACCACCAGATCACGAATTTTCAGGGTGTTCATACGCGATGCTTCCTTTCCTGTTTTTCTTTTGGGCAATACCGCATAATTCTAAGTGCCAATACGGTGAGCGAGGAACGGCAGATGCTAAGCCAAAAGCGCAGATAATACTTTGTGTATTATCGAGTATTTTGGGGGCGCAGATGCCGTGCCGCAGCCGCCGGAGCGCCGCTTAAGCCGCAAGGCGGGAATTGTGCGGTGTTGCCTTTACATTTGGCCTTTTTAACACTTTCCCTGTGGCCATAGAATAGCACTTTCTGAGCGGCATAGTCAACCGATTTTAATAAAAATTCCATGAAATCCCGCACGGCATCGGCACGGATAAAAAATGCCCGGCACTTTACCAAAAAATGTGCCGGGTATTTTTGTGTTTGCATCAGGTATATTCCAGCTCGTAGGGCCAGTACATCACACCGCCCATATCCAGCAGGGCGGTATAGCCCATGCTTTCCAGCTTTACGGCTGCCATAGCGCTGCGCACACCGCTGCGGCAATACAACACCAGCGGGGCGGCCCGATTTGGCAGCACCTGGGCTGCGCGGGTCTCGATCTCCCCTAAGGGCAGATTGATCGCACCGGCAACATGGCCGCCCGCAAATTCATCGGGCTGGCGAACATCCACAGGCGTGGCCTTGCCGCCATCAAACAGGCGGGCAGCCTGTGCGGCGGTAATACGAGGGATCGACATGGCGTATCCTCCTTTTTTCATCAGCTTTTCCGCTGCACCGCCCGGTGTGCAAGTGGTTTAGTGTGCCGAACAGCTTTCACAGCTGGTTTCGATCTTGCCCACGAACGGTTCAGGGTCAATGCCCTGGCGGCGGTAGTAATCGGCCAAAGCCGCCTTCACAGCTTCCTCGGCCAGTACAGAACAGTGTACCTTGATGGGGGGCAATCCGTCAAGTGCTTCCACCACGGCCTTGTTGGTAAGCTTCAGGCATTCCTCGATGCTTTTGCCCTTGATCAGATCGGTAGCCATGCTGCTGGTGGCAATGGCCGCGCCGCAGCCAAAGGTCATAAACTTGGCATCCACCACCATATTGTTTTCAATTTTCAGATACATGCGCATAATATCGCCGCACTTGGGGTTGCCCACCTCGCCCACGGCGTTTGCATCGGGCATTTCGCCCACATTGTGCGGATGTGCAAAATGCTCCATCACCTTTTCACTATACATACCTGCCATTATTGCTTCTCTCCTTTCAGGCTGAACACGCGCGCCTTGCCCTCGCTTTGCAGCCACATACAGCTCATTGCACGGCGGCGGGGGATGATTTCTTCCAGAGTATCACAAAGATATTCAGCTTCCTGCATGGTGTTTTGGGGGCCAAAGGTAAAGCGCATACTGCCGTGGCCGATCTCTTCGGGCAAGCCGATAGAAAGCAGCACATGGCTGGGGTCAAGGCTGTCGCTGTTGCAGGCGCTGCCCGTGCTGGCGCAGATGCCGTGCATATCCAGATCCAGCAGAATGGTTTCGCCCTCCAGGCCCGGGAAGCTGATGTTGGCATTGCCGGGCAGGCGCTTATCACGCCCGCCGTTCAGGCGTGCCTGCGGAATGTTTTTCAGCACACGGTCGATCACATAATCCCGCAGCTTCTGCTCGTGCTCCATACGGGCGGGCAGGTTCTGCGTGGCGGCTTCCAGCGCTGCGCCAATGGCGGCAATGCCCGCCACATTTTCGGTGCCCGCACGGCGGCGTGACTCCTGCCCGCCGCCATCCAGAAAGTTCCACGGCGAAATGCCCTTGCGGATATACAGCGCGCCGATGCCCTTGGGGGCATTGAATTTATGGCCGGACAGCGAAAGCATATCCACGCCCAACTCTTTTACATCCACAGGGATCGCGCCCACCGCCTGCACGGCATCGGTGTGGAACCAGATCTTATGCGCGTGCGCCACGGCAGCCAGCTCTTTGATGGGCTGAATGGTGCCGATCTCGTTGTTGGCCATCATAATGCTGATCAGCGCTGTGTCGGGGCGAATGGCCGCCTCCACATCCTCGGGGTGGATATAGCCCTCGCTGTCCGGCTTGATATAGCTCACTTCAAAGCCGATGCGTTCCAGCATGGCCATGCTGTGCAGAATGGCATGATGCTCAAATGCGCTGGTGATCAGGTGCTTTTTTCCTTGTGCTGCCAGCTTGAATGCTGTGCCCTTCACAGCCCAGTTGTCGGCCTCGCTGCCGCAGCCGGTAAAAAAGATCTCACCGGGATCGGCATTCAGTGCCTTGGCCACCTGTGCGCGGCCGGTGTCTACCAGCTGCTTGGCTTCGTAGCCCACAGAATAGTGGCTGCTGGGATTGCCGCAAGGGCCGTCCAACGCTTTATTCACGGCTGCCAATGCCTGCGGGCAGCAGGGGGTAGTGGCAGCGTTATCCAAATATACCAGTTTCATAGGCGTGTTTTCCTTTCCATCACAGTAAGCCGAAATGCCCGGCGAGCGGCACAGGCAGCCCGGCTTTGGATCCTCCATAAAAGTTTTCCTACTGCATTTGTAGGAATTCCTTCCCTATCAATATATACTATTCTGGTAGGAATTGCAAGTTTTTCATAAAAATATTTCCGATTTTTTTTCTGCTTTTCTGCTTCGACTCTTTTTTTGCTTTGCATCAAATAAAATATCTTATGTTTTTGCATTTTTACAGAATGGATGTGACAGAAAATGAATATGATCTTTGGTGCTATGGGCCCCTGTGTGTGGCGGCGGGCCCTGCGCACAGCACAGCAAACGGCAGGCGCAGGCCTGCACACGCTGGGGATGCCGGGCGGCATGATGGGGGCCCGCGCAGCGGCACCCGGGCCCGGCTGCCCGCGCCGATGCGTTTGGCACGGGCTGGACTGCGCCATTGTATTTGACGGCCGCCTGACCAACCGGGCCGAATTGCGCAGCCTTGCCGAGCGGCGCGGCTTTCCTTTAGCCGATGGCGATGATGGCGAGCTTGCGCTGGCCCTGTATATGCTGTTTGGGCAGGAGTGCGTGCAAATGCTGCACGGCTCTTTTGCACTGGCTGTTTTTGATTACCAGCAAAATATCCTGTTTCTTGCGCGTGACCGGCTGGGCCTTGCCCCGCTTTGGCTGGTACGCCGGGGGCCGATGCTGGCCTTTGCCAGCCGTGTGCAGCCGCTGCTGGCCCTGCCGGAGATCGAGCCCGTGATCACCCGGCAGGGGCTTGGGCAGCTGATTCTCTCCCCTGCCCCGGTGGGCACGGTGTTCCGGGATGTGCAGGCATTTCCCGCCGGGCACACCGCTATTTTCCGCGGCGGCAGCCTTACGCTGCGCCGTTCCTGGTTTTTGCGTTCTCGCCCCCTGCTGGGCGGCGAAGCAGCTGAAATGCGCGCCGAAACGCTGCGCCGCAATGCTTTGGATGCCTACGGCGAGGGCGGTGCCATGCTGCAATGCCCCAGTGCCCCCAAAATGCCGGATCCTTCCCTTTTTGCCGCTGCGGTGGCCGCTGCGGATCTGCCCGGGCAGATCTCGCCCGCACTGCTGGCGCTTTTGCAGCAAACAGCCGGGCGCTCGGCCTTTGCACTGGCCGATGTGGGCGCGGCAGGGCTTTTTGCCCTTTCGCCCGAGCCCGGTGGTCTTTCTCTGCTTCGTGAAAACGCTCTGCCGGCTTCCGGGCTGCCGCGCCGCCCCCTGCCGCCCTGCGCTGATGAGGATGCCGCACACACACGCCTTTTGCGGCGGCAGACCTTGCGTGAGGTTCTTTTGCCCCGCGCTGCCTGCTGGGATGCCATGGGCCGGGCCGCCGGGCTGGCCGTACATTTTCCCTATCTGGATCACCGGCTGGTGGAATACGAATACAACCTGCGCACCCCCATGGCGGGCTGCGCCGCTGCCGAGCCTGCCGCCGAGCCACTGCCGCAAAGCGCGCTGGAAAGCCTTGCCAGCCCGCAGGCTTTTCTGGCGCCGGTTTTGCAGCCGCAGGCCGTTGCTGCGGCGCTGGAAAGCGGGCAGCCAACACCGCTTTTGCACCGGCTGGCGCTTATAAACGCATGGGCCGAAGCCCACGCCCTGCGCCTTGCATGAGCCCCATAAAGCAAACAGATCCCCTGCCGGGAAAAGCACCCTCGGCAGGGGATCTGTATTTTGCGTTCTATCAGTGCTGTGCGGATCAGCCGCCCAGCTCTACCATGCGGCGAATGCAGCGGCCTGCGCCCTGCATCACATCTTCAGGCAGAACGATCTCCTCGCCGCCCACGCCCTGCAGGCAGCGGTAGATATCCGGCAGCGTGGTCAGCTTCATGTCCATGCAGGTCAGCTGTACGGTCAGCGGGTAAAAACGCTTTTCCGGGCAGGCAAACGACAGATGCTCCACAATGCTGTTTTCGGTGCCGATGATAAACTCTTTGGCATCGCTTTTTTGTGCCGCTGCCATAATGCCGGTGGTAGAGCCCACATAGTCGGCCTGTGCCACCACCTCGGGGCGGCATTCGGGATGCACCAGCAAGCGGGGCCAAAAAGCCCTGCTCGCGCAGCTCGCGTTCGATCAGATCCAGGCGCTCGGCGGTGGCGGCTTCTACCAGGTGATAGTGATAGCCGTCGGTCACGGTAGAAAGCACAGTGGAAGAGCTATCCTCAAACCGCTAAACCGCTGCAGAAACTCCACCACATCCCGCCGGGACTGAATGTCCATTTCTGCGTTCACACGGCCATATACCCGGTGGCTGATGCTGATGCTTTTCACTCTGCCGTCGCTCATGTCATATATCAAGACTGCTGTAAAGATATCGTGTTTCTTGGTTTGTAGCTTGCGATTTATCAGGCAGTATGCTACACTAAATTTGTATAGCATTCTATATATCAGGGCTGCGCTGCCGGGCGCGGTGCCGCCCGGTCTATTTAAAAAATACTGCGAGGAACGGAACATGAAGAACGGATTTATCAAAACCGCTGCCTGCTCGCCTGCTTTGCGCGTGGCAGACTGCAACTATAATGCCGAAAAGATCATAGAAGCCATGCAGGCCCACGCCAATGTGCAGCTGCTGGTTTTCCCCGAATTTTCACTTACCGGCTACACCTGCGGCGATCTGTTTTTGCAGCACACCCTGCTGCAGGGCGCTGAGGCGGCGCTGGAAAAGGTGATCGCCGCCAGCGAGGGGCTAAATCAGGTGGCCGTGGTGGGCCTTCCCTTTGCGGTAAACGGCAAGCTTTACAACTGTGCCGCCGTTGTTTGCGGCGGTGAGCTGCTGGGCTTGGTTCCCAAAACATATCTTCCCAACTACGGCGAATTTTACGAGCGCCGTCAGTTCACCCCCGCCCCCGAAGCCCCCGGCTTTGTAACCTGTGCCGGGTTTGAAGTGCCCTTTGGCACCGATGTTCTGTTCCGCTGCCGCCAGGTGCCCGCCTTTGTGCTGGGTGTGGAGATCTGCGAGGATGTGTGGGCCCCTGTGCCGCCCAGCTGCCGCCACGCACTGGCGGGCGCTACCGTGATTGCCAACTGCTCGGCCAGCGATGAAACCGTTGGCAAGGCCGAATACCGCCGTCAGCTGATTGCCAACCAGTCTGCCCGCCTGCTGTGCGGCTATATTTACACCAACGCCGGTCACGGTGAAAGCACCACTGACATGGTGTTTGGCGCACACAACATTGTGGCCGAAAACGGCTCGGTGCTGGCCGAATGCGCCCCCTTCACCACCGGCTATGCCGAAAGTGAGTTGGATGTGCAGCGCCTTTGGGGGGAGCGTATGCACAACACCACCTTTACCGCCGATGATACCGGCTATGATGTGATCGAGTTTGATCTTGATCCCGTGGAGGTTTCGCTCACCCGCACGGTGTCCACAGCACCCTTTGTTCCGGCCGATGCTTCCCGCCGTGCCGAACGCTGCGAGCTGATTTTGGAAATGCAGGCCGACGGCCTTGCCAAGCGCCTTGAGCACGCCCGGGCCAAAACGGCGGTGATCGGCATCAGCGGCGGCCTGGATTCCTGCCTGGCGCTGCTGGTGGCTGTGCGCGCCATGCGCATTCTGCACCGCGATGCCAAGGATATTCTGGCCGTTACCATGCCCTGCTTCGGCACCACCAAACGCACACGCAGCAATGCCGAGATCCTGTGCGATGAG
The DNA here is from genome assembly GCA_004555405.1 of Subdoligranulum sp. Classification (GTDB taxonomy): domain Bacteria; phylum Bacillota; class Clostridia; order Oscillospirales; family Ruminococcaceae; genus SFIE01. The sequence goes on from SFIE01000004.1 coordinate 18,948, forward strand.
CTGGGCGTAAGCTTTAGCGAGATCAACATTGCCAACACCGTGCGCAGCCATTTTGCGGATATCGGGCAGGATGAAAAGGTGCTGGATGTCACCTTTGAAAACGGCCAGGCCCGTGTGCGCACCCTGGAATTGATGGACACCGCCAACCGCACCGGCGGCATTGTGATCGGCACGGGCGATCTGAGCGAGCTGGCGCTGGGCTGGGCCACCTATAACGGTGATCACATGAGTATGTACGGCGTAAACGCCGGTGTGCCCAAAACGCTGGTGCGCCACATGGTTCAGTACGAAGCCGACATTGCCAAATCGAAGGTTCTGCGCGAGGTTCTGCTGGACATTCTGGACACCCCTGTCAGCCCCGAATTGCTGCCCGCCAAGGACGGCGAGATCAGCCAGCAGACCGAGGCACTGGTGGGCCCCTATGAGCTGCACGATTTCTATCTGTATTATGTGCTGCGCTGCGGTTTTGGCCCGGCCAAGATCTACCGCCTTGCCCAGTATGCCTTCTGCGGAAAATACAGCGATGAAATTCTTCTGCACTGGCTGAAAAACTTCTATCGCCGCTTCTTTGCCCAGCAGTTCAAGCGCAGCTGCCTGCCCGACGGCCCCAAGGTTGGCTCGGTCACGCTTTCGCCCCGCGGCGACTGGCGCATGCCCAGCGATGCCTGCGCCGCCTTGTGGCTGGATGAACTGGAAACTCTGTAACGCACGGATACACATTGCAAAAAGGCTTGCTGCACCATGTAAAATGCAGCAAGCCTTTTTCTTTTATTCGGTTGGGGCCGTGGTGCCATCGGCATCCTCGGTGTTTTCTTTGCCCTCCTGTGTTTGAGAGTCGGCGCTGATGGCGGCCGTAATGTCAATATCGTTTTCCGAACGGAAAACCGGCTCAATGGTGCCGTCCTTCTTTACATAGCTCACATCCAGCGTGCCGCGGTCACTGTCGCTCAGGCAGTTGCCGTCGTCATTACGCACGATCACACCCGTAAGCTGCAGTTTATAAGGCAGGTTGTTGCCGGTGCCCAGCTTGATCACCAACCGGTTTTGATACGACAGTGTGATCTCCTGCAGGTTTTCCATGTCGATGCAGTTGATGCCGTCCAGCAGGCTTTCTTTGTCCAGCAGGGCGATCAGCTCATCAAAGGTTTCCTGCATATTCTGCGTGGCTTCCTCCAGCGCCTGCTGGGCCTCCGCATCGGTTGCGGCAGAGCTTGCCGAATCGGCATTTTCAGCCTCGCTGGCGGAAAAGGCTTCTCCCAGCACTGCCGAGGGAACCTCGCTGATCTGCAGGCGCTGCCCGGCCACCGGCGTGTTCACCGGCAGCTTGATCTCGGTAAGCTCTTCGTCAAACGGGTCAGCCTGCACCGCCATCACCTTCAGGCGGCTGCTCAGCATCGCCCAGCCAAAATCGCCCTGGATCGTGTATTTAGGCACAGCGGCCTGCACCTGCACCACAACGGTTCCGGGCAGGCGGCGGCGAACCTGCACGCTTTCCAGATACGGCATGGACTGCTCCATGGTTTCCGCTTTTTGTGCGGGGTCAAACCCATAGATATTATCGCCCAAATGCACATTCAGTGCCGCCAGGATCGCATCCTCGGAATAGATGCCCAGGTTCGGCGGGTCGCCGCCTTCTGTGTCCACCACTTTATAGCCGTCCACCTTAAACAGCACATTGCTGCTCAGCACCACGCCCGCCGTTATGATCAGCAGCATCAGTGCCGCAAAAAAGAAACGGCGGCGCTTTTTGCGGCGGCGCTGCTCCTTGCGGGCGTTTTTGCGCCTTGCCTCGCGGCGGCGCTGTTCGTTTTCGCTGGGGTAGTCAGCGCGATTGGCCGGGATGCCCATGGGCAGAATGATCTGCTGCATTCCGTCGCTGCGAACACTGCGCTGCCGTTCCACCGGGGCGGATTGCTGGTCAAACATCGGGCGCTGTGCCTGCGGGCGCTTTCGGTTTTTCTGTGCGCTGTGCTTACCGCCTGCGCGCTGTTTTTGTATTTTGCTTTTATCCACCTGCCGCATACGGTCCGCCATGCACAGCACCCCCTTTTTCTCTTGGTTTACAGGATCTTACAGGCCGCTTACCCTGTAATTTCCAGCAGCTTTTCGGTGATCTTATCCAAGCTGTGGGGCTCGGCCAGCCTTTTTGCCATCTGCCCCATCACGCGCAGCTTACCAGGCTCGGCGCAAAGGCTGTCGATCAGTTCGATCAGGCGGGCCGCCGTAAGATCTTTTTCTTCCAGCACAATGGCGGCACCGGCTTTTTGCAGTTCCAGCGCATTGTAATATTGATGGTTTTCGGCCACATATGGGCTGGGGATCAAAATAGATGCCCGGCCCACGGCTTCCAGCTCGGCCAGCGTAAGGGCGCCGGAGCGGCTGATCACCAGATCGGCAGCGGCCAGCAGGGCGGGCATATCCTCGATATACTCCCGCACTTCAAAGTTTTCATCCGGCTGCACATGCTGCTCCTGCATCATGCGGGCAAACGGTGCCGCGCCTGCCTTGCCCGTGGCGTGAATGTGGCGGATCCTGCGGCCGGGGTTTTCTTTTTCCCAGGCAGCCAGCTGCGCCACCACCTCGTTGATGGGGCGCGCGCCCAGGCTGCCGCCAAAGCTTACAATGAGTGTTTCATCGCCAAGGCCCATGGCGGCACGCACCGCCTCACGGTTTTGCTCAAACAGGCTGGGGCGAACCGGATTGCCCACCACCAGAGTTTTTTCGGGTGCGCCCAGTTTTTCCACCGCAGCCTGCACCGCAGCAAACACCACCGTGACCTCTTTGGCCAGCAGCTTGTTGGTCACCCCCGGAAAAGCATTTTGCTCGTGAATGGCCGTGGGAATGCCCATGCGCGCCGCACATCGCACCACCGGGCCGCTCACATAGCCGCCGCAGCCGATCACAAGATCCGGCTTTACCTGCCGGATGATCGCCTTGGCGCGGGGCATGGAGAGCGCCAGATGATACACCGCCTTGACATTGCGCACAATGTTTTTGGGCGTTAAACGGCGCTGAATTCCATTCACCTCAATGTGGTGAAACGGATATCCCGCCTTGGTGACAAGGCCGTACTCCATGCCTTCTTTTCGGCCCGCAAAGTGAATTTCGGCATCGGGGCGTGCTTTGCCCAAAGCCTGTGCAATGGCCAGGGCCGGGTTGATGTGCCCGGCGGTGCCGCCTGCCGCAATAAGAACACGCATAGCTTTCTTCCTCCTGCCGCAGGCTTAGCCTGTGCCTGCGGGCTGTTTATCCATTGTATGTATATCGATTGGGGCCTTGCTCGTGAGGGGCTGGAAACGGGATCTGCTGCGCTGTGGTTTTTTTGGCTTCCGCTTCGTTTTGAATATGCACAATATCGCTGGCCCGCGATATACTGAGCATCACGCCCATTTCGGCCAGCAGCATCACAAGGCTTGTGCCGCCCGACGAAAAGAACGGCAGGCCGATGCCCGTATTTGGCACTGAATCGGTAACCACCGCAATGTTGTAGATCACCTGAAAGGCGATCTGCGCGGTAATGCCAACACACATCAGCGACGAAAAGCGGTCAGGTGCTTTGGCTGCGATATATAGTCCCTGCAGGATCAGCAGCATAAACAGCACCACGCACAGCATCGCGCCCACAAAACCCAGTTCTTCGCACAAAACGGCAAAAATAAAATCGTTGGTGGCTTCGGGCAGCCACAAATGCTTTTGCCGCCCCGCGCCAAAGCCCAGGCCGAACAAACCGCCGCTGGAAATAGAATACAGGCTCTGCTGGGTTTGATATTGGATCTTGGTGGGGTCCAGCCATGTGGAAAGGCGTTTTTCAATATAGCCGGACTGTGTGAACAGAAAAGCCAGCGTTAAGGCCGCGCCTGCGCCGCCCGCAATGCCGATCCATGCCCAGGAAATGCCGCTGCAGAACATCATGGTTGCCAAAATGGAAAGCATGAGGATCATGGCCGAATAGTGGGGCTCAAACTTGAGCAGCACCAGAATGGGCAGAATGCCGAAAACCGGGATCAAAATGCCGTATTTCAGTGTTTTTACACGCTTTCGGTGCAGTGTCATCAAATGTGCTTCCAGCAATATCAAGCCGAATTTTGCCATTTCGCTCACCTGCAGCGTGGGCAAATGCTTAATGTTGATCCACCGGCGGCAGTTGCTGATGGGCTCCATAAACAGCACCACCACCAGCAAAAGAAGGCACAGATAATAAAATGGCCACGCCCACTTGCGGATCCACCGGTAATCTATGCAGGACACTACCAGCGCCACCACCAAGCCCGCTATGGCATACAGCGTTTGGGGCAGAATGAATGCATAGCTGGAGCCCTTGCGAAAAAATCCCGTTGCATAGCTGGCGCTGAACAGCATCAGCAGGCCGAAGATCATCAAGATCACCAGATTGGCAAAATAGGAGATCATAAATTTGCCGCCTGTTTTCATGGGATAAAATATTCTGGGGCGCGATTCGATCCAGCGCCCGGTTTTGGCTCTTTTTTCGGCCACTTCACTCTCCCCCTTTCCTGTTGATTCTGCATTTTTGCGAATGCAGCGCATGGCTGCATCCGAATGCTTTTGGCCTTAAATCATGCGGATATACACAAACCCCATGGCCACAAAGGCAAGCGCCACCAGGCTGAACACCGAAACGATCTTCACTTCGCTCCAGCCGCTTTTTTCAAAGCTGTGGTGGATGGGGGTCATTTTAAAAATGCGTTTGCCATGGGTGATCTTAAAATAAGTCACCTGGATCACCACACTGCCGGCTTCCCAGATATACACTGCGCCCATAAACAGCAGCAGCTCCGGCCAGCCCATGCAGTAGGCCATGCCCACCACGGCGCCGCCCAAAAACATACTGCCGGTATCGCCCATAAAGGTTTTGGCGGGGTAGAAATTCCACACCAAAAAGCCCGCCAGCGCGCCCGCCAGCGCAGCGGCATAAATGGAAAGATGATAATAGCCCATCAGGCTGGCAACCACCAAAAAGCCCAGCATCACCACAAATGTAACGCTGCTGGCCAGGCCGTCGATGCCGTCGGTAAGGTTGACTGCATTGACCATAAAAATGATCAGCAGCATGGACAGCGGGTAAAACAGAAAGCCGAATTCCACCGTGCCGAAAATCGGCAGGCGCACCAGCGTGCTGATGCTGCCGTTTTTGTAAAGGCCCAGCAGCAGCGCCATGCAGATGGCCACCTGCAAAACGATTTTTTGCCATGCACGCAGGCCCAGATTGCGCTTTAAGATCACCTTGATAAAGTCATCCACAAAGCCCACGGCGCCAAAGGCAGCCGCCGAGAAAATGCACAGGATCAAATTCATATCCTGATTGGTGCCAAACAGCTCGGGCATATGCAGGATCAGCGTGGTGAACACAATGCCCAGCGATACCAGACTGCCCACGATAAAGCACACGCCGCCCATGGTGGGTGTGCCGTTTTTCTTGGCGTGCCAGCTGGGGCCATCCTTGGTTTTAATGGTTTGCCCGCAGTGCAGCCTGCGCATAAGCGGAACCCAGAAGCAGCCCGTCACTGCGGAGATCAGAAAGCCCAGCACCGATGCCAGCGCCAACATTGTTTTTGCCATAATTTCTCCTCGCCTTTTTCAAAAGTGTTTGCCGCAGCACTGTTTTTGCCGTTTGGCCCACCGGTGGCTGCTGCCTTTCGCGTTGCCCGGCATCCGGGCAGCACAAGGCTTTCCGGATCACGGCACACAACACTGATTGTATCATACACCCGTCGGGGCCGTATGTCAAAAGCGGATTATTCCTGCTGTTCCGCCTGTTCTTCGTCTGAAGATTCTGTTTCCGGCTCAGGCTCAGGCTCCGGGTCAGCTGTTTGCAGCTCCACCACCGTGCCCAGCGTTACCTGCTGTTCAGCCGAAATGCTCTGCGCCGTTACAACGCTGCCGCCGCTGGGCACCGAAGCATTCAGATTGGCCGCCTTCAGCATCTGTTTTGCCTGCTCGGTGTTTTTGCCTATCACATCCGGCACCGTAGTCACCGTGCCCTCGGCGGATTCGGTGTACAGATAGATGGTGCTGCCTGCCGGCACCTCACTGTATGCCAGCGGATACTGATAAGTCACGCTGCCGCTATGGCCGATCAATCGGTGGCTCAGGCCCAGCTTGTTCAGCTCCACCTGTGCCAGCGCCCAGTCCTGCCCCACCGAATTGGGCACCTTAACGGTGCCGCTCTGAGAGGTTCCATCGGTGCTAAGGCCCAGATACGGCGCGGCCTCGCTGATGATGTTGCTCACAATGGGGGCCGCAATGCGCGAAGCATAGTCGTTTTCGCCCTGCGGGTCATCCAGCATGGCAAACACCACGATCTGCGGATCATCAATGGGCAGCACCGCCAGAAAGCTGGAAACCTTGCGGTAGTCGCCGTCGTAGCTGCGCAGTTCCATATCCAGCTGTTCACTGGTGCCGGATTTGCCGCCAATGCGATAGCTTGCCACATAGGCATTTCGGCCCGAGTGGCCGGATTGACCGCCGCCCACCACATATTCCATCATCGTGCGCATTTGCTCGCTCACCTGCTCGCTGATCACCTGACGCTTGATCTTGGTTTCAACGGTTTTCACGGTGTTGCCGTTTGCGTCCACGATATGATCCACCACATGAGGCGTGACCAGATAGCCGCCGTTTACCACCGCCGCAGCGGCAGTGACCATTTGCAGCGGCGTGATTTTTTGTGCCTGACCAAAGGACGAGCTGGCCAGCTCGACCTCGCCCATTTTGCTGTGCGTGCCCTCTTTTTCGGGTGTGTAATACAAAAGGTAGGGCGTTTCGCTGGGCAGATCGACGCCGGTGGTCTCGGTGAAGCCAAAGGCGTTGAAATAATCGTAAAAGCGCGATATGCCCAGTGCCTGGCCGGTTTGGATGAAATACACATTGCACGAATTGTTCAGCGCCTGTTCCATCTGCTGCATTCCGTGCACCGTGGTGGTGCCGCCCTCGGTGGAAGCCGCACAGGAGTAGCTGATGTTGCTCACCTGCAAATGGCCGCCGCAGTAAAACGAGCTGTTGGGGGTCATCACGCCGCTGTCCAGTGCAGCGGCTGCTGTGACCAGCTTGAACACCGAACCGGGATAATACAGCTCGGTGATGGTTTTGTTTTTCCACTGTGTTTCACGGAAGGATTTGCTGAGCTGGTTATACTCTTCATCGCTCTCGGCAGCTTCCAGCTGCGCCTGATAGCCTGCATCATAAATGGTATAGGGATCGTTGGGGTCAAAATCCGGCTTGCTGGACATAGCCAAAATCGCGCCGGTATTCACATCCATGATCATGGCGCAGCCGCGATTTTGCACATTGTTGCTTTCAATGGCCGCCGAAAGATAGCGCTCCACGATCTCCTGCAGATTCACATCAATGGTCAGCACAAGGCTTTGGCCATCCTGTGCGGCATGGTATTGCTCGTTTTGCTCGCTGAGCTCGTATTTATGCGCATTGGTCAGGCTGATGGAGCGGCCATCCTGCCCGGCCAATACCGAATTATATGATTTTTCCAGCCCGTAAAATCCCTCGCCGTCATCGTTGCAAAAGCCCAGAACGCTGGCCAAAAATGCGCCGTAGGGATATTCGCGGCTGTCCACGGTTTCCAGCGCCAGACTCACCTTGATCTTTTGCGCTTTGGAATTTTTCACATTCGGGTCGGCCTCGATCACCGGGGCATAGTTTTTGATCTGGTCGGCCACACGCTTGTCCACACGGCGAGCCAGCACCTTGTAGCGCGATTCCGACTGGCTGAGTTTTTCGTAAATTTCTTCCTGATCCACCCCTAAGATCTCGGCCAGCTCCCGACTGATACGGTCGATCTGTGTTTGGTCGCAGTTTTGCGGGTCCACCGTTACATTATAAAGGGTGGTGCTGCGCGCCAGCTCCTTGCCGGTGGCATCATAGATCGAGCCGCGCGAAGCCTGAATCACATTATCGGAATACTGCTGCTGTGCAGCGGAGGCACGGTTATCCTGATAGTGAAACAGCTGAAAATAAGCCAAACGCCCCAGCAGCGCCACACCGCACAGGCTGAAGGCGCTGCCCACGATCATCAGGCGGCTCAGCGGAATCCTTTGTTTTTTGCGTACTATTTTTTTTGCCATAATGTGTGCGTACTCCCCATGATTGCCCCGCCGTTGCGCGGGATAAAAAAAGCGTGCAGCACCTGCACGCTTCCGCTTGTAAAAAGAATGTCCTTGTCACAAAGAGGCCATTGCACAAACCTTGTAGACAGCTTGCAAGGGCACAGCTCTGCCGGGCCCCTGCAAGCCTTGCGATCAAACGATGCTTTTACAGAAACAAAAAGCTTTTTTTCTGCCCTTGGCAGCCGCTGCCCTGCGCGGCATTGTGCTGTGCCGGCATTTTTATGTTTTGGCTGCTTTGGTGCGCTTTACGGATCCAGCGCCTGCAGGATATCCGAGCCCAGACAGTGCAGATAGTTCACCAGCTTTTCGGTGCCGGTTTCGGGCGAGGAGATCACGCTTTCTTTTTCCATGGTGATATAGGTGACCTGACTTTCATCGCGCTTCATCAGCCCCAGCTCGGTGCCGGCCACTTCCTCTACGGTTTTCAGGTTGGTTTTGCTGCTCAAAACGCTGGAAAGATAGTCGTATTCACTTTTGGCCGTGGCCAGTTCGTTTTGCGTGTACTGCACGCTCATGTTCAATTCATTCAGCGTGGCATAGCTTTGCAGCAGGCTGCAGGCAAGGCCCAGCAGCAGCGCCGCCATAATGGCTGTGTTCAAGCTGCGCAGGCGCTCTAACCGCTTGCGGTTCGGCTTGCCCCCTTGGGCGACCCGAATGCCGCTGTAGTTGCTTTTCGGGCGGTTGGCAAATGCATCCAGATCGTAGGCTCCCTGCGGCATATCGGTTCCCCCTTTCTATCGTAGTCGGTTTACATTTTTGGCGTTACAGCTTTTCCAGCACACGAAGCTTGGCGCTGCGCGAGCGGCGGTTGCTTTCCAGTTCGATGCTGTCGGCCTCAATGGGCTTGCGGGTGATCAGCTTTGCCTTGGGCTTGCCGCCGCACAGGCACACGGGATATTCCGGCGGGCAGGTGCAGGCTGTGGCCCAGCGGCGGAATTTGTTTTTCACCAAACGATCTTCCAAGCTGTGGAAGGTGATGATGCAAAACCGCCCGCCCGGGGCCAGACAATCAAAAATGCCGTCCATGCCTTCGTTTAAGGCGTCCAGCTCGCTGTTTACGGCAATGCGCAGCGCCTGAAATGTGCGCCGGGCCGGATTTTTGCTTTTGCGGCGTTCGGCGGGCGGCACGGCAGAGGCCACCAGCTCGGCCAGCTGCAGCGTGGTTAAGATCGGCTTTTGCTCGCGCTCCTTCACAATGCGCCCTGCGATCTGCCATGCATAAGGCTCTTCACCGTAGTCACGCAGAATGCGGGCCAGCTCTTCCCGCGAAAGCGCCGCCACCAGATCCGCCGCCGTTTGGCCGCTCTGGCTCATGCGCATATCCAGCGGTGCATCCATGTGATACGAAAACCCGCGGTCACCATCGTCCAGCTGGTGGCTGGAAACCCCCAGATCCAGCAGCGCGCCGTTGATCTGTTGGATTCCCAGCTGTGCCAAGGCCTGCTTGGCCTGGCGAAAGTTCACCTGCACCACCTGCGCAGGCAGGCCCTGCAGGCGTTCGGTGGCGGTTTGTATAGCATCGGGGTCCTGATCGAGTGAGATCAAGCGCCCCGTGGTAAGGCGTTTTGCGATTTCGCGGGAATGCCCTGCCCCGCCTGCCGTGCCGTCAAGATAAGTGCCCGCCGGGTCGATTGCAAGGCCCTCGATGCATTGCTCCAACAGCACCGGCACATGGCTGAATTCCAGCATTGGTGCTTCCCCTTTCTATGCCGCACAGATCACAGCCGGTTTTCGGCATACAGCGGCGTGTTAAATATCCAATTCTTCCATGGCAGCCTGAATATCTGCCTGATCGAAAGCGGCTTCGTGGGCATCCCACAAAGCGGTATCCCAAATTTCTGCATGGTTGCGGCTGCCGATGATCGTGACATCTTTTTCCAGATGTGCGTGGCGGCGCAAATTGGCGGGCAACAGAATACGCCCATGCGAATCCGGCTGCACCTCGGCTGCGGCGCTGAACAGAAACCGCTGGATGTCGCGGCTTTTCACCATGCTTTTCTCGGCAAAGGTTTGGGCCACGCGCTCAAACTCGCTTTGCGGAAACGCCACAAGGCAATCGTCCAGCCAACGGGTGACCACAAAGGTTTCTCCCATTTCCTGCCGAAAACGGGCCGGAAAGTTTAAGCGCCCCTTGGCATCGATGCTGTAGTCATATCGGCCCATCAGCATTGCCCTGCGCCCCCTTTCCAACTCCTTTGCCCACTTTTGAACACTTTTGCCCATTTCTTTATTACATCATAGCAATTTACAGCGTAAAAAACAAGCCCATTCCTGCCGAAGCTGGAATGGGCTTATAGTGCAATTCTATTATATTTTTCCTGTTATCGTGCATTTAAGGCAGTGTTCCCGCCTTATCTTTTTGTTACAATTTGGTTACATTTCAGATACAATCCGTCATAGGCCAAATGCGGCAAAAAGTGCTTTATTTTTTGGCTGCCTGGCGCAGATTGGCGCGGGTGGTCTTTACTTCGCCAAGGCTCTGGCTCAGCTGCTCCTCGGTATTGCGCAGCATATTTTCGCAATAACCGGCCACCTTGTTGCTCAGCTCACGGCTCTGGCTTTGGGCCGCAGTCAAAATTTCGGCAGCGCGGCGCTGCGATTCCTTTACGATCTCCTGCTCGCTCACAATGGCGCGGGCGCGGGATTCGGCCTTGCTCACAATGGCCTCGGCTTCGCGCTTGGCATCACTCAGGATCTGGGCACGGTCATTCACAATGCCTTTTGCCTGGCGGATCTCATCGGGCAGGTTTGCGCGGATCTCATCCACCAAGTCATGCACCTTATCCACATCCACCAGTCTTTTGCCGCCGGAAAGAGGCACATTCATTCCGTTTTCAAGCTGTTCCTCGATCATGTACAGGATCTCATCCACATTCATTGTGTATTCTCCTTTTCATATTTCGTTACGAGAATTTTCCCGTATTTATGCTGCTTTTTCATAACAAGTTCACCTTCGCGCTCAGGCAGAGCTGCCTCGCGCTCGGTTTCGCAGATCACCACACCGCCCGGCGCTGTGATCTTATCCACCAGCGGCAGCAGCCGCTGCACCGTGCCGTTGTGATACGGCGGGTCCATAAGCACAAGATCATACTGCACGCCGCAGCCCGCCAAAAAGGCATCGGCTTCGCCCCGGCGAATATCGCATTGTGCGGCCAGATTTGCCGCACGGCAGTTGGCGGTGATCACGCGAATGGCTGCATCGCTGCGATCCACGATGGTGGCGCTCAGCGCACCGCGCGAAACCGCTTCAATGCCCAGCTGCCCGCTGCCGCCAAACAGATCCAGCACTTTTGCGCCCGGCAAAAGAAACTGTACGCTGCTGAACATGGCCTCCTTCACCCGATCCACGGTGGGGCGGGTCACATCTTCTCCCGGCAAAGCCTGTAATTTGGTTCCTCGGGCGGTTCCGGCTATCACGCGCATGGCAGCGCCTCCTTTGTTGCAGTTTTAGTGGGCATCTGATTTTTTTGCGCTCTGCCTTTCGGCAGGCAGCCCCTTAGGGCAATACCGCTTTTAATTATCCCGGCTTGGGCAGAATTTGTCAAGTGCTGTTTGTGTGAAAGTGATCCCAGATCGCAGCCGCCGTTACGGGGCCAATGCCGGGCAGAGCCTCCAGCTCTTCGCGGGCGGCAGCACGCACAGCCGCCACCGAGCCCATTTTTTTCAGGATCATTTTAGCCGTAGCCGGGCCTACGCCGGGAACCTCGGTGAGAGTGCTGGCATACGACTTTTTGTTGTACTGCTGTTTGCGGTATTCGTTGGCATAGCGGTGCACTTCGTCCTGGATCGAGGTGACAAAGGTAAAAGTGCCCCGATTCATCTGAAGGGCGATCTCCTGCCCCTGTGCGTTCACAATGGCACGGGTGCGGTGGTGATCGTCCTTCACCATGCCAAACAGCGGCACATGCTCCATCATAGTGCCGCGCAAAGCCTGCTGCACCACGCTCACCTGCCCTTTGCCGCCATCCAGCAAGATCAGATCCGGCAGCGTGGCAAACTGATTGCCCTCGTGGTCGGGCCTTTCGCCCATTCTGGCAAGGCGGTATTCCTCGGCCCGGCGCGAAAGCGTTTCGGCCATGCTGGCGTAATCATCGGTGCCCGCCACCGTGCGCATTTTAAAGCGGCGGTAACCGCTTCGCTTGGGCTTTCCGTTTTCAAACACCACCATGCCGCACACACTGGTGCCGTCGCCCCAGTTGGAAATATCATAGCTTTCAATGGTGCGCGGTGTTTTGGCAAGGCCCAAAAGATGTGCCAGCTCTTCCAGCAGCTTTTGCTCCCTGCTGAAGCGCCCGCTTTCTCGCGCCAGGCGCTCTACGGCGTTGGTGTAGGCCATGCTTACCAGCTTGGCCATATCGCCGCGCTGCGGCACGTACAGCTTCACATTGCTGCCGCGGGCCTCGCTGAGTGCCTGCGTCAGCGCCTCGGCCCCTTCGGGCAGCTGGTCCACGGCGATCAGCTTGGGCACCTGCTCGCCGTCCAGATAATACTGGGGCAAAAAGGCCTCGCGCAGGGCCGGAATATCGGTGGTATCGCGGAACAGGAATTCCCGCTTATCCGTAAGGCGGCCTTCCCGATAGCGCAGAATGGCCGCGCACACCGCCTTGGTGGTGCCCGCAAAAGCCACCACATCCATGGCGGTTTCCCCATCCACCACCACTTTTTGCCCGGCCGAAACCTTTTGAATGGCACTGATCTGATCGCGCAGCAGCGCCGCGGTTTCAAAATCCAGCCGTTCCGAGGCTTCCATCATTTTAGCCGTCAGGGTTTTTACAATATCTCGCTTGCCGTAGCGGATCATGTGTTCGGCGTTTTCTACTGCTTCGCAGTAGGCTTTTTGGCTGATCTTGCCGCTGCACACGGCCATGCACTTGCCAATGTGTGCATTCAGGCAGGGGCGGCCCTTGCCGATCTCCTGCGGGAATTTACGGCTGCAGCGCGGCAGCAAAAAGGCATCCTGTGCGGTTTCCACCATTTCGCGCACCGCAAAGCTGCTGGTAAACGGGCCAAGATAGCGGGCACCGTCCTCTTCTTTTTGCAGCACAGCCGAAAGGCGGGGCCACGGCTCCTGACTGATGCGCACATACGAATAGCCCTTATCATCTTTTAAAAGAATGTTATATTTGGGGGTGTGGGCCTTGATCTGGCTGGCCTCCAGCACCAGTGCCTCGAATTCGCTTTGGCACACCACCACATCGAATTCAAACGCATGGGCGATCATCTGCGTGACCTTGGCATCGTGGGGAACGCCCTCGCGGAAATATTGCGACACACGCACCCGCAAACGCTTGGCCTTGCCAATGTAAATGATCTCCTGCTTTTTATCGCGTATAATATACACGCCCGGCAGCATGGGCAGCATACAGGCTTTTTTGTACAGCTCTGCTTTGGTCATACAGCACCCCCTTTTTCAGTATTGCCCTCATAGACAAAAAAGCGGATGGGAATTTTCCCCATCCGCCCTGCTTTTGCTTGTTGTTTCTGATCTATTATTCCGAAAAACCGCTGTTGACCAGCTTTACCAGGCCCTCAACAGCTGCCTGTTCGTCAGCGCCATCGGCAATGATGCGGATGGTAGTGCCGCCCACGATGCCCAGAGACAGAACGCCCAGGAGGCTCTTGGCGTTTACGCGGCGCTCTTCCTTTTCGACCCAGATGGAAGACTTGAACTCATTGGCCTTCTGAATAAAGAAAGTTGCCGGACGGGCATGCAGTCCAACCTGATTTTCAACAGTAACTTCTTTTACAAACATAATTCTACGCTCCTCTGTAAAGCTGATATTGCAGTGGTCAGATTTTGCTCTGCTATAATAATAATCCTTTTCTGAGTTTTTGTACAGCAATTTTTCCGAATTTTGGCGGATTTCATAAAGCAACCAAAAGCGGCATTACTTCTTTGTGCAATTTTCCTATTTATTTTTCCACATTCTTGGTTAAGGCATACAAGGCAACCCTGTTTTTTGTAAAAAACGGGTATTATTCCTCCTCCGAGGGTTCCTGCTCGGCCGCCTTTTTGCGGCGCGGCGGGCGCTTTTTCTTGGGCGGCGGCGCCGGATGTGCCTGCACATAGCTTTCATACAGATCCGGCCGGCGCGCCTTGGTGCGCTCTAAGCTTTGCTCTTGCCTCCATGCGGCGATCTTGGCATGGTCACCGCTGCGCAAAATGGGCGGCACCGTGCGGCCCTCCCATGTTTCGGGGCGGGTGTACTGCGGATATTCCAAAAGGCCGTCCCAGTAGCTTTCTTCCTGATAGCCCTTTTCCTCGGCCAGCACGCCGGGCTGCAGGCGCAGCACGCTGTCGGCCACCACAAGGCTGGCCAGCTCGCCGCCGGTAAGCACATAGTCGCCAATGGCGATCTCCTCGTCGGCAAATGCTTCGATCACACGCTCGTCAATGCCCTCGTAGTGCCCGCACACAAGCAAAAGGCTGTCATAAGAGGCCAGGCGCTTGGCGTGTTCTTCGTTGTAAGTTTTGCCCGCCGCCGTTAAAAATACGATATGCGGCGCAGGGCGGCCCTGCTCGGCCACCTGACGCTGTATTTCCCGAATGCAGTCTGCAATGGGCTGCGCATACATCACCAGCCCGCAGCCGCCGCCATAGGGATAATCGTCGGTTTGCTTCTGCTTATTCAGTGTATAATCGCGGATCTGGTGGCAATGCGTTTCAATGCAGCCTTTTTTTTCGGCGCGCCCGATGATGCTTTCGCCCAGCACCCGTTCACACATTTCGGGAAACAGGGTGGCGATGTCAATTCTCATGCCCATGTTATTCCATATCTCCGTTCACCGCTTCGTCAAACATACCGGGGATCGGGCTGATGCGCACGATGCCGTTTTCCGGGTCCAGCTGCTTGAGAAATTCCGGCACAGCCGGGAACATATGCTCGCCGCCGGCCTCATCCACCACGGTGTAAATATCCTGCGCACCGGGATGGGTGATATCCTTCACCTTGCCGTATTCGCGGCCGGTTTCGGCATCCACCACCGTGCAGCCAATGATATCCTGAATAAAATAGCGGCCCTTGGGCAGCTTTACGGCATCATGCGCCATATACAGCGTTTTGCCGCGTGCAGCACGGGCAGCATCCATATCCTCTACGCCCTCCAGCGTGATCAGCGCCAGATTGCCCTGTGCGCGCACACCGCGAATGTTTACCGGGCGCTGGCCCTGCGCATCCCAATACAGCGTTTTGGCCTTGGCCAGAAAGGCGGCGCTGTCACAATACAGCTCGGCCTTCATTTCGCCGCGCACGCCATGGGTGGCCACAATGCGGCAGATCTCAAGATAATCCTGCATGGTGTTCTCCTTTTTGATAGAAAAAAGGGCCCTTTGTGCAAAGACAAAGAGCCCTTCGGGTTCTGAGAAACGGATCAGTCGATCTCTACGATCGCTTTTTCGCCCTGGCGAACGGCTGCAGCGCGCATGACAATGCGAATTGCCTTTGCAATGCGGCCCTGCTTGCCGATAACGCGGCCCATATCATCCTCTGCAACGTGCAGATGATACACGATGGTACCGTCCTCGCGGGGATCGTCCACAGTTACAGCAACTGCGTCCTTGTTCTCTACAAGGCCCCGGGCAACTGCCACTAACAGTTCCTGCATAAGCTACTCTCCTTTGTTCCGATTATTTCAGAATGTCGGATTTCTTCAGCAGAACGCGCACGGTATCGGTGGGCTGAGCGCCGTTGGCGATCCACTTCTGTGCCTTCTCGGCATCGATGTTGATCACAGAGGGCTCCTTGGTGGGATCGTAGTAGCCGATCTCCTCGATGAAGCGGCCATCACGGGGGAAGCGGGAATCAGCAACCACAACACGATAGAAGGGAGCCTTCTTGGCGCCCATGCGGCGCAGACGAATCTTAACTGCCATTTTTGTTACCTCCAAAAAATGCTTTCTTTTAAAAATTTGTTTCGGCCCACGGGGGGCGTTTATCGTACAAACCCCCGGGCCGAATGTCCCAGCTGGGTCAATACCAATGTTATCATGGAAACTTTGGCGGCTTAAAAGCCCATGCCGCCGGGCATTCCGCGCCCCAAGCCAAGGCTGCGGGCAAACCCCTTGGGGTTGCGCTTTACCTTTTTCATCATCTTCTGCATCATTTCAAACTGGCGCAAAAGCTTGTTGACTTCTTCCACGCTGGTGCCGCTGCCTGCTGCAATGCGGCGCTTGCGCTTGGGGTTGATGATCGAAGGCTTTTCGCGCTCTGCGGGGGTCATGCTTTGAATGATGGCCTCGATATGCACAAACTGCTTTTCGTCGATCTGGCTGGGGTCTACCTTATTGCCGCCGGGGATCATGGAAAGCATGGCGGAAATGCCGCCCATCTTTTTCATCTGGGCAAACTGATCCAGCATATCGTTCATATCGAACTTGTTTTCCATCATGCGGCGGGCGGTTTTTTCGGCTGCTTCCTGGTCGGCGGTTTCCTGTGCCTTTTCGATCAGGCTCAGCACATCGCCCATGCCCAGAATTCGGCCTGCCATACGGCCCGGATGGAAAACCTCCAGATCGTCCAGCTTTTCGCCGGTGCCCTGGAACTTGATGGGCTTGCCTGTAACAGCCAGCACCGAAAGGGCTGCGCCGCCGCGGGTATCGCCATCGGTTTTGGTGAGAACGATGCCGTCCACGCCGATTTTTTCGTGGAAGGTTTTGGCCACATTCACAGCATCCTGACCGGCCATGGCATCCACCACCAGCAGGGTTTCATCCACCTGCACGGCCTGCTTGATGTCTACCAGCTCCTGCATGAGCTGTTCGTCGATCTGCAGTCGGCCTGCGGTATCCAGAATCACAATGTCGTTGCCGTAGTCACGCGCACGGGCCAGCGCCTTTTGGGCGATCACCGGGGGCTTTTCGGTGCCCATGGTAAACACAGGCACATGGATCTGCTCGCCCAGCACCTGCAGCTGATCAATGGCGGCAGGGCGGTACACATCGCAGGCAACCAGCAGCGGGCGGCGGCCTTCTTTTAAAAAGTACTTTGCCAGCTTGGCGGCATGGGTGGTTTTACCGTTGCCCTGCAGGCCGCACATCATGATAACGGTCTGGCCTTTATTTTTGATATGGATACGGGCTGCTTCCTGCCCGCCCATCAGGTTGGTAAGCTCTTCGTTTACGATTTTGACAACCTGCTGCGCCGGGGTAAGGCTATCCATAACCTCCTGCCCCATGGCGCGCTGGGAAACCTGTGCGCAAAAATCCTTGGCGACCTTGTAGTTTACATCGGCCTCCAGCAAAGCCATGCGAACCTCGCGCATGGCGGCCTTGATATCGGCCTCGCCCAGCTTGCCCTTGCCGCGCAGCTTTTTGAATACGCCATTCAGGCGGTCGGAAAGAGATTCAAATGCCATGGTCAGCCCTCCTGCCCCTGCAGCTCATCTAAAATGCGCAGCATTTCCTTGCTGTCTTTATCGATTTCGTCCGAGAAGGTGTAGGCCGTGCTGTTCACAAAGCGGATATTCTTTGCCAGCTTCTGCAGCTGCGCAAGCCCTTCGCTTACCGCACGGTAGCGGCCCGCAAAGCCCACTTTTTGTTCCAGCTCCAGCAAAATGCCCTCGCCGCGCTTGATGGAATCACGCACGCCCTGGCGCGTAATGCCCAGATTGGCAGCAATCTCGGCCAAGGAGAGATCGTCGTTATAATACTGCTCCATAACTTCCTGCTGTTTATCCGTCAGCATATCACCGTAAAAATCCAGCAAATAGCTGATCTGCAGGTTTTTGCTCATGGGGCCTCTCCTTTCGGTTTCTGTAAAGCGTTTTACTTTACAATAGTGGATTATACCAGATGCCCGCCCCAAAGTCAAGCATTTTTGACAAATAAATGCACTGTTTTTCTGCATTTTTTCACAATTGAAAAGCCCAGCAGCTTTACAGTGCGCTTTGCCCTGCCGCACCGGCGTATATACAAGAAAAATGGAATGCATTCACCACGAAGCATCGCGATCAATACATTCCATTTTTGGTTGGGCCGGCGAGGTTCGAACTCACGAGTGCGGGAGTCAAAGTCCCGTGCCTTACCACTTGGCGACGGCCCATTATGAAAAAGCGGGTTCGCTTAAACAAAGCGAACCCGCGGTGGGGTGGCTAGAGGGATTCGAACCCTCGGCCTCCAGAGCCACAATCTGGCGCGCTAACCAACTGCGCCATAGCCACCATATGCTCAGATCGCCCATTCACACTGAATCAAAAAGCGTTCTCTGGGTTTTATCTGTGGTGCGCCCGGAGGGACTCGAACCCCCGGCCCACTGCTTAGAAGGCAGTTGCTCTATCCACCTGAGCTACGGGCGCTTAGCAGGTCCATGTGACATGGGGCGCATTTGCATAAATGATTATAGCTGCCGCTGTGCAAAAAGTCAAGCATAATTTCAAATTTTTTCAGCTTTTTTTAAAATTCACGAAATATCGTTTTCGTAATAGCCAGATTTATGGAGTTTTGTTCCCACAAACTCCATGCCTTGCCCCTCTTTTTCACAGCAGCGGCGCTATAATCCGGATCAATTTTGCCGTCCATCTTGTGGTGAGCTTTTGCTTTTTGGCTTGCTCCCATGTTATGCGGCGGCATTTTTTGAGCGTGTCCATCACATCGCAGCGAATGCTTTCGATGGTTTCGGGCATTTGGTAAATATAGGCTGCGCATTCAAAATGATGGTACAGGCTGCGGTAATCGAAATTGATGGTGCCCACCACCGCCTTTTCGTTGTCGCTCACCATCACCTTGGCGTGTACAAAGCCCGGAATGTACTCATAAATTTTCACGCCGTTTCTCACAAGGCGCTCGTAGCTGCCCTTAGCCAGCGTGTTCACGATTTTTTTATCCGGGATACCCGGCAGGATCATGCGCACATCCACGCCGCGCTGCGCGGCAAACAGCAGCGCATTTTCCAGCTCGCTGTCCACGATCAGATACGGCGTCATAATATACACATAGTCCTTAGCGCGCGAAAGAATATCGATGTACACCATTTCCCCCACGCGGTAATCGTCCAGCGGGCAATCGCCATAGGGCATCACATAGCCCTGTGCATCGGGCATGGGCTCCACCGGGGCCTCCAGCCAGTGCAGATCATGCGGGCCATCCTGATTCACGTGCCACATCTGCAAAAACATCAGCGTAAAGCTGCGGGTGGCTTCGCCCTGCAGCATAACGGCGGTGTCCTTCCAGTGGCCGTGCTTTACTTTTTTATTGATATATTCATCGGCCAGATTGATGCCGCCCGTAAACGAGACCCTGCCGTCGATCACCATGATCTTGCGGTGGTCGCGGTAATTGTAATGCGTGGAAACAAAGGGCATGATGGGGGCAAACATCTTGCACTTAATGCCCAGCTTGCGCAGCTTTTCGGGGTAGATGCGCGGCAGCGTGCTGAATTCACAGGTGCCGTCATACATCAGGCGCACTTCCACCCCTTCGCTTGCCTTGCGGGCCAGAATTTCCAAGATCTGGCCCCACATATGCCCTTCTTCTACGATAAAATACTCTAAAAAGATAAAATGCTCGGCTTTTTCAAGCTGCTCCAGCATGGCGGTAAACGCCTGATCCCCCAGCGGATAGTAGGTCACCTTGGTATTTTTATACACCGGATAGCAGCCCGTGCGCTCCAGATAGTTTTCCAGCTGCAGCAAGCTGGCATCGCCCTGTTTCAGCTCTTCGCGCACCTGTTCCTCAGTATGCAGGCATTCGCGCGTCATATCCATCAGGCTCTGCACGCGGCTTTTGATCACACGGTGGCCCAGATCGCTTCGGATATAGGCATACAGCAGTGTGCCGAACAGCGGCAGCAGCATCACGATGCCCAGCCAGGTCAGCTTCAGGGTGGGCTCATCGTCGGTATTGATGATATGCAGGCCCACCACGGTGGCGGCTGCGCCGTTGAGCAGGTTGAACAGCAGCGGGAAGTGTACGCTCAGCAGGCTGGGCAGCTCCATCAAAAGAACCACCTGCGCCAGCATTAACAGCGTGATAATGCCCGTGCGGCCAAAAACAATGCGCAGCAGGCTCTTTTTTTCCGGCTTGAGCAGCCGAAGCTCTTTTCCGTTGAATGTCACAAAAGCACCGTTCCCTTCTATTTGGAATACATGAAGCCCCAGGGCGTGCTGGCCCCGGGGCTAAAAAATCAGTTCTGATCGGACGATGCCTCAAAATTCAGGCGCTCTTCCTCCACCACCAGCGGGCGGTTCATCAAACGTGCATTCATGCTCATGATATACTCGCCCAAAAGGCCGATGAACAAAAGCTGCACGCCGCCCATAAAGAATACACCGATCAGCAGCGGCGCCGTGCCTGCGCTGAAATCGCCCCAATGCAGCAGCTTGTAAACAAAATACAGCAGCGCGATCAAAAAGCTGACGCCTGCCACGGCAAAGCCAAAGAAAGTGGCAATGCGCAGGCCCACGCGCGTGTAGCTGGTAAAGCTGAGCATGGCAGCATCATACAGCGAATACCAGTTGTTGTGCGTTTTTCCGGCACGGCGCTGCGGCTGCTCATAGGGGATCTCCTTGCGCCTGCCGCCCAGCTCGGCCACGATGCCGCGAATAAACGGCGTGGGGTCTTTGAGGTTTCGCAGGGTTTCCACAAAGCTTTTGTCATACAGGCCAAAGCCGGTAAACTGCTCGATCTGCTCAACGCTGCTCATTTTTTTGATGGCCTTGTAGTAGCATCCGCGCAAAAAATACATCAAGGGGTTTTCCCTGCTGCTGGTTTTTACGCCGCATACGATCTGATAGCCTTCTTCCCATGCAGCCACAAATTTGGGGATCATCTCCACGGGGTCCTGAAAATCGGCGCAGATGGTCACGGTGCAGTCGCCGCTGGTTTGCAGAATGCCGTAATAGGGGCTGTTGAACTGGCCGAAGTTTTTCACATTCAGAATTGCCTTGACCCTTTTATCCTCTGCACAGATGCCGCGCAGGATCTCGCGGGTGCCATCGGTAGAGCAGTTATCGATAAACAGGATCTCGAAATCATACTGCGGCAGCTCTTTTTCCATTTCATCGCGCACGGCCTCATAGATGGGGCGGGCGTTTTCCACCTCGTTGTAGCAGGGGATCATAATGGAAATTTTCTTTTTATCACTCATTGAATTTCAAAGCCTTTCCTTATTTGCCGCGTTTCTGCGCGCTTTGCTGCGGTTCAGGGGTTTTCCTGATACCAGGCAATGGTTTGGGCTGCGCCCTCAGCAAAGGGCGTTGCAGGGGCATAGCCGGTATCCTGCCGAAGCGCCGAAACGTCGGCCTGCAGGTGCATTACCTGACGCGGCGCATACGGCCTTTGGCCAAAGCCCAGCGGCTGGCCGGGGCAGATCAGATCACGCAGCGTTTCCACATACTCTTTCAGCGGCACCGCACGGCCGCTGCCCAAAGGATACACCCCGCCGCTGCGGCCCTTTATGGCCAGCTCGGCCAGTGCCTTGGCGGCATCGGCGCTGTACAGATAGTCCCACAGCTGCTCCCCTGCCGTTAAAGCCGGGCATTCGCCCCGCAGAAGTGCGCGGATCAGGCTGGGCACCATGGCGTTTTCGTTGTCTCCGGGGCCATACACCGAAAGTATTCGCACCCAAATGTGGCGCATACCCAGCTTTTCGGCTTCCACACGGGTCATTTGCCCGGCACACAGCTTGGCCATGCCATAGCCGTTTTCGGGAAAACACGGGGTGCCGGGCTGCAAAAGCCCTTCCACCCGGCCATATTCTGCCTGGCTGCCTGCGCCCACAAACACGCGGCAGCCCAGTTTTGCGGCAGCCCGGATATGCTCTATAGTATAGCGAATATTCTCGTTTTGTGCAAGCATATCGTTGCGGCCTTCCCCCATGGTATGGCCCCATGCCAAATGAAACATGGCATCCGCCCCCGCCGGGATCAGCCCCGGCAGCATGGCAGCCTGACTCATGTCACAGTCGATCTTATGCAGGTTCGGGTGCTGCGGCAGTCGGCCTGCGCGTGCAGAGCCGGGGCGGCACACTGCATACACCTGCCAGCCGCGGTGCAACAGCTCGCGGCACAGCGCCAGCCCCACCGCGCCCGTGGGGCCGGTGATGACTGCGCTTTGCAAGGCTTCGTTCATAAAAAACTTCCTTTATATAAAATGGCTCACACCTCGTCCATGAGGGGGATCTGCATAATGCTTTCCAGCTCCTCACGGGGCAAAAACGGTGCCAGATCCTCCAGCGGAGGGCTTACCAGCGTGCCGTCGGGCAGGCGCTTGGTGGCGCTCTTGGGCTCAAAGACCTGCTGGGTATCCACAAAGATCTCGCAGAACACCGGCCCCTCCTGTGCCAGGGCCTTGTCCACGGCAGCCTTCATTTCGGCATTGGAATGGGCGCTGTAATAGGGCAGCTCAAATGCACCGGCGATTTTTTCAAAGCTCGGGAAGCTCAGATCGCCGCTTTCGGGGCCAATGCCCACCTTGCAGTGCTCTTTGAACAGGTTGTTCTGGGTTTGGCGAATGGAATGATAGCCGTCGTTGTTGATCAAAAACAGCTTGAGGGGCAGGCGGTTGGTCACCACGGTCTGCAGCTCCTGCAGGTTCATCATAATGCTGCCGTCACCCTCTAAGCAGATGGTATCCTTGCGGCCGTTGGCAATGCACGCGCCGATGGCTGCGGGCAGGCCATAGCCCATGCTGGCAATGGCATTGTTGTTGATAAAGCGGGTGCCGGGTTTAATGCAATAGCACTGGTTGCCCGCCACACAGCAGGTGCCGTTGCTGGTAACTGCCAGTGTGCCCGCCGGGGCAGCCTCGCCCACATAGCGGATAAAGGCATAGCAGTTGGCGGTTTTGCCGTTTTCGGCCCAGTGGCGGGGCAGCACAACGGGATAGTTCTTTTTCCAGCTTTCGCAAAGCTCCCGCCAGCCCTGCTGCGGGTTCAGGGGCAACGCCTCGCCTGCAATGGCCGTTTCCAGCGCTGTCAAAAAGTCCTTTGCATCGGCACAAACAGGCAGATCGATATGCAGTGTGGGCTTTTTGAGCTCGGCAGGGTCAACATCCACCATCACCACCTTGGCAGCGCGGGCCCATGTTTTCCAGTCATAGCCCACCTGACGAATGGAAAGGCGAATGCCCACAGCCAGCACCAGATCGGCATTTTGCACGGCAAAGTTGCCGGGGCGGTCGCCCATATTGCCGCCGCGCCCGCAATACAGCGGGTGATCGTCCTCGATCAGATCCAGTGAATCCCAGCTGGTGACAACCGGTACGCCCAGCTTTTCCACCACTTCGCGGAATTTTTCAAACCCGCCCGAAAGGCGAATGCCGTTGCCCGCATACAAAACCGGGCGCTTGGCGTTTTTAATCAGCTCTGCCACCTGCTGCACGGTTTCTTTTTGCACCGGTGCGGGCATGGCGGCGGCATCCTCGGCAGGGTCGTATCCGCGCAGCGTATCGGTTTCAATGGTGCAGCCCTGATAGTTTACCGGAATATCCAGCCACACGGGGCCCATGCGGCCTGTTGTGGCCAGATGCCATGCCTTTTCCAGCATATAGCGGATATCGGCAGGATCTTCCAGCATGGCGGCGTATTTGCACATACAGCCCACCGAACGGGTGATATCAAACTCCTGATCGCCCACGGCGCGCAGGGGCAAGCCGCCCGTAAACTGCATGGCATAGCGGGCGGTGGTGTCGTAACGCACCTGCCCCGAAAGAACAAACATGGGAATCGAGTCCAGCCAGCCACCCACCACGCCGGTGATGGCATTGGTGCCGCCGGGGCCCGTGGTCACACACAGGGCGGCGATCTTGTTATGGATGCGGGCATAGGCCTCGGCTGCAATGGCACTGGCCTGCTCGTGATGGTTGTAGGTACACTTTAAGCCCTGCTTGTGGCCCAGCGCATCGTTGAGATGCATGGCGCCGCCGCCCACCACGGTGAAGCAGTCGGTCACGCCGTGATCCACCAGAAAATCCGCTACATAATCCGAAAGTCGCTGTTTCATGGTCATATCTCCTTTTCGTTGTTGGCTGGCCGCGCTGCATTGCCGCTTT
This sequence comes from Subdoligranulum sp., assembly GCA_004555405.1. Lineage (GTDB taxonomy): Bacteria > Bacillota > Clostridia > Oscillospirales > Ruminococcaceae > SFIE01. The sequence goes on from SFIE01000004.1 coordinate 43,071, forward strand.
GCAGTTGTTTTTCAAGCTGGCAGAACGCCCGCTGCTGCTGACAGCACAAAATTTTAAAAAACAGCGCCCTGGGCAGCAGGCGATACAGCCATTTTTCCACTACAAAAATCGTTCCGCCGCCCGCAGGCTGCTTTTGATAATCCTTCCAGGGGCTTTTGGCCAGATATTCATCAAACACCGCGCAGTCGGGGTGCAGATTGTTTTTGTGCCACGGAAATTCGCCCAAAAAGCGATAGGTATGCAGCACCACCGGATGCAGGCGGGCATTTTTCAGCTCGGCCTCGGTGTAATAACGGCGCGCGCCGCGATTGGCAAAAAACACCTTATCGCTGTAGGCCCGATGGCACGGCTGAAAGTTGAACTCCGGGCCCAGCACAGCAATATGCCCCCGGAACACCATGTTCAAAAGATCCTGATCCGGGTTGGGATAGGCCGCGCGCACCTGCTTTACATGGTCCACAATGCGCTGGCCGCACCGGTTCTGGTGCCATGCCGGCAAATCAAACAGCACCATGCCGCTGTTGCAATAGGGTTCGTTGGGTCCAAAGCCCAGTGCTGCCGGATAGTCCCCCGTCATGGAATCGCGCACCATGCCCAGCCAGCTGCCGCCAAGGTCGGCCTCAAACAAAGGCTGCAGGCTGCCTGTGATAATGGTATCGCTGTCCAGATACAAAAGCCTGCCCTCGGGGGCAAGGGTATCCGGGAAAAACAGGCGCAGATTGGCCGCGCTGCTGCCGCGGTATTGCGGAATGCCCAGTGCATCGGCTTTTTGCAGCAGCGCACTGCTTTCGGCAAACACCAGCTCACGGCCATAGCCCTGCACCAGCGCCTGCAGCTTTTTTCGGCTTTCATCGCTCACATTTTCCAGCAGCAGATAGACGGTGATGCGCTGGGCGGCGCGATTGTTTTCCAAAAGAGAGGTAAGGGAAGCCCCTGCATACGGGGCGTAGTTTTCATTGAACTGATAAAACACCTGCCAGTGTGACACTAAGCTGTTCCCCTTTCTGTTGTTTTCGTCGGCTGCCGCATGGCTTTGGCGCAGCTGCAGCAGCCAAGATCCTGCGGCCATGCCTTTTATTTTCCCATGCGCACGCCCAGCACACTTTGCGCCACGCCCAGATGGGTCAGGCACCAATACCCCGTGAGGGCAAGCCACATCAGGTGCAGCTTTTCGCTCCACAGGCAGATCAGCAGCAGCGGGCGGCGAGCCGCGCTTACCGGGGCCGTGCCGATATGCGTTACATAGTAGCTTTTCAGATAACCCGGGAAATAATGCCGCATTTTCTGCCGGATGATCTTATAGGTTTTCATCATGGTTTTGTAATCCGCTACGCGCAGGTTATAGATGATATCATAATACCGCGTGATGGCCACAAGTTCCAGTTCTTTTCGGTCTTTTTCCTCCTCGATCAGCGGCAAAAGGCGGCTGGCATGCTCGAGCATATTGTCCAAAACCGGAATGCAGTGCCAGGCGCTTTCGGGATGCCACATGCTGGCTGCGCTGGTGCTGCTGGCGTGTACCAGGCGGTTGTATACCTGCTCTTTGCAGAACACGGTTTTTTTCGCATATACATTGAACCACTCTGCCAGGTAAAAATCATCGGGATAGCAGTTTTCCGAAAAGCGAATGTGATGCTCTTCCAGCACACTGCGGCGGTATAAAACGCCGTGATGCACAAAATAGGCCCACTTGCTGGGCGGATCGCTGATGGGGAACGTGTTCACCACACGGCCGTCATCGTCCACTTCCTTAGCGCTGGAAACCACACGGTCTGCCCCGGTGCGGCGGGCTGTTTCGCCCAGCACCTGCAGGCAGTTATCGTCCATCCAGTCATCGGCATCGCAGATCATCAGATATTCCCCGCGCGCGTTTTCCAGTATGCGGTTTTTGTTGGTCATAATGCCGCCGTTTTCCCCTGCCACAAGGCGGATCTGCATTTCGGGGTGATCCGCGATCAGCCCGCGGATCACGGCAAGAGAATCATCGGTAGAGCCATCATCGCAGTATAAGATCTCGTAATCCGTGAATTTTTGTCTGCGAATGGCTTCAAACGCCTTGGGCAGATATTCAGCATAATTATAGCTGGCGATGCCAATGGTGATAAACGGCTTTTTTTCAGCCTGCACAGCGGAATTTTCCAATTTTGGCTCCTCCTGTCAAACGCGAACCAGTTTTTTGGGGCGGCGAATGCGCAAAAACGCCTGCAAGATCCACAGGCCGTGCAGCCGTTCCACCCAGCTCATGCCCCAGCAGCACACACGGCTGCTGAGCGGGTGCCCGTTTTGCCACGGCACCAGCATGGCGTTTTTGTAATAGTGCGGAAAATATGCCAGCAGCTTTTTGTGCATGAGCGCATACACTTCTTTGGTTTCTGCGCCGCTTGTCTGGCACAAAAGCGTTACCAGTGCCGGATAGTAATGCTTTAACAGCAGATATTCGATCTGCACAGCCGTTTCGGCATCGGCACGCCCGGCGGTGTCGGCGCACACCTCCACAAGGCTGTTCCAGCTATCGCCCAGGCGCTTGCGGGCATCATACTGCTTGGGGCTGGTAAGACTGTCGGTGTTAAAATAATAATTGAAAATGGTTTTGTGCACCGGGCAAAAGGTTTTGCTGCACACCGTAAAATTCAAAATAAAGCAGTAATCTTCGCTGTAAAACAGGTTTTCGGGAATGCGAATGTGGTTTTCTTCAATGATGCTGCGCTTAAAAATGCTGCCGTGCCAGCTGCCGTTGATCACACGCACAGGGTTTTTGGCATGCGGGCGGTCACGCAGAACCTGGCCCTGACTGCCCACCTCACGATACTGGCCCACAATGCGGTCGGCCCCGGTTTCCTTTGCCTTGGCCGCCAGCACCTCCAAACAGTCGGCATCCATCCAGTCATCGGCATCGCACATCATCACATACTCGCCGTCCGCTGCATCAAAACCGGCATTGCGGCCATGGGGCAGGCCGATGTTTTTTTCGATCTTCACGCAGCGGGCATCAAGATCGGGGTGCGCGGCGGCAAAATCATCAAACACCTGCTGGGTGTTGTCGGTAGAGCCGTTGTTGATCACCACCAGATCAAAATCCCGGAAGGTTTGGGCGGCAATGGCCTCCAGTGCGCGGGGCAGCAGATGGCCGTAGTTATAGCACAGCACCGTTACGGTGATAAACGGCGTTTTCTTTTCGCTCATGTTGTTTCTCCTTTTTCCTCTTGCTGGCCCGCGCCGGTCACGCGGTGCCACACAGCAGGCTGCAAAAGCGGATCATGCCGCACAAAAAGCACAGCCAGATAGGCAAGCCCGCCTGCTGCCACCATGCCGACCAGCGACAGGATTCCCTGCCCCAACAGCTTTCCCGCCAGTGCCGCAGCCGCAGCCATGGCCGCCGTGGGGATCAGATATTGCGGGATCATGGCCGCCAGCGGCTTAAAGTTCAGCACATGGCGCAGCAGCCACAGCTGATAGGCCATAATGGCAAACTCGGCCACCGCCGAAGCCAGCGCCGCGCCGTTGGCCTGCCAGCACGGAATCAGCACCGCATTGAGCGCCACATTCAGCACAGCCCCCAGCACCACGCTGCGGGTGTATAAATTTTCGCGCCCGGTGGGGATCATGTACTGATTGCCCGTAACACCGGAAATGCCCGCAAACAAAACGATCCATACAAAAATTTTAAGCAGCATGGCCACCGGGGCATAGCCGGGGCCGTAATAAATGGGCACAAACCGGTCTGCCACCAGCCAGATGCCCGCCACAGCCGGAAAAGCAATGGCCAGGATCATGCGGAAGGAATGGTTGAGCAGTGCGTCGATCTCGCGGTGCTTTTGTCTGGCCCACAAATTGGCCACGCGCGGAATGATCACGGTGCCCAGCGCTGTGGCCAGTGCCAGCAGCACACGCTGCAGCTTCTGCGCCTGCTCGTAATAGCCGTTTTGCAGATCCGAGCCCAGAATGCTGCCCAGCATGGTTTTATCCAGCACCGCATACACATAAATGGCCACCTGCGGCAAAAACAGTGCCAGTGCCGGGCGCAGATGGCGCATGGGCGCCAGCTTTTCGCAGGTTTTGCCAAGCTGTGCGGGCAAAAACAGCCACAGGCTCAAATTGCCCAAAAGCAGCGAACAGCAATACAGCAAAATATAGATGGGCAGATCGGCGGCGGTTTTCACAAACACAAAAATGCCCACGGTACACACCAGCTTCACCGCGCCATTGCACACGGTGATGCGGCGAAAATCTTCGATGCCCTGAAAAAACCAGGAAATATCTGCCGCCGCTGCCGCCAACTCGACGGCGGCAAGGCTCCACACCAGCGGGTGCGGCGAGCGCGGCACCGCTGCAAGAAAATACACAGCCAGTGCTGTGCCCACGCCTGCCACACGCAGGCAGAAGATCTCCCAGAAAATGCGGGTACGGGCAGCGGCATCGTCACGCGCAACGGCGATCACACGCTGGCCATGCACAGCCGTTCCCAAGGCCGCCGCCAGCGCAAAGCAGGAAACGATGGACTGCGCATAGGAATATGCGCCGATACCCTCGGCCCCCAGCACACGCGAAACATATGGTGTGACTATAAGGGGCACCAGCACAATGAGCAGCTGATACCCCAGATTGAATAGATAATTTACGGTAAGCGATGGTTTTTTCATAGTTATTTTTGTGCCTTGCTCACCCAGCCCGGGCGGTAAACGGGGTGCAGCCCCTTGTGGCCGCACCGCGCTTCACGAATGGCCTCTAAATACATGGTGCGCCGTTCGGCAGTTTTGCTGAGCAGTGCATTGGCATAGCAGCGTACCAGACGCATGGCATAGTAGCGCCCCGGGAAATTTTTTTGATATTCCAAAAGCACATTGCGAATGCTGTAATAATCCTTCCATTTCAGCGGGCCGTGGTTTTCCGGCGGCGCATTGGGATGCAGGATTCTGCTTGCCGGCACACAGTAGATCGGCCCGGCCCGGCGCACACGCACCGAATGCTCGGAATCGTCGTAATAAATAAAATAGTCTTTTTCCGGCAGGCCTGCTGTTTCCAGAGTCTGCTTTTTGATAGCCGTGCCCACATAGCTGAAAAGATCCAGCACAAAATACGGCTTGGCGTATTCGCTTAGGGGCACAGCGCTTTCGGGAATATTCAAAAGCCCCATTTTCATGCGGCGGCGATGGCCGGGGATCACCTCGCCGGGGTTTTCCCTGTCCATCACAGCGGCGCACAGGGCGCTGCACCCGGCTGTTTCCTTTGGGTGGCTCTGCATAAACTCCGCCAGCTTTTCCAGCGCATCGGGGGCCGGAAAAGCATCATCGTCTGCGATCCACAGCCAGTCAAACTCCTTATGCATGGCAGCTTCCATGCCGCGGTAAAATCCGCCGCAGCCGCCGTAGTTTTGGTCAAGATGATGCACCAGCGGCACAAACGGCAGGGGCCCGGCCGCCCATTCATCCAGCCATGCACCGGTGCCGTCGGTAGAGCAGTTGTCCACCACCAGCACAAAGGCCGGGAGCAGCGTTTGCGCTTCGTAGGCGGCCAGACAGCGGCGAAGCTCCTCTATACGGTTGTAGGTTACAATAACAGCGCCGATCTTCATGGCAGCCCTCTCCTGTACAGCAAAATTATTTTCCGGCAGCCTTGGCGATCATGGCAGCCATATGGTCGATCATGGCATCGGTCATGCCCGGGTATACGCCCACCCAGAAGGTGTTTTCGGTAATGAAATCCGATACCTCCAGCGAGCCGCTGATGCGATAGGCATCCGTGCCGCGGATCTGGTCAAAGCAGGGGTGGCGGGTCAGATTGCCCGAGAACAAAAGCCGGGTCTGAATGTTGTTTTCTTCCAGAAAATGCGTGATCTCATCGCGCTTCAGGCCGCTGCCGGGCTTTACGCTGAGCAAAAAGCCAAACCACGAGGGCTCGCTGTTGGGCGCAGGCTGGGGCAGAATCAGCTTTTCCTCCACGCCCGCTGCCTGCAGGGCCGCATACAGGCGGGCCCAGTTGTGGCGGCGGCGCTCGATAAAGCCGGGGAATTTTTTCAGCTGCTCGCAGCCGATGGCGGCCTGCATATCCGTGACCTTCAGGTTATAGCCAAAGTGGCTGTACACATATTTATGGTCGTAGCCGTGGGGCAAAAGGCCGTAGTCACCGTCATAGCGGTGGCCGCAGAAGTTATCCCGGCCCGAGGGGCACACGCAGTCACGGCCCCAATCACGATAGCTCAAAATCAGGCGGTTCAGCAGCGGATCGTTGGTGTACACGCAGCCGCCCTCGCCCATGGTCATGTGATGGGGCGGGTAAAAGCTGCTGGTGCCCACATCGCCCCATGTGCCGGTAAAGCGGGTTTCGCCGTCGATCGTATAGCGGGTACCCAGAGCATCGCAGTTATCCTCTACCAGCCACAGATCATGCTTGCGGCAGAACTCGCGCACAGCGGCAAGATCAAACGGGTTGCCCAGCGTGTGTGCGATCATCACGGCCTTGGTGCGGGGGCTCAGTGCCTGCTCCAGTTGGGTCACATCAATATTGTACTGCGGCACCGTGACATCCACAAACACCGGCACAGCGCCGTATTGCAGCACCGGGGTCACCGTGGTGGGGAATCCGCAGGCCACGGTGATGACTTCATCGCCCTTTTTGATCTGGCGCTGGCCCAGCTCGGGGGCAGTCAGGATCATAAACGCGATCAGATTGGCCGAAGAACCGCTGTTTACCAAATGGGCAAAGCGCACGCCCAGCCAGTCTGCAAACTGTTTTTCAAACTGATCGGCATAGCGGCCGGTCGTGAGCCAGAAATCCAAAGCCGAATCCACAAGGCTCTGCATTTCCTTTTCGTCAAACACGCGGGAAGCATAGGTAATGCGGTCGCCGGGTGCAAACTCTTTTTTGTTCTGCTTGAAGTCACGGTAGTACTCGCCCACCATCTCCAGGATCTGCTGCCGAGCCTCGGCTTCACTGTTCCATTTTGCCATGTTCTGCCATCCTTTTTTGGGGCAAGCTTATCACTTTGCCACCATGATATAAATTGTGTTCTCGTTCACGCGCCCATCGTTGCCGCACAGCACGGCATAGGGCTTATAATCGCTGGTATACCCCTGCCAGTCGGTTTCAGACTGTGTGATCATCACCGGCTTATTGGCGCGGATATATTCGTTTTCTATGCTTGTGTAATCGCTGTAGGGGGCGTTTCCGTAAGGGATATATTCCGTTTGGAACACACCCAAAAATCCCTCGGCGGTGCGGTTATAGATGTTCTTTTCGGGGTATTTTTCCTTCAGCTCATCCAGCACCGTGTACAGCTGATCATAAAATGCCGCCGTATCCGCCGAAAGGCGCAGGCCGTTCAGATAGGGATAACGGCTGTCGGCAAACACCGCCGTATCATTGCGATTCCAGTTTTCGTCCATATAAAAGCTGGTAATGCCGGGGCGGGTTTCATGGGGGTTCTTTTCATAATGCAAAACGCCCATGCTGGCCAGCGCAAAATAGCCGCGCACAGCCACATTGCCTGCCAGCAGCACCACCGCCGCCAGCGCAGCCAGCCTTTGCAGCTTTGCAAAGCGCACAGCGGGCCTGCACAGCTGATAAGCCAACACCGGCAGCATGGGCAGCGCCGCCCAATACCAGTGGCGGTAATCCGAAACCGGATAGTACTGCGCCCAGCCGCCCACGGCATACACGCACAGCACCACGGCCCATACTTCTTTTTGCTCACAGGGCGGCAGGTGCGGCGAGCGGGGGCTTTTGGCATACGCCGACAGCACCGGCACGCCAATGCGCAAAAGGCAAAGGCACGCCGCGGCAGGCAGCACCAGCCAAATGCAGTCGATCAGCGGGTTTCGCTTGATCCACGCGCCTGCCAGGCTCCACACAAGGCGTACCAAAAATCCCGTGGAAGCGCCCGCCGTGTTGGTTTCGGCGGCAAAATTGCTGGTGCCCACGATCACCATGCCGTGCCATGCATCCAGTGTGCCGTTTTGCACCATGGGCAGCACCAGCACCGCCAGCTGTGCGGCAAAGCCGATGCCATACACCAGCAGCCCGTGCACAAATTCGCCCGTTTTTCGGCGGCGCATAATCTGCACCAGCACCAGGGCCCCGCCGCCCGCCATAAACGCCAGCAGGCCCACGGGCAGGCGGCACCAGGCACACAGCGCGGCGCAAAGCCCCGCCAGAGCCAGCTTGTAATATTTGCCGTCCTGTTCAAACTGCATCATGCATTCGCAGGCCAGCAGCTGAAAAAACAGCGCCGGGATGCTGCTCCACGGATGCAGATGCCAGAAATACATATAGCTGAGCGCCGGGGCCAGCAGTGCCGAAATCAGCGCCATGGTGCGGCCTGTCAGCTTTTTGCCCACGGTATACAGCAAAACGCCGCACCCGGCCATGCCCACAGCCGCCGCGATCTGAATGCTGGCCATACTATCGCCAAAAAGGCGGATGAACAGCGCATCATACCACACAGCCAGCGCGCCGTATTGCGTAAAGGTGTCGCGAAACAGCACCGCCCCGTGCGCCACCTTGAGTGCAGCCTCAAACATCACGCCATCGTGATGAGGGTCACAGCCATACAGGCCGAAATATAGAGTGAGCGCAAAGGTAACGGCCGCGATCAGTGCGCACAGCGCCGCATCCCGGCCCCGTGTTTCATGCTTTGGCATGGCTTTCTCTTTCCTGTTTTTCATCGGTTTTGCGCCGCCTCAGCCAAAAAATTCGCTGATCTGCCGATCCATCACAGCGCTCACCGGCTCACCGGCCAGCCACGCCTTGCTGAATTCCACCGTTTTTTCAATGGCCTCGGCAATGTGCCAGCGGGGCTTCCAGCCAAAGGTGGCTTTCAGCAGGCTGCAGTCCAGCTTTAAAAAGCTGGCTTCGTGCGGGGCGTTTGCTTCGGCCTGGTTTTCCCACGAAAGGCCCTGCCCCCACTTTTCGCAGAACAGGTTCACCAGATCGCCCGTGTTCAGGCAATCGCAGTCATCGGGGCCTACATTATAATAGCCTGCGAATTTTTCTTCCTCATATTGCTTTTGTGCGATCATCAAATAGGCGGCAAGGGGCTCCAGCACGTGTTGGTAGGGCCGGGTAGACCACGGATTGCGCACACCGATCACGCGGCCCTGCATGGCAGCCCGCACACAGTCCGGCACAATGCGGTCTGCCGCAAAATCGCCGCCGCCGATCACATTGCCCGCGCGCGCCGTGCTTACAGCCACGCCGCCGTTTGCAAAAAAGCTGTTTTTATAGCTGTGGGTTGCCAGCTCTGAGCAGCTTTTGCTGTTGCTGTAGGGGTCAAAGCCGTCCAGCGGTTCATTTTCGCGGTAGCCCCAAGCCCATTCGTTGTTGTGATACACTTTGTCGGTGGTCACATTCAAAACACTTTTCACACCACCGCAAACGCGCACGCATTCCAGCAGGTTCACTGTGCCCATCACATTGGTTTCGTAGGTTTCACGGGGCGTGCGATAGCTTTCGCGCACAATGGGCTGGGCAGCCAGATGCAAAACGATCTCGGGCTTTGCCTCACGGAAGGCTGCCAGCAGATAATCGTAATCGCGCACATCGCCAATCATGCTGTTCATGCGGTTTTCCAGCCCGGACAGTGCAAACAGGCTGGGGTCGGTGGGGGGCTGCAGCGAATAGCCGGTCACCTGTGCGCCTGCCCCCACCAGCATCTGGCACAGCCATGTGCCTTTAAAGCCGGTGTGGCCCGTCACAAACACACGCTTGCCTTTGTAAAAGCTTAAATCGTTCATGTTCCGTCCTCGCTATTCTTAGTCCTGCCAGACTTTCCAGGGCGCTTTGCCGCTGGCCCACAGCTCTTCCAGCTTTTGCTTTTCGCGCTGGGTGTCCATGCACTGCCAGAAGCCCGTGTGCATAAAGGCGCGCAGCTGGCCTGCCTTGGCCATGTTTTCAATGGGTGCCTTTTCAAACACGGTGGAATCGCCCTCGATGTAATCGATCACGCCCGGCTCGCACACCATAAAGCCGGCATTGATCATGCTGCCGTCCAGATCATTTTTCTCACGGAAGCCGCTGATCTCGTTGTTTTCGCCAATGTTCAGCACACCGAAGCGCTGCCCCACATTGACAGCCGTGATGGTGCACAGCTTGCCGTGTGCCTTGTGAAACTCCACCAGCTTGGCAATATCCACATTGCCCACGCCGTCACCATAAGTAAGCAGGAAGGGCTCGCCGTTCAGGTATTTGGCCACGCGCTTGATGCGCCCGCCCGTCATGGTTTCCAGGCCGGTGTCCACCACCGTCACCTTCCACGGCTCGGCATGGCTGGTGTGAACTTCCATGCTGTTGGTGGCAAGATCAAAGGTAATATCGGCGTTGTGCAGATAATAATCCGCAAAATATTCCTTGATCACGTGCTGCTTATAGCCCGCGCAGATCACAAAATCATTGTAGCCGTAGGCCGAATAGATCTTCATGATATGCCAAAGGATCGGGTGATCCGAAATTTCGATCATAGGCTTGGGCTTAAACTGGCTTTCCTCGGTGATGCGGGTGCCGAAGCCCCCCGCCAAAATAACAACCTTCATCGTAAGCACTGCTCCTTACATCGGGCAAAAGGCCCGCTAATCTGTTGCTTTATAATTCATTTTGCCCGCTCAGGGCAGAGTTTTTGCATAGTTATACGGATAGAGTATACCACATTTTTCGCCATAGGAAAACCCCCGAGATGAATTTTGCCAAGGGGCACATTTCCGCTGACTTCGCACAGGAAAACGCAAACCGGAAAAGGCAGTTTTTCCGGCTTTCTCTGCTATGCTGCCCTGCCATGCAGCATGGCGGTGCAAACCGCCCCACTTCCCCTGCCCGGCTTTTGGGCGGCTGCGGTTGCATTTTTGCCCTGAAAAAGTTATACTGAAACTGGTTTATTTTGTGATTCTGATTCTTTACGATACAGGCAGGTGTAGTTATGGCTCCCATTCGCGTGCTGCAGATCGTGCCCGCCATGAACGCAGGCGGCATGGAAACCTTTATTATGAATATATACCGCGCCATTGACCGGGAAAAGGTGCAGTTTGATTTTTTGTATCACTATGATATGCCCTGTTTTTATGATGATGAGATCTTATCCCTGGGCGGGCATATCACCAAGCTCACCGTGCGGCAGGACAATGATCTGCCCAGATACCTGCGCCAGCTGAAGGCTTTTTTTACGGCGCATCCCGAGTATCATGTGATCCACGGGCATTACAGCGGTTTTGGAATGTTTTACAATTCTGTGGCCAGGCGCTGCGGCATCACCGTGCGCGCCGGGCACAGCCACAATACAAACTACGAAAACAATCTGGTGGGCCGGCTGGACCGTGCCATGAGCTGGTTTTTCACCTTTGGCCTGACCGACCGGTTTGCCTGCGGAATGCAGGCAGGCAGGGCGCTGTATCGCGGCGCACCCTTTACTTTTTTGCCCAACGGTGTGGATGCCGCTAAATTCAGCACGCCGAACCCCGCCGGGCGGGCCGCGCTGCGCCGTGAGCTGGGCGTAAAAGATACCGATATTTTATACGGCCACATCGGCCGCTTTACCCAGCAGAAAAATCATCCGTTTTTGCTGCGTATGTTTGCAGCGCTTTTGCAGCGGCAGCCGAATGCCCGGCTGGTGCTTTTGGGCGAGGGGGACGGGCTTTGTGCAGCCCGCCAGCAGGCCGAGCCCTTGGGCGATGCCGTGATTTTTGCGGGCGTAAAAAGCAACACCGCCGATTATTACCGTGCCATGGATGCTTTTTTGCTGCCCAGCCTGTTTGAGGGGCTGCCCGTGGTGCTGGTGGAAGCACAGGCGGCAGGCCTGCCCTGCTTTGCGGCCGACACGGTGGACCGCAGCGCTGCTTTTACCCCCAGTGTGCAGTTTTTGCCGCTGCAGGAAACCGCCTGGGTGAAGGCGCTGGAAAAAGCCGATTTGGCCCGCAACCCGAACGCGCTGGCTGAAACCCGCGCCGCCGGGTATGATATCATCGACAGCGCCAAAAAACTGCAGGAGTTTTATCTGCGCAAGGACAAGGAGGCCGCCCATGCAAACTGAAGCCCGCCCCCTTGTAAGCGTAGTGGTGCCGGTGTATAACCCCGGCGAATATTTTGCGCCGTTTTTGGCCAGCCTGCAGGCGCAGACCCTGCAGAACTGGCAGGCGATCCTGGTAGACGATGGTTCCACCGACGGCAGCGCCGAACGCATAGACAGCGCCGCCCGGGCCGATGCGCGCATTCTGGCCGTTCACCAGCCCAACAGCGGCGCCGCCGCCGCCCGGGCCAGGGGCGTGGCGCTGGCCGAAGGCGAGTTTTTGCTCTGTGTGGACAGCGACGACCTGATGCACCCCCAAATGCTGCGCGCATTGGTGCAGGCCTGCCAAAGCCAGAACGCCCAGCTGGCATTTTGCCGCTTTGCACCCTTTACGGAAACTCCCTCGCCCGACACCGAACCGCCGGCCGGGCAGCCCCTTAGCGGACAGGCTGCGCGGGAAATGCTGCTGCATGACCAGCGGCTGGACTATGCGCTGAGCAACAAGCTGTTCCGCGCCGGTGTGCTGACCGCCGATATGCTGCGCTGCCCGTACCGCTATAACGAAGATCTTTTAGCCAGCTGGCGGGCGTTTGCCGCCGTGCAAACCGCCGTGTTTCTGGATTTTGACGGCTATCACTGCCGCCAGCACGCCGCCAGCACCAGCCACAGCGGCATCACCCTTCCGTTTTTGACCGATCAGCTGGCCGTGGCAAAGCTTATTTTGCTGGATGCCGAGGGCACTTCCCTGCAGGCAAGCGCAAAGGCGTTTTATTATGAAAAGCTGCTGTATCTGGAAAGTATGATCCTGCGCCAGAGCGCACAGAGCGAGTTTGACAGCCTGCATTCCACCCTTCGTGCCGAGCTTCGGTATGGGTTTCACGATGCCATGCACAGTGCCTTTCTGGGCACCGGCATGAAGGCGTGTGCCCTGCTCAGCCGCCGTGTGCCGCCGGTTTGGCACGCGGTGTGCCGACTGCTGCTGCGCGACAAACGATAACAACCGATCTATGGGGAACCCGGATGAAGATACTTTTTGTTTTGGACTATGTTGATTTTCCCACCGCTGTAAACCCGCAGCTGGCCGCACGCCTGGCCGGGCAGCTGGTAAACATGGGTCACAGCGCCTCCCTTTTGCGCCTGTGGGACGGCTGCACGCCGCCCCCGCCCCCGCCCGAGGGCGTGCAGGTGCAGGATCTTGCCTTTGCCGATGAACACCAGATGAATCTGGATCTGGAAAACGGCCGCAAGATCGGCAGCCCGGCTCCGGTGCGCGTTGCACGGCTGCTCACCCATCCTGCAGCCGCCGCGGCGGCGTTTCGGCAGCTGATCCTGCACAAAAACCGCCGCCAGACCGCCTGCACCAAAGCGATCGAACGCCTGTGCAGAGGGGCGCATTACGATGCCGTGGTGGCCGTGTGCGCACCCTATCACACGGCATGGGCGCTGGCCGATGCGGATATCCCGGCCAAAAAGGCCACATGGCAGATGGACCCGTACTCTGCCAACCGGGAATACACCCCCTACGGCGGCGCGCAAAAAGAGCTGGCCATGTACGCCAGGATCGACCGCGCGTTTATCACAAAGCTGATGGAGCCGGACTACGAAAGCGGCCCGTTGGCCCCCGCAAAGCCCAAAACGCAGGTGCTGGAATTTCCCTGCCTGTGCCCGCTGCCGCCTGCGCCCGCCCAAAGCCACACAGGGCTGCAATGCGTGTTTGCAGGCAGCCTGCACCCCGAGATCCGCCAGCCCTATGCGCTGCTTTCGCTGTTTGAAAAGCTGGCCGATGTGCCCGGCCTGCAGCTGGTGATGCTGGGCGGCGGCTGGGAGAATTTTCCTGCCGATGCGCCGGATGCCTGCCGCAAAGCACTGGGCCAGCGGCTTACGATCGCCGGGCAGGTGCCGCCCCAGCAGGCACGCAGCGCCATGGCCGGGGCGGATGTGCTGATCAATCTTGGCAACACGGTGACCAACCAGCTGCCCAGCAAGATTTTTGAATATTTCAGCTCGGGCAAGCCGATTTTGAATCTGTGTGCCAACCCAAGCGACCCGGCGCTGCGCTATTTTGCCCGCTATCCGCTGGCGCTTACGCTGTTTGCAAACGATGCCTCCGCCCCCGAAAAGCTGCGCTGCTGGCTGGCGGAAACCGCCGGAAAACGGCTGGATTTTGCCCAAAGCGCCGCCTTGTTTGCCGAAAACACCCCCGCCGCTGTAGCCAAGGAGCTTTTGCGCGGGCTGCAATAAATTTCCGAAAGGAACTGCCGAAACCATGAAAGTTTTATGGCTTGTAAACCTCACCCTGCCCGAGCCCGCCAAGGCGCTGGGCTTTGGCAACAACCCTGTGGGCGGCTGGCTGATCGGCCAGCGCGAGCAGCTGAAGCACAGCGTTTCGTTGGTGATCTGCTCCATTGACGCCCGCGTGAAACAGCCTGAGTTTTTAACCATCGACTCTGTGGATTATGCTGTTTTGCCCACCGGCAGCCGCGAAGAATTCAGCGCGCTGCTGCAAAACGCACAGCCGGATCTGGTTCACCTGTGGGGCAGCGAAAATCCGGCTGCCCCTGCGCTGGTGAGCCTGTGCAGCCCCGAACGCATTCTGCTGTCGGCACAGGGCATCATGACCCCCTACACCGAGCATTTGCTGGACGGTGTGCCCGAAAAATACTGCCGCAGCAGCCCTTTGCAAAAGCTGGCGACCGTGATCGACCGGGGCGAGCTTTTGGATCGGGAGCTGGCCTTTTATCAAGAGCAAAGCAAAAAGGAAGCCGCCCTGCTGGCCGGCCTGCGCCATGTGACGGGCCGCACCCCCTGGGATAAGGCCGAGCTTGCCCTGCTTGCCCCCCATGCGGCCTATTATGTGTGCAACGAAACGCTGCGCCCCGGATTTTTTTCGGCGCGCTGGCAGGGCGGGCCCCAAAAGCCCGTGCTGTTTTTAAGCCAGGGAAACCAGCCCCGCAAGGGCCTGCACTGGCTGCTGCAGGCTTTGCCCCTCGTGCTGGAAAGATATCCTGATCTTACATTACATATTGCAGGCTGGCCCATGGTGAAAAAGGGCCCTCTGTTAGAGCCTTTGCTGCGCCTGCTGCTGCCGTATCAAACCTATTTGAAAAAGCTGATCCGGAAATATCATCTGGAAAAGCAGGTGGTGTGGCTGGGCTGTTTGAGCGAAGCGGATATGCGCGCCGCGCTTTTGCAAAGCAGCATTTTTGTGATGCCCAGCAGCTTGGAAAACAGCCCCAACAGCCTTGGTGAGGCCATGCTGCTGGGAATGCCCTGCATTGCCACCGATGCCGGCGGCACAGCCGGTATGCTGACCAACGGCAAAGAGGGCATTTTGTATGCGCCCGAGGATGTGCCCGCGCTTACCGCCGCCATTCTTTCGCTGCTGGATGACCCGGCCAAGGCACGCCGCTATGGCGATGCCGCCCGCGAGCGTGCGCTCGTCACGCATGACCCCGTGCGCAACGGGCAGGCCATGCTGAAAATTTACCGCACCATTTTAAAGGAGGAATAACCCCATGCCCAGCCCGCTGATCAGCGTGATCGTGCCCGTGTATCGCTGTGCCGACACCTTAGAGCGCTGTGTACAAAGCGTTTTGGCGCAGGACTTTGCCGACTGGGAGCTGATTCTGGTGGACGACGGCAGCCCCGACCAAAGCGGCGCGCTGTGCGATGCCTTTGCCGCCAAGGACAGCCGCATCACCGCCCTGCACCAGAAAAACGGCGGGGCCTCCGCTGCGCGCAATGCCGGGCTGAACGCCGCCCAAGGCACTTACATCGACTTTTTGGACAGCGACGATCTTCTGGCGCCCGGTTTCTTTTCCGCTGCGGTGCCCCTGATGGAAAACGAAGGGTTAGACCTGTTTCTTTTCTGCCTGCTGCGCCTTTCGGACGGCGGATGCTACCGCCCGCCCGTGACCGGCTATTTTGCAAGCCCGGCGGATCTAAAGCCATGGTTTTTGCCTCTTTTTACCGAGGGCGGGCATTTTGAATCACCCTGCAACAAGCTGTTTCGCCGCAGTGTGATCGGCGGGCTTCGCTTTGACCCGGCGCTGCGCGTAAACGAGGATGTGCTTTTTAATCTGTGCTACCTGCAAAAATGCGGTGCGCTGCGCCTGACCGATGCAGCCTATTACCGGCAGGACGACCGCGGCGGCGAAAGCCTTTCACGCAGCATGAATGCCGATTTTTTGCAGGCCGAGGCCGCTACCCGCCCTGCCCTGCAGCAGTTTTTGCTTAGCTGCGGGCTGACAGAGGCCGAAGCCGCTGCGATTTTAAACGCCCGCCGGGCCGCCGCCTGCCGCAACCAGTTCGGCATTCTCACCGGGCGCGGCGGTTCGCTGCCCTTTGGGGTGCAGCGAAGCGTATTTGCCCAGATTTTTGCGTTTGCGCCTGCCCGGGCCCTGCTGATGCAGCAGCTTCGTGCTGACCCCAACCGTATGCAGGCCGGTGTGATCGCCTTTTGTGTGCGCTGCCGGCTGGCGGGCGCGCTTACGCTTTTGTGCAAACTGAAAAACCGAGTATTAGGGGGAAACGCCCATGCCTAAGATCAGTGTGATCACCACCGTTTACGATGCCAAAGAGTATCTTCCGCTTACCATCAAAAGCATTCTCGCCCAGACCCATCGGGATCTTGAGCTGATCCTGGTGGACGACGGCAGCCCCAACGGCTGCGGTGCCATCTGCGATGAATGGGCCGCTCAGGACAGCCGCATCAAAGTGATCCACAAGCCCAACGGCGGCCCGGCCACCGCCAGCAATGCAGGCTTGGATGCCGCCGCCGGCGATTATATCGGCTTTGTGGATTCGGATGATCTGATTGAGCCGGATCTTTACGAAAAACTGCTGGCCGCAATGCAGCAAAGCGGCTGCAAGCTGGCCGGATGCTGTGCAGGCGGCATAGACGAAACCGGCGCTCCCCTGCCCGAAAAAAGTGTGGATTGCCCCTTCACCGGTGTGCAGGATGCGCTGGATCTTTTTTATGACACCTTTCAAAACGGCGGAATGTACGCCATGCTGTGCTGGAATAAGCTGATGGCCGCCGAGCTGTGGCAGGGCGTTCGCTTTGATACCAGCTTTACCTATGGCGACGACTGCAATGTTCTGCACCGCATTTATGACGGACAGAAGATTTTTTGCCTGAACGAAGAATTGTATCATTACCGCAGCCGTGCAGGCAGCCTTACGGCCAAGCCCTTCCGCCCTGCCATGCTGGACGATCTGCGTTTATACCGAATGTGGTATGAATTTTTGCTGGCCAAGCCGGACCGGCAGGATCTGGCACAGTGGGCATTGGCCCGCTGGTGGCAAAGATTCTATCTGTTTTATGTGCAGGCACGCCAGCAAAATCAGCTGAACAGCGCCGCCAAGGCCGCCTTTGCGGCTTACCGTGCCCAGCTGAAGGCGCTGATGCCGTGCATTCTGGCCTGCCCGCATATTTCGGGTTTTGAAAAAAAGCGCGCCAAGCTGTTTGCCGCCAGCCCGGCGCTGGCTTATTCTGCCGCTGCTCTTTGGGGCAAGCTGCAGGGAGGCAAGGCATGAGCGCCGCCACCCTGCCCGCTGTTTCGGTGATTCTGCCGATCTACGGCGTGGAAAAATTTTTGCCTGCCTGCCTTGCCAGCCTGCAGGCACAAACTTTTACGGACTATGAGCTGATCCTGGTGGATGACGGCAGCCCTGATGAAAGCGGCCGCATCTGCGATGAATGGGCTGAAACGCACCCCAACGCCCGTGTGATCCATCAGCAAAATCAGGGGCTTTCCGGCGCGCGCAACACCGGCATTGCCGCTGCGCGGGGGCAGTATCTTGCTTTTGTGGACAGCGACGATCTGGTGCGCCCCGCTTTTTTGCAAACCCTGTACGAACTGTGCGAACAAAACCATGCCGATATGGCGCTTTGCGGCGTGGAGGATGTGGCGGAAAATGGCGCGGCACTGCCGCAGCCCGTTTTCAGCCTGCCGCAGCCCGGCTGTTATTCCGGCCGGGCTTTGCTGGAACAGTTTTATTCCGCCGGTGCGCAAAGCTACACCGTGGCATGGAATAAACTGTACCGCCGCGAATTATGGCACACGCTGCGCTACCCGCCGGGCAAGCTGCACGAGGATGATGCCGTGGCGCACCGCCTGTTTTTTGCCGCCGAAACCGTGTGCTGCAGTGCCGAGCCCCTGTATTGCTATCGCTTGCGCCAAGGCAGCATTTGCCGCACCCAGGTGCGCCCTGCACATTTTGACGGTGTGGATGCCCTGCTGGATCGCTTTCATTTTTACCGGGAAAACGCCCTGCCCGCCGAGTCCACCGCCCGCGCGTGCTGGCGGCAGTATCTGTATTTGTGCGGGCAGGCCGCCCAATGCCCCAGCGAAGCGCTGGCCGGGCGCATTGCCGCCTTGCAGCCTGCGCTGGCAGGGGTGCCCAAGGCCGGGCTTTCGCTTGCCGAGCGCCTGAGCGCCGAAAAGTGGCAGCGCCTTGCCCCGCGCAAGCTGCTGAAATTATAATAAGGCAGCACCGTATGTTTTTTGAAGGCAATACCGCATAATTCTAAGTGCCGATACGGTGAGCGAGGTGCGGCAGATGCTAAGCCAAAAGCGCAGATAATGCTTTGTGCATTATCGAGCATTTTTAACCAAAACCAAAGGAGCGGCCGCTATGGCTATGAAAGTATTTTTGGTGCCCCCGCCCGAGCTTCCGGTGCCTGCCGTAAAAGGCGGCGCTGTGGAAACACTGCTGGAGCATCTGATTTTTGAAAATGAAAAGCAGGGCAAGCTGGAGCTGTACTGCGCCAGCATTCCTGACCCTGAGGCACAGGCCAAAACCGCGCATTTGCGCCACACCAAAATGATATGGCTGCCCGCCGAGCCCAACCGCCGCCAGGGATACTGCTATGTGTGCGGTGCGCGGCGGCGCTTGGGGCTGCCCGCCCCGCTGGACCCGTGGTATGAGCAGGTGCGCTACGAGATCCGCAGGATCAAGCCGGACTTTGCCATCAGCGAAGGCGGCGACCCCACCGAGTTTGCGCGCATCAGCCGTATGCTGGGCCCTGCCCGCTGCCTTTTGCATCTGCACGGCCCCACGCAGGGCGGCCCCCGGCTGGACCCTTTATATGGCGGTGTTTTGAGCCTGAGCGAATTCACCCGCCGGGAGTTTTTGCAAACCAGCCAGATCCCGCCCCAAAAGGTGCGGGTGCTGCCCAACTGCATCGATCTGGATCATTTTCACCCCAGCCTGCCCCCCGATGCCGATGCGCTGCGCCTGAAGCTGGGCTTTACGCCTGCCGATTTTATTGTGCTGTTCTGCGGGCGCATTGCCGAGGAAAAGGGCATTCACAAGCTGGTGCAGGCATTTTCTCTGCTGCAGGACCCACGCTATAAGCTGCTGATCGTGGGCAGCCCGTTTTTTGCCGCACAGGCCACCAGCCCGTTTTTGGAAAAACTGAAGGCCGATGCTGCCGCCTTGGGCGATCGCATTCGCTTTACCGGCTTTGTGCCGCACGAGGAATTGCCCCTTTACTACGGCGCTGCCGACCTTGCGTGTTTTCCGGCTCTGTGGCAGGAGCCTGCGGGCCTTGTGGCCATTGAGGCCATGGCCTGCGGCCGCCCGGTGCTGGCCACTAAAAGCGGCGGTATGACAGAATATTTAGCCGGAAGCGACGCCGTAGAATTGCCCATTGAGCCGCAAAGCGAGCTGCCGCGCGCGCTGGCCGATGCCATTCGCACCCTGGCCGATGACCCCGAGCGCCGCTGGATGATGCGCCGCCGCGGCCTTATGCGCTCGCGCAGCTTTGGCCAGCAGGCCTACTATCAGAATTTTGTTCAGCTTTTGGAATATTATCAAACGCTGGATCATAAAAAGGAGCCGTAATGCCATGAGTTTGGTGAGCATTATCACACCGGTATACAATGCCGCCGCCACGCTGAACCAGTGCGCCCAAAGCGTGCTTTCGCAGGATCACACCCAGTGGGAGCTTTTGCTGATCGACGACGGCAGCACCGACACAAGCGCTGCACTTTGTGACGAGCTTGCCGCCAGGGATGCCCGCATTCGGGTGATCCACCAGCCCAACGCGGGGGTTTCGGCTGCGCGCAATGCGGGGCTGGATGCAGCCCGCGGGGAGAGCATTCTGTTTCTGGACAGCGACGATGCCCTGCAGCCCGGCGCGTTGCGCGCCGCACTGAACGCCCAGCGCAGCTGCCCCGATTGCTGGGTGATGTGGCGCTATACGCTGGGAAACGCCGAGCGCGATGCCGATTTTTGGGGCGAAGAAGCCGCCCTGCAGGGCGTGACCCTGCTGAACGCGGCCTCGCTGGCATGGCTGTACAACCACTGTTTTCTTTCGATGCCGTGGAACAAGCTGTACCGCGCCGATGTGATCCGAAGCGCGCATTTGCGCTTTGACCGCAGCTTTTCGCTGGGCGAGGATCTTTTGTTTTGTCTGGACTATCTTGGGGCGCTGGGCGGGCCGGAGGCCCTGCCCGGCGTGTGCCTTGTGCATAGCAGCCTGACTTACTATCGCTGCGGCGAAAGCAGCGATACGCTTTCCACCAAATACCGCGCCGATTACTGCACGGTGTGGGAGCATATATTTACGCGCCTAAACGCCGAATGCCGGCGCTGGCAGTGCCCCGCCGAGGATCTGCACGCCATGCTGCGCGCCGAGCTTTTGATTTTGGCCGAGGGGGCAGCCAACGAATTTGTACACGGCGGCAAGGCCGCTGCCAGGGCTGCGCTGCGCAGCGACTGTATGCAGGCCCTTTGCGCCTCGCTGCGGGCCGAAAAGATCTATTCGCCCTATTATCTGCCCGTTCGCTGGGGGCTGATGGGGGTGGTGGCGCGCATGGCGCAAAGCCGCGGGCAGGGCAGCCGCCTGTTTGGCCGGCTGGACTGGCTGGGCTGGTATCTTTTGGGCGGCCGCTGGAAGCGCGGCTGACTTTTTTGTAAATGTGAACTTTTTCTGAAAGCAGAGCGGTTTTTGTCGGCTCTGCTTTTCTTTTGCCGTAAACTATGCTATAATGTTATAGTCTATAATAAAGGGTGAAGTGCGCCTTTTTGCTGATTTTTTTGCATTTATGCCAAATTTTTCGGCTGCGCCGCCTTTTGCGAACGAAGGAAATCAATAAAAATTTAAGGATACTATTTTTATGACAACACAAAACAGCCAAAACTGGACTACGGTGATCCGCCCCAAAACCGGGTGGTTCGATATTGACACAGGTGAACTGTGGCGCTACCGCGATTTGGTGGTGATGTTTGTAAAGCGCAATTTCACGGTGCTGTATAAGCAAACCATTCTGGGCCCCCTGTGGATTCTTCTGAATCCGCTGCTCACCACGCTGATCTTCAACATTGTGTTCGGCGGCATTGCCAGCATGCCCACCGATGGCGTGCCCAGCTTTTTGTTTTACATGGCGGGCAACACAGTGTGGACCTTTTTTGCCGGCTGCGTGAACGGCACTGCCAACACCTTTGTGACCAATGCCGGGCTTTTCGGCAAGGTGTATTTTCCGCGCCTTACCATGCCGGTGAGCCAGGTTCTGACAAGCCTGATCAACTTTTTGATCCAGCTTGCCATGTTTGCCTGCTTCTGGGTGTATTTTGCCATTGCGCAGCCCGGCAGCGTGCATATCACGCTGTGGGCCGTCACCCTGCCGCTTTTGGTGCTGCAGGTGATGCTGCTGGGCCTTGGCGTGGGCATTATCGTAAGCTCGCTCACCACCAAATACCGCGATCTTGCCATTGCCGTTACCTTTGGCGTGCAGCTGTGGATGTATGCCACGCCCGTGGTGTACAGCATGGGCTCGCTGAGTGAAAGCCCTCGCCTTGCCAAGCTGGTGGCGCTGAATCCCATGACAGCACCGGTGGAGCTGTTCCGCGCTGCCCTGCTGGGCCACGGCACCTTCACGGCGGGCATGCTGGCCTTCAGCGTGATCGCCACCATCGTTTTGCTTTTGCTCGGCGTGGTTTTGTTCAGCCGCGTGGAAAAAACCTTTATGGATACCGTGTAACGGGGAGGGATCATTTTGCAGAATCAAACCAATACTCCCCGTGAGGTAGCCATTCAGATCACGGGATTAAAAAAACAGTATAAACTGGGCCAGATCGGCGGCGGCACACTGACGGCCGATCTGCAAAGCTGGTGGAGCCGTGTGCGCGGCAAGGAAGACCCCAATGTAAAGATCGGCACTGATACCCGCCTGTTCGGAAAAACCTTTATGGCGTTGAACGGCGTGGATCTGACCGTTTACAAGGGCGAAGCGCTGGGCATCATTGGCCGCAACGGCGCAGGCAAAAGCACCATGCTGAAGGTGCTGAGCCGCATCACCGCCCCCACCGAAGGCGAAATTCGGCTGAACGGGCGCGTGGCCAGTATGCTGGAGGTTGGCACCGGCTTCAATCAGGAAATGACGGGCCGTGAAAACATTTACATGAACGGCGCTATTCTGGGCATGACCAAGGCCGAAGTGGATGCCAAACTGGATCAGATCATTGAATTCAGCGAATGCGGCGATTTTATCGACACCCCCGTGAAGCGCTATTCCAGCGGTATGTTTGTAAAGCTGGCTTTCGCCGTGGCCGCCCATCTGGACAGTGAGATCATGGTGATGGACGAAGTGCTGGCCGTGGGCGATATGAAGTTTCAGCAGAAATGCCTTGGCAAAATGAGCGATGTGGCCGGGCAGGAAGGCCGCACCGTGCTGTATGTTTCGCATAACATGAGCACCATTCGCCAGCTGTGCACCCGCTGCGTAGTGCTGGACCAGGGCCGTGTGATCTTCGAGGGCGATGTGGAACAGGCCATTGCCGTGTATATGGATACCACCGATGTGAATGTGGTGCATTACGATCTGGACGATGTGGGCCGCATGAATGTGGGCGCAGGCCAGCGTTTCCGCCTGCAAAGTCTGGACTTTGTGGACAAGGAAAGCAGCGTATACGCCGACACCGAAAAGGTGCGCGTGCGCATTCAATGGTTCGTGACCGAGCCCTTTGCCGGTATCCACATGAAAATGAACCTGCACTTCCGCGATTCCAGCCCTGTGGGCATCACTCACCCGGTCAATTTGGGCGCTGCCGAGCCGGGCCGCACCTATACCACCACCTTTGAGTTTGACCCCAGCCTTTTGGGCGAAGGCCAATATTTCTTCTATCTGGATATTTTTGACGGTGATATGCGCACGGCTGTGTGCCTGGACAAGCCCGTGACCGAATTCCGTTTCGAGGTGACCAGCGCCGATCTGACCATGCCCGAATGGGCAGCCGGTTGGGGCCGCATTCATTTTCCGCCTGTCAAGCTGATCGAGGACTCCATTTAAAAATTCCATGAAAGGAAGCGTTATAGTTCATGGCTAAGCCTGATCTTTATATTTGTCACACCGCCTATCAGGTGATGATCGATCTGCTGCGCACGCTGCGAAGCGGCGAAAAAAGCGCACTGATCATTTCTTCCACCGTGCCGGATGCCAAAACTCTGGCCGCACGGCTGGAGGCATTGGGCTGTTTTTTTGAGATTCGTGTATTCGATGAATCCCAGTGCTCGATGCCCAACATTGAAAATCCCGCTTTGATGGCACTTTTGCAGCATAAGCTGGAAAAGCACGAGGTAGAGCGCTCGGGATTTTCGATCTATCCGCCGCGCTACCGCACCATTTATATCCACAACGACTGGAGCCTTCTGGGCCGCTATCTGCAGGATCTGGGCGCACACTACACCCTGTGCGAAGACACCTTTGCCAGCACCTGCTGGCAGCGCCACCCCCTGCTGGAAAACCAGCGCGCAGTACCGGGCTTTGCCCGGCGGCAAAGCCGCGGCATCGGCTATCTTTACTGGGGCGATTACCGCGGCGTGGATGCCGTGGAAACCGAGGACCCCAGCCGCTGCCTGATCTTTAAAGGAAAACTGGTACACGACAGCAAGGCGGCGCTTTTGCACAGCCTGACCGAAGAGGAAAAAACGGCTCTTTGCGGCGTATTTATCACCCAAGCGCTGCCGCAGGCCGTGGAGGGCGCCTCGATCTTGATGACGCACAGCTTTGTGCAGGACGGCACAATGTCGCAAACCAAGCAGAACGCTTTGTGGATCGCCGTGGCTGACCATTATCACCTGGAGGACGGCCCCTTCTTTATCAAGCCCCATCCCCGTGATATTTTTGATTATTCTCAGCTGTTTCCGGATGCCATCATTCTGGAGCGCACCATGCCCAGCGAGGTGCTGAACTTTGCGCTGCCTTTCCGTTTTGCCCGGGCTGTGACCGTGCAGAGCACGGCACTGGCCGGTTTTGAGGCAGCCGATGAAAAGATCAGCCTTACCCTGCCCGAGGCCGAAGCCCTGCTGGGTTGATGGCCCGACTTTTGAAAAGAGGTTTTTACTTATGAAAATCATCGGTGTGATCCCCGCCCGTTATCAGAGCACCCGTATGCCCGGCAAGCCTTTGGCGGATATTCTGGGCAAGCCCATGATCTGGTGGGTTTACCGCGAGGCCGTAAAGTGCCCCAAGCTGGCCGATTGCTTTATTGCAACCGACGACCAGCGCATTGCGGATGTGTGCGAGCAGTACGGCATGAAATATGTGATGACCAGCGCTGACCACGACACCCCCACCAGCCGCATTTACGAAGTGACCACCAAGGTGGATGCCGACTTGTATTTGCAGATCATGGGTGACGAGCCGCTGATCGATGCCGCTGCGTTTGACCTGATCCTGCCCGACACCCTGCCGGAAGACCCCTACTATGTGGCTGTGCTCACCAATGTGCTGGAGCACCCTGCCGATGTGATCGATTTTTCCAACCAGAAGATCGCCTGCAATGCCCGCCGGGAAATTTTGATGATCAGCCGCAGCCCCATTCCCTATCCCAAAGGCACGCTGGACTTTGAGTATGAAAAAGTGACCGGGATCCAGCTGTACAGCAAAAAGGCGCTGGAATTTTATAATGCCACCCCCAAAAGCCTTTTGGAAAAGGCCGAGGAAAACGATATGATGCGCTTTGTGGAAAACGACCACAAGGTACACGCGATCCTTTCGCCTTATAAAACCATCAGCGTTGACACCCCTAAAGACCGCGTGGAAGTGGAAGAGATCTTAACAAAGAAAGGCTATGCCCATGAATGACCGCAAATTGCTGGACTGCACCTTGCGGGACGGCGGATATATCAACAACTGGAACTGGGGCTTTGACAACGCCCGCGACATTATTCACAGTCTGGTGCGCGCCGGTGTGGATATTGTGGAGGTCGGCTTTCTGCGCAATGTGGAAGGCTATAATCCCGATATCACCGTGTGCAACCACATTGAAGAGCTGAACCGTCTGCTGCCCGAAAACCCCGGCAGCGCCATGTTCAGCGCCATGGCCATGCGCAGCAACTACGACATCAAAAAGCTTGCGCCCTATAATGGCCGCGGCATTGAGATGATCCGTATCACCGCGCACGATTACGACATTGCCGAGGGTATGGATTTTGCCCGCGAGGTAAAGGAAAAAGGCTACAAGCTGAGCATCAATCCCATCAATATCATGGGTTACGATGACAAGCAGCTGATGTGGATCTTCGATCAGGTAAACAAGATCATGCCGTATCAGTTTTCGATCGTGGATACCTTTGGCAGTATGCGCCGCCGCGATTTAGACCGTATTGTCAGCCTGGCTGACCACAACATTGCCCCCGGTGTTCGTTTGGCGCTGCATCTGCACGAAAACATGAGCCTTGCCAGCTGTCTGGCACAGGATTTTCTGGACAAGCACCTGAACCGTGATGTGACTGTGGACGGCAGCCTTGAGGGCATGGGCCGTATTCCCGGCAACCTGCCCATTGAGCTGATCGCAGACTACTGCAACGAATATCTGGGTGCGCACTACGATATCGACTATCTGATGGACGCCATTCAGGATCAGATCTCCCCCATCAAGGGCCAGAGCGCATGGGGCTATACCCCGGCTTATTTCCTGTCGGCCCGCTATAACCTGCACCGCAACTATGCCGAGCATTATCTGAACAAGGGCGATCTGACCAACCGCGATATCAACCACATTCTGGCTGGGTTTGACCGCAGCAAAACCACCGTGTTCGATGCCGCCTACGCCGACAAGCTGTATGAGGATTACAAGCGCCACAGCGTGGACGATTCTGCTGCCATGGCGGCCCTCGCCGGGCAGCTGGCCGGTAAGCAGGTGCTGGTGTTGGCCCCCGGCCCCAGCCTGCGGGAAAAGCAGGCCGAGATCAGCGAGTATATCGCCCGGCATAAGCCCGTGGTGATCGCCGCCAACTTTGTGCCGCAGGAAATTGCCGCAGATTATGTGTTTTTCAGCAACAACAAGCGTTTTTCCAAAATTGAAACGCTGCCCTGCACCGGCATTCTCACCAGCAATCTGGAAAGCCGCCCTGACTGCCTGACCGTGGATTACAACCGTTTGGCCGGCGCTTTTGCACAGGGTGACAACAGCCTGATCCTGCTTTTGCGCCTGCTGCACGCCCTGGGTGCACAGTCGGCCGCTCTGGCCGGTGCCGACGGCTATCGCACCGGGCGCAGCAACTATGCCTCCAGCTCGATGCACAGCCATGTGGCGCGCGATGCTGATTTTAACCGTGCCATGCGCGAAGCCATTCAGAGCAGCGGCATCCCCTGCACCTTCCTGACCCCCAGCGAGTATGAGGCCGAGTAAAATGAAAAACATTCAATTGCTTGTGCTGGATGTAGACGGCACCATGACCGACGGCGGCGTGTATTACGACGATCATGGCAATGAAACCAAGAAATTTTCCATAAAAGACGGCGCCGCCTTGGTGCTGGCACACGCAGCCGGGCTGCAGGTGATGATCTGCACCGGGCGCGAATGCCCGGCTGTGGCCCGCCGGGCTGCCGAGCTGAAGGTGGAGCATCTGCACCAGAATGTAAAAAACAAAAGGGATTTTTTGGCTGATTTTATGCAGCAAAACGGCCTGTGCGCCGCCAATGTTGCCTATTGCGGCGACGATCTGAACGATTTGGCCGCCATGAGCCTGTGCGGCTTTGTGGCCTGCCCTGCCGATGCCTGCAGCGAGGTTCGCCAGCGCGCCGATTACATTTGCCCGCAAAAGGGCGGCGAGGGTGCGGTGCGCGGCATGGTGGAAAAAATTTTGCGCTCCTCGGGGCGCTGGCAGCAGGCCGTGCAAAAAGCCTTTGGGGCCGATGTGTGATCAAACTTTTTGTAAGGAACAGGATCTATGGATAAAATTTTTTCGCGCTTAAAGCGGTATCGCCGCATTTTTGTTTGCCTTGGTCTGGCGCTTGCCTGCTTTGCCGCAAGCGCACTGGTGTATTTCAGCGCGGTGCGCCCTTTTGCCGGAAAGTGTTTTTCTGTAAAGATCTGCGACAGCTACGAAAATTTTACTCCCATTGAAACACAGGTGAGCCAAACCTTTACCACCAGCTTTGATGTGATGAATCTCACCTTTATGTTTCAGATCCCGGGCGAACAGCCACGGGGGGAGCTGTCGGTTGAACTGTATGACACTGCCACCGGCGAGCTTTTGGCCACCAGCACCGGCGTGATGGATCATATTCTGAACGGCCAGTACACCGGCCTTGGCCTGAGCGCACTGGCCGACAGTCAGGGCCAAAACCGCCAGTACACCGCCGTGCTGACCCCGCATTACCAAACCGAGGCACGGCTTTCCATCGGCTATTCTGCCCAGCCCGTGCATGAGGGCGAAACCCTTGTGCTGAACGGTGAGGCCGTAAACGGCACGCTGGCGCAGTATATCTCGTCGGCTCCCATCGGGCGCTTTTTAAGCGTGTATTACTGGCTGGCTGCCCTGCTGCTCACGGCCCTGCTCTGCGGGCTGTATCTGTTTCTCAGCAGCAGGCACTTTGCACTGCACACCGCCGTTTTTGGCATTGTGATGGTGCTTGGGCTGGCCTTTACCATGGCGCTGCCCCCCTATGCTGCCCCTGATGAGCAATATCACATCAACGAAAGCTTTACCATTGCCAGCTTTTGGGCCAACCGTGTGAGCGGTGACGAATGGGTGATGCAGGATGTGCCCATTTTTTATTCCTACCGCCGCCCCTGCGATTTTAACAGCATCATCCAAAACCAGAAAACCACCGTGTTCACATGGAAAGAGTTTTCGTATCACCTCACCGACACCACCACCGACCAACTGGGCGACCATGTGTGGCTGTTTGAAGAACAGGCCGACACCTACCCCATTTTGTATGTGTGCAGCGCCGCCGGTGTGTTTTTGGCGTTTTGCCTGCATTTGGGCTTTGCGCCTGCGCTTTTGCTGGGCCGCCTTTTCAATCTGACGGCCTTTGCGCTGCTTTCGGCTTGGGCGGTAAAAAAAGCTCCCTTTGGCAAAATGGCGTTTGTCGGTGCAGCGCTGCTGCCCATGACACTGCATCAGGCGGCTTCCTTCAGCCGTGACAGCCTGCTATTGGGCCTGTGCTTTGCCTTTACGGCACTCTGCCTTGACTTGGCCTATGCGCCCGGAAGCGCCCTTTGCTGGCAAAAGCTGGTGCCTCTGGCCGTGATGGGCGTGGTGATTGCCCCTGCCAAGGTGGTGTATGCGCCGCTGATCGCGCTGGTGCTGCTGGCCGCCGTGCGGCAGATCCATGTGAACCGCAAGCTTCTTTTGGGGGCTGCCGCGGCATTTTTGGCTGTGTGTGCGGTGTTTGTTGTCTGGAACAATCGCTATCTTCTGCGCTCCTCGGCTTCCGCTGACTCGAATCAGGTGACCGCCGAGCAGGTAAACGATTCTATCCGGCAGGAATATGAGGACTTTTTGGAGTCTACGGGCGGCGAAAGCGTGATCGTGGACACCGAAAAAGAGGAAAAGCCCGAGCCTGTTCCCGGGCAGGACGACAGCGTTTGCTTTACGCTGCGCTATATTCTGGGCCACCCCGCTGCCACCGTGATGCTGTGCGCCAATTCTCTGGTTCAACTGGGTGACCACTATGTGCGCACACTGGTGGGCGGCAGCCTGAGCTATTATTCACTGGATATTGCCTGGACCTGGGTGGCGGTTTTGTACCTGCTGCTGTTCCTGTGCTGCCTGCCCTGCAGGGGCGAGCAAAGGCTGTGCAGCGCAGCCCGCCTGTGGGCCGGATTTTTGGCTGTGGCCTGCTGCGGGTTGGCTGTGCTGGGCTGCATTTGCTGGACACCTACCTACTACGATACCATCTACGGCCTGCAGGGGCGCTATTTCCTGCCCGTGCTGCCGTTGGGGCTGCTGGCCCTTGCACCGGCAGGGCTGCGCCCGGCCGGCGGCGGCTTTACCCGCAAGCTGTTGTTTGCCTTTACGGCTGTGGACTGCATGGTGGTGTTAAACATTCTCATTGCCGTGATCGCACGGTAAACTTATGGCAACACTGCACAATTCCCGCCTTATGGCTCAAGCACCGCTCCGGCGGCTGCGGCACGGCATCTGCGTTACTAAAATGCTCTATAATACGGCAAGTATTATCTGCGCTTTTGGCTTAGCATCTGCCGCACCTCGCTCACCGTGTCGGCACTTAGAATTATGCGGTATCGCCTTATCAAATTTTCGCTTGGTGGTGATCTTGTTTTGGTATTCTGCTTTTTCAGTGCGCAATATCTGCCCACCGTGGGCGGCGTGGAGCGCTATACGCTGAACCTTGCCAAACGAATGGTGCAGGCCGGGCACAAAGCGATCGTGGTGACCAGCGCACTGCACGGGCTGCCTGCCCACGAGCAGGACGCAAACGGCATCGAGATCTACCGCCTGCCGGTGTTTCCGCTGATGAACGGGCGCTTTCCGTTTTTAAAGCCCTGCCCTGCCTTTTTTCACACCGTAAAAGAGGTCTGGGCGCAAAAACCCGATCTGTGCGTGGTGCAAACGCGTATGTATTCGCTCAGCCTGTATGCAGCGCTTTCCGCCCGCAGGCGGCAGATCCCGGCTATTGTGATCGAGCATTCCACGGGCCATATGCCCATGAATCAGCCGATTTTAAATGCCATTGGCCAACTGTATGAGCATCTGGTGTGCGGGACCATTCGCCGCAGCGGAGCGCATTTTTACGGCGTTTCGCAGGCCGTGTGTGAATGGCTGCGGCACTTTGGCGTGCAGGCTGAGGGCACGCTGTACAACAGCGTAGATCCCGAGGATCTGCAGGCCGTGGCCTCGGCCAAGAACTGGCGCGAAGCGCTGCAGCTTTCGCCCGAAACCAAGCTGGCCGTTTTTGTGGGGCGCATCATTCCCGAAAAAGGAGTAAAGCCCCTTGTCAGCGCTTTTGCACGGCTGCATTTGCCAGGCACTGCCCTGCTGGTGGCTGGCGATGGCCCTCAGCTGCCCGAGCTGCGGCGCAGCCCGGAGCCCGGCGTGTACTATCTGGGCAGCCAGCCCTACCCCGATACGCTGGCTTTGCTGCAGCAGGCCGATGTGTACTGCCTGCCCACCACTTATGCCGAGGGATTTCCCACCACGCTTTTAGAGGCTGCCGCATGCGGCTGCGCTATTTTATGCACCAACACCGCGGGCAGCGCCGAGCTTTTGCCCGATGAAAGCTATGGTTTGCGCATTGCCTCGCCCGATGAAAGCCTGCTGCTGCCGGCCCTGCAAAAAGCCTTTACGGATGCCGAATGGCGCGCCGAAGCCGCCAAAAACGCCCGCCAGAATCTGCTGCAGCACTTTACATGGCAGGCCACAGCCGAAAAGCTGCTGTGTGTTGCCGCCCGGTATACCTTGGGCAAACAGAACGAAGGAGATTCACCATGCTAAAGCTACTGATCGTGATCCCCGCCTACAATGAGGCGGAATGCATTGAGCGCGTAGTAGATGATCTGATCCGCCACTATCCCCAATACGATTATGTGGTGGTAAACGACGGCAGCCAGGATAAAACCGCCGCCATCTGCCGCCGCAAGGGCTATCATCTGATTGACCTGCCCGCCAACCTGGGCCTGGCCGGTGCGTTTCAGACCGGCCTGATCTACGCCGCCGAAAACGGCTATGACTGTGCACTGCAGCTGGATGCCGACGGCCAGCATCGCCCTGAATATATTGCGCCTCTTTTGCAAATGATCGAGGACGGCGCAGACATTGCCATCGGCAGCCGTTTTTTGCATAAAAAAAAGCCCAAAAGCCTGCGAATGCTGGGCAGCTATATCATCAGCTGGTCGATCCGGCTCACCACCGGGCAGGCCATTTGTGACCCCACCAGCGGTATGCGTATGTTCAACCGTGCCATGCTGGAAGAATTTGCGCAGCATCTCAACTATGGCCCCGAGCCGGACACCATCAGCTATCTGATCAAAAACGGCGCTGTTGTGCGTGAATATCAGGTGGAAATGGGTGACCGCCTTGCCGGGCAAAGCTATTTGAACTTTATGCGCAGCGTGGAATACATGATCAAAATGGCTTTTTCGATTTTGCTGATCCAGTGGTTCCGCAAGCGCGACACCTCTAACCCCTATCCCGAAAGGAGCCTGTAATTTTATGAGTGCTGCCATTCGTATTTGCCTGATTCTGGGAAGCTTTTTCTCGGTGCAGTATATGCTGCGCCGCATTCGCAAGGCACAGGTGCAAATTGAAGACACGATCTTTTGGCTGATCTTTTCCATTTTGCTGATGGTGCTTTCGCTGTATCAGTTTGCCATGACCATTCGTATCAGCCAGATGGACAGCAAGGTGCGCAAACTGGCACAGCGCGTTGCCCTGAACGAAGAAAAAATCGAACGCGAAAAAGATCTGTGATCGGTTGTTTCGACTGGCGAAACAAAATTAGTTGTGTCAAATCGATTTATGTGTTATACTTATATGGAATCATTATTTAAAGAAAGCGGAGGTTTTGAATATGGCATTCACCCCGAAAGTTATGTATAAAGGCAAACCCCTGGTTCGCTGCAACCGTGAGGTGTATTACGGCAATCTGACCGATCCTTATATGATCGCCATGCAGATCTTGAATACCAAAGAGGAAAACGGCCTGAAGATGGCCGATAAAATTCATGTGATG
>SFIE01000032.1 GCA_004555405.1 Subdoligranulum sp.
GTAGTGATATATTGTACTTCAAATGGATGTGCTGCCTGCAGGGCGATCAAGGCCCGCCGGTTCAGAAAACATGATCAGAAAAGGAGAAGTTTTATGGCTTATTATTTTGAAGAACCTTCCCGCACCTTTGGTGAGTATCTGTTGGTACCCGGTTATTCCTCGGCTGATAACATTCCCGACAATGTAAGCCTGAAAACTCCTTTGGTAAAATATAAAAAGGGTCAGGAAGAATGCCCCCTGCAGATGAACATTCCCATGATCAGCGCCATCATGCAGTCGGTTTCCGGCCCCGATCTGGCTGTGGCCCTTGCCAAGCAGGGCGGCGTTTCGTTTATTTACGGCAGCCAGAGCATTGAAAGCGAGGCTGCTATGGTGGCCCATGTCAAGGGCTACAAAAAGGGCTTTGTTACCAGCGATTCCAACCTTTCTCCCGATGCCACTCTGGCTGACGTGCTGGCACTCAAGCAGAAAACCGGCCACTCCACCGTGGCTATTACGGACGATGGCACTGCCAACGGCCGTTTGCTGGGCATTGTGGCCAGCCGTGACTACCGCATCAGCCGCATGAGCACCGATGTGAAGGTGAGCGAGTTTATGACTCCGCTGGAAAAGCTGGTCACCGCTCCTTCTGATACCAGCCTGAAGGAAGCCAACGACATCATTTGGGACAATAAGATCAACAGCCTGCCTCTGGTTGACAAAAACGGCCACCTGCAGTATATGGTGTTCCGCAAGGACTACGACAGCCACAAGGAAAATGTAAACGAACTGCTGGATGCCAACAAGAGCTATGTGGTGGGTGCCGGTATCAACACCCGTGACTATGCCGAGCGTGTGCCCGCATTGGTCAACGCCGGTGTGGATGTGCTGTGTATCGACTCCTCTGAGGGCTTCAGCGAATGGCAGAGCCGTACCATCGGCTGGATCCGCGCCAACTATGGCGACAAGGTGAAGGTGGGCGCAGGCAACGTGGTTGACCGTGAGGGCTTCCGTTTCCTGGCCGAGGCCGGCGCTGACTTTATCAAGATCGGCATTGGCGGCGGTTCCATCTGCATCACCCGCGAAACCAAGGGCATCGGCCGTGGCCAGGCTACTGCTGTGATCGAGGTTGCCAAGGCTCGCGACGAGTACTACAAGGAAACCGGCATTTATATTCCCATCTGCTCCGATGGCGGCATTGTGCATGACTACCACATCACTCTGGCACTGGCCATGGGTGCTGACTTTGTTATGCTGGGCCGTTACTTTGCCCGCTTTGATGAGAGCCCCACGGAAAAGGTTCGCATCAACGGCAATATTATGAAGGAATACTGGGGCGAGGGCAGCAACCGTGCCCGCAACTGGCAGCGTTACGATCTGGGCGGCGCTTCCACTCTGCGCTTTGAAGAGGGCGTAGATAGCTATGTGCCTTATGCAGGCCCCTTGGCCGACGGTGTGCAGACCACTCTGTACAAGGTGCGCTCCACTATGTGCAACTGCGGCGCACTCTCGATTCCTGAGCTGCAGGAGAAGGCCCGCCTGACGGTGGTTTCTTCCACAAGCATCGTAGAGGGCGGCAGCCACGATGTTACCCTGCGCAACACCAACAATGCCAACTAAGCGCGTGCTTTGGCTTTGTCAGTAATTCGGGGGTGTAACGATACATTCCCGCCCTGCGAATTCAGGCATCGCTGCAGCGGCTGCGGTATATTCCGCATGCTGTATCAGCAAAATTAAAAAGCGTTCCCCGGCATCTTCCGGCTGTCAGCAGCCGAAGAAGATGCCGGGGATTTTTTTCGCCTTATTTCCATTTCACAAAAACAAGTGCCTGCGCATAAAAACGGCCCCATGCCGAATCTGGCATGGGGCCGAATGCATCATTTTACAAAAATTACTTGGTGCCGTAAATACGGTCGCCTGCATCGCCCAAGCCGGGCACGATGTAGCCGTTCTCGTTCAGGCGTTCATCCTTGGAGGCAATGTAAATGTCCACGTCGGGGTGAGCGGTGTGCAGGGCCTCGATGCCTTCGGGGGCAGCGATCAGGCAGATAAACTTAATGTGGCGTGCGCCATGCTTTTTGATTTGAGAAATCGCATCCGAAGCGCTGCCGCCGGTGGCCAGCATGGGGTCCAGCACCAGAACATCGCGCTCCTCAATATCAGAGGGCAGCTTGCAGAAATACTCCACGGGCTGCAGAGTGCTCTCGTCTCGGTACAGGCCGATAAAGCCAACCTTAGCGGCGGGGATCAAAGTCAGCATACCGTCCAGCATACCCATACCGGCGCGAAGAATAGGCACCAGTGCCAGCTTGCGGCCAGCCAGAACCTTGGTGCGGGCCACGGAAACGGGGGTTTCGATCTCCACTTCCTCGGTGGGCAGGTCACGAGTGGCCTCGTAGCACAGCAGCATGGCGATCTCGTTTACCAGATCACGGAATTCCTTGGTGCCGGTGGCTTTGTTGCGCAGCAGGCTGATTTTGTGCTGGATAAGGGGATGGTCTACGATCATGGGCTCTTTCATAATGAACACTCCTTAATATGAATAATGATTATGGGTAAATCAAACAAAACGCAGGGATCAGCGGTTTTCCAGTGCGGTGATCTTATCCACACGGCGCTGATGGCGGCCGCCCTCAAACTCGGTGTTCAAGAACAGGTCTACCAATGTGCAGGCCAAACCGGCACCCACTACACGGCCGCCCAGGCAAAGGGCATTGGCATCGTTGTGGCGGCGGGTATACTCAGCACTAAAAGCATCACTGCAGCAGCAGGCGCGAATGCCATGGATCTTGTTGGCGGAAATGGAAATTCCCACACCGGTGCCGCAGAACAGCAGTGCGCAGCGGCATTCGCCCTTTACCACGGCATCGCAGGCAGGCACAGCCATATCGGGATAGTCTACGCTGTCGGTGTTGTGGGTGCCGAAATCAACAAATTCCAGGCCCAGCTCGGTCAAATGCTGCTTTACAGCCTCTTTCAGCTCAAAACCGCCGTGATCTGCGGCGAGCGCGATGGGTTTACTCATGGATCATGCTCCTTTTTCATCTGTTTTATCGGTATGCCCGGGCCTTGTGTCCAGACTATGGATAAATAATGCAAATCAGCCCTCGGTGGTTTGGGCCAGCCGTTCGGCACGCTGGCGTTCAGCCTGGCTCAGCCGGTGATAGCTGGGCAAAAGTGCTGCGGGCGGGCAGGTTTCGCCGCGTTCAGCCATGGCCTTGGCGGCCAAACACACACCGGCGGCACGGGCAACGCGCAGAGCAGCGGGGCAGGGCAGAACGCCCGGCACGGCAGAAAAAGCGCTCTCGCACAGATAAGCGCCGTCCCCCACAAACAGCAAGGGCTTGGGGCAGGTTTCAGCCACGGTGCGAATTTCTTCTACAGGTGAGGCCGCATCGGGTGTAATGCGCTGGTGCGTGGCCAAATCAAAAGCGGCCCAGTATACTTCACCGCGGCGGGCATCCTGTGCAGCAACCACCGTGCCGGTGCCGGCGTGGCTCCATGCCAGTGCTTCCAGCGTAGAAACAGCCGCGCAGGGCGTGTTGGCAGGGAAAGCCAGCCCCTTTACAGCGCACAGACCAATGCGCAGGCCGGTAAAGCTGCCCGGCCCGGCACAAACGCCGAATAAATCAATATCGGCGCAGGTTTTGCCTGCTGCCTTCAGCACGGCATCCACGGTGGGCAGCAGGGTTTCGCTGTGGGTAAGGCCGGTGGCGAGCGTTTGCTCGCACAGCAATGTATCGTTTTCCAGCAGAGCCACGCTCATAGTGCGGCCTGCGGTGTCAATGCCAAGAATCGTCAAAATGTTGCCCCCATTACAGAGATCTTGCGGGTGTTTTCGTCCACCCATTCAATATGGATATAAATCGGGTTTTCCTTTGCCAGCAGCTCGGCACAATTTTCGCTCCACTCGGCAGCCACCGTAACGCCTTGGTCCAGATAATCATAAAATCCGGCGGCGTTCAGGTCTTCCTCCGTGGAAATGCGATATAAATCAAAATGCGCCAGCGGGCGAGGGCCTCGATAATAGTTTACAATGGCAAATGTGGGGCTGCTTGCCTCATCAATGCAGCCAAGGCCCTGTGCAAGCCCCTCGCAAAAAGCGGTTTTGCCTGCGCCCAGACCGCCGGTAAAGCAGATCAGGCTTCCGGCAGGCAGCACGGCAGCGGCCCGCTTGCCCAGTGCAACGGTTTCCTCGCGCGAATGCGTGATATAGGTCGGCATGGTGCGTTTCCTCCTGCAGTGCATGAATTTTTAGGGTGCTGCAACACAAACCCCATCTATTATAATATAGCTTGTGCCAAAGTTCAACAAAAAATAATCCATTCTGAGCGGCAAAGGCCGGGCTTATTTCAGCGTGCCGTCCAAAATCTGGGCATAATACCAGGGCTTGGGTGCGCGGAACACCTTGTGAGAAAGGTTTGCATAAGCGGGGTCTTTGATCTCGGGCAGGGTGAGCTCCCATGCGCAAAGGGCCTGATACTTGCAGCGCAGCTCGCGGTTGGCAGCATTGTTGCCGTATTTGCTGTCACCTAAAATCGGGCAGCCAATGCTGGCTAAATGTGCGCGGATCTGGTGTGTGCGGCCGGTGATCAGTTCCACCTTCAAAAGTGCCAAACGGCCGCTGAAGGCCTCGGTTTCATAGCGGGTGATCACTTCCTTGGCACCGGGGCTCTTTTTGTGCTGCACAAAAACCAACCCCCTTTCGGCATCCTTGTACAGCCAGCCGTTCAGCGTGGCGGCTTCTGGCTGGGGGCGGCCAAAAGTTACGCACAGATACTTCTTTTTGATGGCGCGCTGGCGGATCAATTCGGTGAAATATGCTTCGGCTTTCGCATTCTTTGCCACCATCACAAGGCCGCTGGTGCCGGTGTCAAGCCGGTGGCAAAGGCGCGGCGAGCATTTGCTTAGGGTGCCCTCCTTGTGCAGCGCCAGCTGTACACGGGTCATCAGGGTATCGGCTTCACCCTCCTGCTCCACCATCAAACCGGCGGGCTTGTTCACAATCATCAGATTTTCGTCCTGATACACGATCTCGGCAGGGCAGCGCGCCTGCAGATACAGCGGGCCGTCGGCTTCGGCAAGGCCAAGCTGTTCATCTTTCAAATACAGCGTGATCTTATCGCCGTTCAGCACGCGGGTGCTGAGCGGCTGCTTTTTGCCGTTGAGCTTGATCTTGTTTTCGCGCAGGGCTTTGTTTAAGCGGCCAAGGCCCAGCGCAGGGAATTCCTGCATCAGATATTTGTCCAGCCGGGTAGGCAGCAGGCTGGTAACTTTCAATTCGATCATATTGGTTTCCTCGTGGATTCTCTTGTTTTTCCTGAATGATTTAGCGGTTATGCTTCCGGTTCGGCGGTGATCACGGTCAGAGGCTGGCCGCGCAGGGCCGAAGCATCGGCGATGTCCAGCGTGACCATCAGCCAACCGGCATCTTTATCGCTGATCTGCACGATGGGATAGGCTTCTCCGTTTGCCAGCAGCGCAGCGGCGTTTTGCAGGCGGGTGCGGGCAAGCGGTGAGTCATACAGCAGCACGGTGCAGCCGTCCCAGCTTAATACGCCGCCTTGCCAGTTATCGTCAGAGTAATCCGCAATGCGCAGGGGATAGCTGTCGCCATAGGGCACGCAGCCATCGGCGGCAAAGCCCTGCATACCGGGGGCAATCACATACCAGCTGTCGTCCACCGCACCGCACCATGCAGAATCCGGAATGCTTTCGGCCACCGAAAGGAACACGGCTTCCGAATGGGTGATATACAGGGTATCCTCGGCGGGCTGCCCGCTTTGCAAAAGAGCCAGTGCGGTTTGCTGCTGTGCAGCCTGTGCGACGGCATCGTAGCGTGCGGCAAATAAATCGTTGGTGGTTATGCCGTTGTCGGCTGCCCAAAGTGCCAGATGCAGCGCATCCTGCTGGGGGGCATCGGCATCCAACGAGCAGATGTGGCCGTAGCGCCCGGCTGCCTGCGGCCAAAACGGGCTGGTAAGCTGCGTGGCAAATTCTTCGCGGTATTGATAGGTTTCTGCGTGGCGGGCTGCCAGCGCAGGCGAAAGATCTGCCAGCTGCACACACACCAGCGCCCCCAGCAGCAGCGCGGCCCGGCGCCCTGCAAAAAGCTGGCTCAGCGCCCAGAGCGCCAACAAGAACAGCAGGTAATATACAGGCCAGAACAAGCGCCCGCTGGAACGAAAAACAGAGCAAAGCGCCAGCAGCTTATTGGGCAGAGGCAAGGTCAACAGGGCTGCGCCGTTGGCGGTAACCTGGTTGGTGACGGCAAAAGCCGTTAAACACGCACACACCAGCGTTAGGCACCAGTGCTGCTTCAGCAGCAAAAGCAAGCGCTTGGGGCGGCGCAGCAGGCACAGCGCCCCGGCAGCACACCCCAAAAGAATGCCCAGCCCCAGATAGTTGAAGGCATCGTAATTGCCGCGGATTTGATTTTGCACCGGCAAAAAGCGGCTCCACACGGTGCTCAGGCTGGTGGGGTTCCACAGCGCATTCAGATTCATGGAAAAATAGCCGTACAGCATTTCACTGCCGTCCGTTCCGCCGCTGCCCAAAAGGCCAAAGCACCATCCAAGCCCCACGGCTGCGGCCAGATCGCTGAGCAAAAACGCCAGAGGCTTTTTCCATTCACGATGGCGCACGGCGTATTCGGCCAGCATGGCCAGCGTTACAGCAAACACCATGGGCAAAAAATAGGGATGAATGGTAATGGAAAGCGCATTCAGTGCCCACAACGGCCAATAGCAGAAACGATCTTCATGCCGGGAGCGAACATAGTAATACAGCGCCGCCAGAATGAAAAAGTGCGCAGCCAAAGCCGTGTGGTGCAGTGTGCGCTCTATCATAACAGGGCTGCAGGCGAACAGCAGGCTGCCCATAACCGGCCTTAGGATGCCCGGCATCCATTCGCCCAGCAGCAGTGCGGCGAAGCCAGCCTGCAGCACATAGCACAGCAGGCTGAAAATGCCGAAGTACTGAAATGTATCCGGCAGCAAAGCACTGAAAAACCGAAAGAACGCGGCAAACAGGGGAATGGAATCGGTGTAGGCAACGCTGATGCCGCTTGGCCAGTTGATGCGCTCAGTAAAGCAAAGGGGAAACTGCACCGGCGACTGGCGCAAAAACAGCCAGCCTGCATAGTGCTGCAGAATATCCTTTTCCACAAAGCCGCCGCGGCAAAAGGCATCCCAGGAAGGAAATAGTGCCGGGCCGAACAAGGCCAGAAACACCACAGCACCCACGGCGCCGCCAGCGGCAAAAAGCCGTATCCGGCGGTTTTTTATATTTTTATGCATGAAATTTGTCCCTATTATACGAAAATATTTAAGGTTCCTAGGAAAGTTCCCTTAGAAACCTTCTATTTATTATATAAAATAAACTGCATCAAAGCAATCTCTTTATGGCTGGATGGCAAAAAACAGAGTCATGCTCGCAAAACGATGGCAAAAATAAGAAAAAATTGATGTTGCATAAATGAGCAAAATATGGTCTGATTCTACAGACAAAATCATATTGGTATCAATTGGAAACGCACAATCCTCCCGGATGATAACGAACAACACAGGTATTATCGGTTATCATAAGGAGGATTTTATTTTGCCGAAAAACAAATTGGAAGATGTCGTATTCACGCTTATTATGGCCACCGTTATGGTGTATGGAATGGTCGTTTACAATGTTGCGCTCAACACAGGCGGCGTAACAGGGGAAACCTTTTTTGCAGCACTTTATGAATTGCCGGTCATGGTGCCGATTGCTTTTGTTCTGGAATTCTTTTTTGTGGGAAAAATCGCGCAAAAACTCGCTTTCACGGTTGTTAAACCGAGTGATCGACCGCAGTTTATCACATATGCGATCTCAATTTGCATTTGCTGCATTATGTGCCCAATTATGAGCTTTGCAGCTACATTGTTGTTCAAGGATACAAAAACTTTTGGAACATGGGTGCAAACATGGGGGATGAACTTCCCAATGGCAATATGCTATCAAATGTTTTATTGCGGGCCTTTTGTAAGGCTTATATTCCGCACTATTTTTCGCAGAAAAGCGGAATAAATGCTTTGAATATGGAATAGCGGCCTGGTCATGACCTGGCCGTGTTATCAAAGGAATTTCACACAGGCAGCCGGGGCTGACACGATGGTCAGCCCCGGCTGCCTTGCTGCTTTTAAAACTGCTGGTGCAGTGCTGTGAAAAATCAGGATGCCGGAAAGATCATCCGGCCGCTGCGTCAGTGATCTCGGCATCGGCATTGATGGAAAAGCGATATTCCGCCTCGTAAACCTTGCCGTTTTCATCCGTGTATTGCGCCGTTACCGTGCATAGAGCCGGGAAAAACGGCAGCTCGGTGAAAACGGATTCAGGAAATTCGGGGTAGCTGTAGGTCTGCTGCTCGGTGCTGTTCCACAGCGCAAACGAAACGGTGCACGGCCCGGTATCGGTGTGTGCAGAATGCAGGGAAAGGGTGCAGTGCTCAAGGGCGCAGCGAATGGCAAGCTCAGAACGAAAGTCCTCATCAATGCTGTCGGCGCTCACGCGGGTGCCGTTTTGCACTTCCCACAGATCGCTCGGTGTAAGGGAAACCGTGTACGCCGAGCCATCATAGGCGGAGCGATCCGGCGCAGTGCCCGGAAATTCGGCAATGCAGTGATTTAAAAATTCCCAATCGGTCTGCTGAGGCAGATAGTAAACAGCATACCGGAAAGCATCGTCATAGCGCAAGGCGGGGGCGGCGCTGTATTTCGTTACCGATACAAAGCGATCGTACAAGGTGATGTACA
The DNA here is from genome assembly GCA_004555405.1 of Subdoligranulum sp. GTDB lineage: Bacteria > Bacillota > Clostridia > Oscillospirales > Ruminococcaceae > SFIE01. The sequence continues at coordinate 8,763 of SFIE01000032.1, forward strand.
GCTTTCCGTAGGGGGCACTCAGGGTATAATAGTCGATCTCGCGGCTGTCTGAGCGGTCGTATTTGCGGGAAAGCTCATACAGCGGCATTTGGGACAGGTAGTCTAAAAATGCGGTTTCGTCTTTCACCTCGTAGTACACGCCGCTGGGCTGTGCGCTGCCGGAGCGGTCGATATGCTCCACGCTGTAAAGCGAAAGGCTCTGCCCGTCAAAAATGCCGTCAGCAGCGCTTTGGCGGTTATAGGCAAGGGCGGTAAAGCCGCACGAGGAAAGCAAAAGAAGTGTAAGAACAAAAACGGGCAATGCGCCGCCGCTGCGCGCAGTGGGCTGCATGATGTTTTTTAAGCGGTAGCGCATGGCCTTGGCCGAGGCCGAAAGGCAGGTGGTGAAGCCGCGCTCATCTCCGCCGGTTTGCAGCAGCAGATCGGCATACTGCTTGCGGGCGGCGGTGGGCTCTTCCAGCAGAACGGTTTCATCGCAGCTCAACTCCACATCCTCGCTGCTGCGCTTTGCTGCCAGCCAGACAAGGGGATTGAACCAGCACGCGGCCACACACATGGCCTGCGAAAATTTAAACCAGTTGTCCTGCCGCTCAATATGAATGATCTCGTGGCGAAGGATCAAAGCCAATTCTTCGCCGGAATAGTTTTTTTGAGGCAGCACCACCCATGTGACATTGCGAAACAGCCCCACGGAAAGCGGCGTTTGAAGGGCCGGGCATACACCCAGATGATAGGGTGCTTTTTCGGTACGCGATGCCTGCAAGGCTGTTTGCCATGCGGCCAGAAGCTGCGGGTCCTGCGCCGGTACGGTGCGGCTGAGCAGCCAGCGCCGGAACAGCAGATGCCCGGCGATCTTGTACACGGCCACGATCACAAATCCGATGAACCAAACCAGGCTCAGCGACTGCAGCACTTTGGGAGAAACCGGGATCACCAGCTTGGGGCTGCGGAACAAGAACAAAACCGAGGAAAAGAAATAGATGTATAAAATATTGGGAATGGCCCACAGAAAAGCACAGGCGCGGGCGCTGATGCGGCGGCGGAAAAACGGCATCAGCAGCAGCACAAGGGCGTAGTAAAGGCTCAGCGTAAGAAAAAGCAGGAAAAAATCCAAAAATATATGCTGTATTTCATGGGAGCTGCCGCTCAGAAGCCCCAGCAGCAGGATCGTAAGGATCATGTCGAGAAGCTGGGAAGAGCGCAAAAGCGGCGGGTATTTGGGCTTTTTGGGGTCCTTGCCTTCTCCCACAAGGGGATCGTTCAGCAAAATAAACGGCCAGGCATGAAAAAGAGCCAAAAAGATTCCGGTCAACAGGCGAGGCAACACATATTGCATGGTGTTGGTCATAGCTCGCTCCTTTCCAGCAGCGCGCGAAGTTCGGCTAAATCTTCTTTGCTCAGCCCGCTGCTGCACAGAGCGCTGGCAAAGGCGGAAATGCTGCCGCCGCAAATGTTTTCCACAAAGCTGCGGCTTTGGCTGGCAAGATAGTCTTCGCGGGAAACAAGCGGGGTGTACAGGCTTTTGCGCCCGTCTTTTTGAATGGCCACAAAGCCCTTATCGCTCAGTCTTGTAAGCAGGGTCAGCAGGGTGGTTTGCGCCATGGGGTGGCTGGCGGGCAGATGCTGCTCAATCGCTGCCCGTGCAGCGGGAATCTCACAGCCCCAAAGCGCCTGCATTACCTCCAACTCGGCATCCGGCAAACGGCGAATAGAAGGTTTCATAGGGCACGGCTCCTTTCCTCTACACTTGTAGAAATATTCTTGTAACTATATTCTACAAGCGTAGAAATAAAAAGTCAAGCACAATTTTTCTGCGGGGGGCCGAAGGTGCCGTGCAGGCGGCTGCTGCAAGATTTCCCGTGGCTTGATTGGTATTTAGTGATAAATTGCAAAAATCATTCTTCCCATTCGCGCAAAAGAGAAATGCTGTTTTTTCTGGCAGTCAGGCAGCCTTTGCTTTGCAGCTTGCTCAGCTCGCAGCACATGGCGCTGCGCTCTACCCCCAGATAGTCGGCCAGCTGCTGCCGGTTAAACGGAATCGAAAACTCACGGCTTCCGGCTGCTTTGGCCTGTGCCGAAAAATAGGCCATCAGTTTTTGCCGGGTGGTTTTTCTGGAAAGCAGCCAGAGTTTTTGGTTCATCTGCAGGTTTCTGTTTGCCATGCCTTGCAGCAGATTCAGCACTGCTTTTTGGTGAAAGCGGCAGGCGTTCTGGCAAGGGCGAAGAATGCGCGCCGCATCCAGCAGCAGCACGGTGCATTCCTGCACGGCAAAAACGCTTACAGGCAGGGCGGCTATGCCTGCGCAGGCAAAGGCTTCGGCAAATAGCTCGCCGGGGCCGAGTGCGGCTATAATATGCCGGTTGCCGTAAAAATCCTCCTGCACAATCTGCACACTGCCGTGCAGCACAAGGCCCATCTGCCCGGCGGGGCTGCCCTCGGCAAAAATCAGGCCGTTTGCGGCAAATTGCTGCACCCGCGGTGCAAGGCAGCCTAAAAGCGCCTGCAGCTCATCGCTTGGGATCGAGCCAAACAGGGAAGTGCGCTCTAATATCGACTGGTATTTTTTCAGGTATTCCATAAAAATCCCTCATTGCTCTTAAATTTGTTGGAAATCCAACATACAAGCTGGCTTCAGTATAGTATAATCAGGGCAATGAATCAAGAAAAACAGGGAGGGTGAAACCATGATTCGTAAAATCATTCACATCGATCAGGAAAAATGCAACGGCTGCGGGGCGTGTGCCAATGCCTGCCACGAGGGTGCCATTGAAATGGTAAACGGCAAGGCCGTGCTTACCAACGAGCATTATTGCGACGGTTTGGGCGATTGCCTGCCCGCCTGCCCCACCGGGGCAATCCGCTTTGAAGAGCGCGAGGCTCCTGCCTATAACGAAGCCGCCGTGCAGGCTGCCAAAATGAAAAAGCACGGCATCAGTGCAGCGGCAGGCTGTCCGGGAAGCCGTGCCCAACTGCTCAGCCGTGCCCCGGCGCAGCCTGCAACACCTTTGAACCAGCCGGAAAGCCAGCTACGGCAGTGGCCGGTGCAGATCAAGCTGGCACCGGTAAATGCGCCGTATTTTGAGGGGGCAAACATTTTGGTGGCCGCCGACTGCACGGCCTATGCCTATGCAAATTTCCATCAGAAATTTATCCGCGGCCGAATCGTACTGGTGGGCTGCCCCAAGCTGGATGAAGGGGATTACACTGAAAAACTCACCCGCATTTTTTCCGAAAACAACATCAAAAGCCTTACCATCGTGCGCATGGAGGTGCCGTGCTGCGGCGGGCTGGAGCGCGCTGCCAAAAACGCATTGCAGGCCAGCGGAAAGTTTATACCGTGGCAGGTGGAAACCATTTCAGTGGATGGCCGCATTCTGGAATAAATCTTTCGCCGCACAACAATTTCTGCACAGTGTTCCCAAGGCAAAGTCTTGTATCGGCGGGGGTTCTGTATTATAATAAGCAGATGATATTGCATCCGGATCTTCCCGGTATGGCCGGGAAGATCCAAACATACCATATAAATGCAATATAGGGGCCGGGCGGCAGCCAAAACCGTGCGGCCGCCCGCGATTTCTACCGGAGGATATTTTTGTGCTGAAAGTTTTACGGCAATATTTTAAAGTTACGGATAAAGTGTATATCCTGCTCTGTCTGCTATGCTCGGCGTTCAGCGTTTTAACGCTTATTTCTATCGGAAAATACCAGCTTGGCGGCTTTGAATACGATTCCATCAGCGGCGCGGTAACGGGCATAGGCGGTTACCGCCAGGCACTGGTGCAGGCAGCGGCCAGCATTTTGGGCATTGTGTGTGCGCTGGTGATTTCCAGCATTGACTATCGCGACCTTGTCAAGCTGTGGCCGTTTCACACTGCGATCGCCTGGGGGCTTGTGCTGCCCACGCTGATTTTGCACAATTTAAAGCTGGGCCCGCTTACCATCGGCTACGATGCGGGCGGCACCGACAACTACAGCTGGTACAAGCTGGGCAGCCTTACTCTGCAGCCCACCGAGCTTGCCAAGATCAGCTTTATCCTGACCCTTGCCATGCATCTCGATCACGCCCGGGATCATGTGAACGAGCCCGCCGAGCTTGCCAAGATCATGGCGCATATTCTTGTGCCGGTGGGGCTGATCCACATTCAGGGCGATGACGGCACGGCCATTATTTTTATGGCCATCGGCTGTGTGATGCTGTTTGCGGCGGGGCTTTCGTGGCGCTATATCGGGGGCGCAACCGCCGCTTTGCTGAGCGTGAGCGCGATCGTGGTTGGATTTTTCCGCGATAAAGTATTTAAAAGCTATCAGTTTGCACGAATCATGGCTGTTATTTATCCAGACGATCCTGCCTATGCCCGCTATACTTACCAGCAAAATAAGGGCGTGATCTCCATTGGCTCCGGCCAGATCTTCGGCCGCGGCCTGTTTGGCGAAAACCACAATGTGGTGCCCAATGTATGGAACGATTTTATTTTCAGCTATATCGCCGAGGCAGTGGGCTTTGTGGGCTGTCTGGTGGTGCTGGGCGTTTTGTTTTCCATCGCCTTTAAAACCCTTGCCACCGGCCTTCGCAGCGAAGATCAGTGCGGCAGCTATATCTGCATCGGCATTTTTGCCGCTATGTTTTTCCAGATCACCATCAATCTGGGCATGAATTTGCAGGTGCTGCCGGTGATCGGCGTAACGCTGCCGTTTTTCTCGGCGGGCGGCAGCAGCGTTACCATGCTGTATCTGTGCGTCGGCGTGGTGCTGAGCGTGTATCTGCACAATAAAAAGAACCTGTTTGAATAAAATAAAAGCAAAAAGGTGAGCGCAAAGCCCTTCGCATTTTATCCCGTGCGAAGCTGGCTTTACGCTCACCCTTTTTTTCTGCCGGGCAGGATTTACTGCGAGCCGCCGCGCGGCTCAGGGATACACAGCATCAAAATGCTGCAAAGCGATGCCACACCCACCACCACATAGATGATGCGGCTCCAAATGCTGAGAGCGCCGCCGAAGATCCAGCCTACCAGATTGAAGTTGAACAGACCGACCAACCCCCAGTTCAGCCCGCCGATGATCATAATGCAAAGCAAAATCTTGTTCCACATAGACATAAAGCAGCGAACCTCCTTTCCTTGCCATTTAGTTTGGCCGCTGCACGGCGGGTTTATGCACAAGCGCGAAACGAAAAAATCCCCGGCCTTTGCAAAAAGGCCGGGGAAGCAGCGAAGATCAGTTTTTCAGTGCCTGCATGGGGGCGGGCAGGCGGCCGCCGCGGTGAATAAACACATCAGGGGCATACTGGCTGATGGGCATGATGGGGGCATAGCCCAGCAGACCGCCAAAGTCCAAGATATCACCGGCTTTGTGGCCAATGGCGGGGATCACGCGCACAGCGGTGGTTTTGCTGTTCACCATGCCAATGGCGGCTTCGTCAGCGATCAGGCCGCTGATCACTTCGGCAGTGGCATCGCCGGGAATCACCACCATATCAATGCCCACGCTGCACACAGCGGTCATGGCTTCCAGCTTTTCGATGGTCAGGCTGCCGCAGCTGGCAGCTTTGATCATACCGTCGTCCTCACTCACGGGAATGAAAGCGCCGCTCAGGCCGCCCACATGGTTGCTGGCCATCACGCCGCCCTTCTTAACGGCATCGTTCAAAAGGGCCAAACAGGCGGTGGTGCCGCAGCAGCCGCAGCTCTCCAGGCCCATTTCTTCCAGAATGTTGGCCACGCTGTCACCCACGGCGGGGGTGGGGGCAAGGCTCAAATCAATAATGCCGGCAGGCACGCCCAGCTGTTCGCTGGCCAGCGAGGCCACCAGCTGGCCCAGACGGGTGATCTTGAAAGCGGTGCGCTTTACCAGCTCGGCCACTTCGTCCACAGGAGCATCCTTGGGCAGCTTGGCCAGCGCCGCACGCACAGCGCCGGGGCCGGAAACGCCCACATGGATCTCGCAGTCCGGCTCGCCCACGCCGTGGAAGGCACCGGCCATAAAGGGGTTATCCTCGGGGGCGTTGCAGAACACCACCAGCTTGGCGGCACCCAGGCACATATTATCGGCGGTGCGCTCGGCAGTTTTGCGCACGATCTGGCCCATCATGCGCACGGCATCCATGTTGATGCCGCTCTTGGTGGAGCCAATGTTCACGCTGCTGCACACGATATCGGTGCAGGCAAGTGCTTCGGGAATGGATTCGATCAGGCGCTTGTCACCGGCCGAAAAGCCCTTATGTACCAAGGCACCGTATCCGCCGATAAAGTTTACACCCACTTTTTTGGCGGCGCGGTCCAGCGTTTTGGCAAACTCCACAGGGTCAGCCGAAGGGCAGGCACCCAGCAGCATGGCAATGGGCGTCACGCTGATGCGCTTGTTCACAATGGGAATGCCGTAGTCGGCGCTGATCTTTTCCACCACAGGCACCAGATTGGAAGCCTTGGTGGTGATCTTCTGGTAAATTTTCTCGCAGGCGATCTTAGGATCACTATCGATGCAGTCCAGCAGGCTGATGCCCATGGTCACAGTGCGCACATCCAGATTTTCGGATGTGATCATGTCGATGGTTTCCATAATATCGCGGGTATTGATCATACTCATCGGTGTGAATGCACTCCTTCCGAACACTCAAATGTGATGCATGGCATCAAAAACTTCCTGGCGGGTCACATTGACCTGCATCTGCAGATCTTCGCCCACACGGGCAAATTCGGCGCGCATTACAGCCTGATCCACATTGCAGCCGGAAACATCCACCAGCATGATCATGCAGAACATTTCCTGCATGATGCTCTGGGTCATATCCTCAATGTTGATGTTCAGCTTGCTGCACACAGCACTAATACGGGCCACAACGCCCACGGTGTCCTTGCCGATCACGGTGATAACAGCCTTCATAAAACTTTCTCCTCTGCAGTATAAAACGAATGGCGAAACAATAGGCCAAACTTGGGCAAAAGCCGGAATGCAGATGCCCGCTTTTTAACAACGGTATTATTATAGCAGGTTTTTCGATATTTGTGTTGCCTTTAAGGAAAAAAGATTTTATAATAACCCTACAGTGTATCGGATTTCCATTAGATTAAATGTATTGTTAGGGAAGAGGTATGGGTTATGGAACAACTGCTGAAAATTCTGGAAAAAAACGCCCGCATTCCGCTGGAGGATGCTGCTGCCATGATCGGCAAAACCACGCAGGAGGCTGCGGCTATGCTGGATCAGGCCCAAAGCGAGGGCATCGTGCGCGGATTCCGCACGCTTGTTGACTGGGAAAAGGCAAATGTGGCCTGCGTAGAGGCTGTGATCGAGCTGCATGTCAGCCCCAAGAAGGACCGCGGATTTGACGATATCGCCAGCGCCGTTGCTGCCTTTGACGAGGTGGAAAGCGTGCTGCTGATGAGCGGCGGTTATGACCTGCAGGTGATCGTGCAGGGCAAAAACTTTCAGGAGATCGCTCTGTTTGTGGCAAAGCGCCTCAGCCCGCTGGACGATGTGCTGTCCACGGCCACCCATTTCGTTCTGCGCACCTATAAGCGCGACGGCGTGATGTATCAGGACGAAGAAGTTGACGAAAGAGAGTGTACGGTGCTTTAATGAACAATACAATAGATTATGACAAGCTGATTTCGCCCCGGGCAGCCGCCATGCGCCCCTCGGGCATCCGCAAGTTTTTTGATCTGGCTGCCGAAATGCCGGACTGCATCAGCCTTGGCGTGGGCGAACCGGATTTCAAAACGCCGTGGGCCATCCGCGATGCAGGCATTCGCAGCCTGGAACGCGGAAAAACCAAATATACCGCCAATGCAGGCATGATCGAGCTGCGCGAGGAGATCTGCAAATACATGAAGCGCCGCTTTGATCTGGAGTATAACGACCGCTCCGAAGTGCTTGTCACAGTGGGCGGCAGCGAAGCGATCGACATTTGCATTCGCTCGCTGGTGCAGCCCGGTGATGAGGTGATCATTGTGGAGCCGTGCTTTGTGTGCTACGAGCCGATCACGGTTTTAACAGGCGGCGTGCCGGTACACCTGACCACGCGCGAGGAGGATGATTTCCGCCTGACTGCCGACGAGCTGCGCGCAGCCATCACGCCCAAAACCAAGCTTCTGGTGCTGCCGTTCCCCAACAACCCCACGGGTGCTGTGATGGAAAAGGAGCATCTGGAAGAAATTGCCGAGGTGCTGCGCGGCACCGACATTATGGTGCTTTCGGATGAGATCTATGCCGAGCTGAACTACGGCAAAAATCGTCATGTTTCGATCGCATCTCTGCCCGGCATGCAGGAGCGCACCATTGTGGTGAACGGCTTTTCCAAGGCCTACGCCATGACGGGCTGGCGCCTTGGCTATGCCTGCGGCCCTGCGCCGATCATCAAGGCAATGACCAAGATCCATCAAAGCTGCATTATGTCGGCCCCCACCACCAGCCAGTATGCGGCTGTGGTGGCCATGCGTGAGTGTGATGCCGAGATTGAAAAAATGCGGCTGGAATACAACCAGCGCCGCCGATTGGTGGTAAAGGGCTTCAACGATATGGGCCTGCACTGCTTTGAGCCTAAAGGCGCATTTTATGTGTTCCCGTGCATCAAAACCACGGGAATGAGCAGCCAGGAATTCTGCCAGGAGCTGCTGATGAACAAAAAAGTGGCGGCGGTGCCCGGTGATGCCTTTGGCGAATGCGGCGAAGGGTATATCCGCATCAGCTATGCCTATAGCGTAGAGCATCTTACCACGGCGCTGAAGCGCATTCGTGAATTTTTGGCCGAGCGCGGCTTGATTCAGAAAAACTGATCCGAAAGGAGGCAGGCACATGGCAAAGCCTGTGATCGTGCAAAGAGCCAATAGCTATGATCAGGCGCAGATCGACAGCGCCGTGGAGGCTGTTTTTGCCGCCCTGCCTGCAGCCGGGCGGCTGGGGGCTGGCAGCCATGTGCTGCTCAAGCCCAACCTGCTGGCCAAGCATCCCCCCGAACATGCCGTGACCACGCACCCGGCGGTGATCACGGCGGTGATCCGCGCGGTCCACAGGCGCGGGGTGCCCCTTAGCCAGATCGTGCTGGCGGATTCCATGGGCGGGGTGTACAATCCCACGCTGATGAAAGCGGCCTACCACGCCAGCGGCATGGAACAGGCGTGTCGGGCCGAGAGCATCGAGTGCTACACCGGCTGCAAGTGGCAGCTTCGGAAAACCAACGGGGAACTGGTGCAGGAATTCAGCTTGATCCAGCCTGTGCTGGAGGCGGATTTTATCATTGACCTGCCCAAGCTGAAAACCCATGTGATGACGGGCTACACCGGCGCGGTGAAAAACCTGTTCGGCTGCATTCCCGGCCTGCAAAAGGCCGAATGGCACACACGCTTCAGCGATCGCGAGCGCTTTGGCAGTATGCTGATCGATCTGCTGCAAACGGTGCAGCCGGATATGGCGGTGATGGATGCCGTGGTGGGGATGCAGGGCGACGGCCCGGCGGGCGGCGAACCGCGTGAAGTGGGGCTGATCCTGGGCAGCGAAGATCTTTTGAATCTGGATCTTGCCGCCTGCCGAATGATCGGTATGCCGCCCATGCGGGTGCCGTATCTGGAGGCGGCACACCGGCGGGGCCTGTGCGCAGAATGCTTTGATCTGCGCGATCTTGCAGGCGATACCGCTGCCTTTGCGCCAATCCAGGGCTACAAGCTGCCCAGCAGTTATCAGAACGATCAGCTTGGCAGCACAGACTTTGCCGACTATCGCTCTTGGCTGCGCCCCTTGGTGCAGGCGGCAGAAAAAATGGCTGCGCCGCGCCCGGTGGTAAAAACGGCCAAATGCATCGGCTGCGGCAAATGCGCCGAGATCTGCCCGCGGCACACCATTCGGCTTTCGGGGCAGGGAAATCACCGCAAGGCTAAAATTCAGCCAAGGGGCTGCATTCGCTGCTTCTGCTGCCACGAAATGTGCTCGGTGAAAGCGATAGATGTGCGTAAATTTTCGCTGTTCCGACTATAATAAGCACTTGTAAAGCTAATTTGCTTTGCGGGGAAAAGGAGAGGTTTTCGTGAAACAGGTAACGGTTTTGGCCCCGGCCAAGCTGAATCTGGCGCTGGACATCGTGGGCCTTTTTGAAAATGGCTACCATGATCTGGATATGGTCATGCAGGCCATTACCCTTTATGAGCGTATCACGCTGCAAAAGGCACCCGACATTCAGCTGGAATTGCCCGGCAGCTTTGTGGCTGCCAACGAAAAAAACACGGCTTATAAGGCGGCCAGAATGTTTTTGGAATACACGGGGCTGAAGGGCGGCGTGAAGATCAGCGTGCAAAAGCGCGTGCCCGTGCGTGCCGGCATGGCAGGCGGCAGTGCCGATGCGGCCGGAGTGCTGGTGGGCATGAATGAGCTGTATCACGCGCACCTTTCCATGAGCGAATTGTGCGCGCTGGGGGCAAAAATCGGTGCGGATGTGCCCTTTGCACTGATGGGCGGCACCTGCCGTGTGCAGGGAGTGGGCGATTTGATCCGAGCGCTGCCGCCCTGCCCGCAGTGCTGGTTTGTGGTGGTGATGCCCAGCGTGGGGATCTCGACCCCAGAGGCGTTTAAAAAATATGATCAGGTGGGAAGCCCTGTACACCCCGATTGCGCTGCCCAGGAAGCTGCCGTGCGCGACGGAAGCCTGCAGGGCATCTGCGAGGCCTGCGGCAATGCGCTGGAATTTTGCAGCGGTGCGCAGGAAACACCCCATATCCGCGAAATGATGATGCAAAACGGCGCTGTGGCCAGCATGATGACAGGCAGCGGTGCGGCGGTGTTTGGCATTTTTGACACCGAAAAAGCTGCGCAGGCTGCCCGCGAGGCCCTGCATAAGGAATACCGCCATGTGTATCTGGCACAGCCGGAACGCGGCGGCGCACGAGTGGTTCCGCAGCGTGTTGCTGCGAAAAAACCAGAAAAACGCCGCACAAACAAAAAAGAAAAATAAATTTTCTAAATAGAATAATTTTTTACTTCCCTCCCATACTGCAAAGCAAATGAACTTTACAGCTATGGGAGGGCTTTTTTATGCTTCGATCCGGCTTATCAGAAAGAATTTCTTCAAAAATCCGCTGCTGCCTGCACAGCAGGCGCATTTGTTTAGAGGCTGCGCTGGCAGCTGCGCTTCTGTGCAGCCTTGCGGCAGGGGCTTCGTTTGCGCGTTTTCAGGCAGTTTGCCGCCAGGTGCGGGCCGACACGCTGCGCCTGCATATTGTGGCCAACAGCGATTCGGCACAGGACCAGGCGCTGAAGCTGCGGGTGAGGGATTCCATGCTGCAAGAGGTTTCGGTGTTGTTTGAAAAGGTTCCCGATCAGGCGCAGGCCGTGCAAACAGCCCGCCGGCAGCTGCCCCGGCTGCAGGCTGCTGCCGAACGCGCCGTCAGGGAAAACGGCAGTCGGCAGCAGGTGCGTGTGCGGCTGGTACGAATGCGCTTTCCCACCACACATTACGAGGGCTTTTCACTGCCCGCCGGGGAATACGATGCTTTGCGCATCGAGCTGGGCAAGGCCGCAGGGCACAACTGGTTTTGCGTGTTGTATCCGGGGCTTTGCCTGCCAAGCGCTGAATGTGCAGCATACCCAAAGCAGGCGGAAAATCGCCTGATCACCGGAAAATGCGAGGTGCGCCTGGCACTGCTGGACTGGCTGCAGAAAATATAAGGCAATACCGCACAATTCCCGCCTGACGGCTTAAGCACCGCTGCCGCGGCTGCGAAGCACAATCTGCGCCCGAAAAATACTCGATAATGTCGGGTTGCGGTACCCGCATCGTGCTTCGGGAGCAAAAGCCCCTCGCACTCTGCGACCGCTGCCCCTGCTTCGGTTCGCTGTAAGCAGCTTGCACTTCTCGCTCACTGCATCGACACTTAGAATTATGCGGTATTGCCATAAACATTGGGCAGAAGCAGGCACAAAGCTGCCCGAAACCGCATAGAGTGAAGCAAAGCGAAAAAAGGGGGCTATGTTGATGGCAGCAATTTATAAAGCGCTTCCGCCCTTTTATGCCGTTCTGCGTGAGGGCAGCAGCGGGCCGGATGTGGCGCTGGTGCAAACCTGGCTGGATGGGCTGCGCGGGGAATGGCCGGCGCTGCCAAAGCTGAAGCTCGATGGCCGGTTCGGCAGCGATACCCGCAGTGCGGTGCGCATTTTTCAGCTTGCGAATGGCCTGCGGGAAGACGGCGTGGTGGGGCACGAAACCTGGAATGCCCTGTACAGCCGCTTTGCTGACCAAAACGGTGCAGGAGAGCGATACCCCGGCATCGTGATCCGAAAGGGAAACCGGGGTGCTGTTGTGCGCAGCGTGCAGCAAAAGCTGAAAAAGCTGGTGCCCAATCTGCGGGCCGACGGCTATTTCGGCAAAAAAACAGAAGCCGCCGTGCTGGCGTGGCAGGCAAGCAACGGCCTTACCATGGACGGCGTGATCGGCCGGAACACATGGAACAGCCTGTATAGCCAAACCGCAAAATAAGCACGCGATAAGCCGGAATTCTCGAAAAAACGCATAAATGCCGAAGCCGAGCCATGCGAAATCGGCTTCGGCACCTTTTTTTTGCACCGGATCTGCGGTATAATAATCCTATTATTGTTTGCACGCAGGAGGAACAGGAATATGCTGCAGCTGATTTTGGGAATTTCCGGCAGCGGAAAATCCAGCTGGATCATGGGGGAGATCAAACGCCGCGCAGAGCAGAGGCAAAAAAGCCTTCTGCTGGTGCCGGAGCAGTTCACCTCCAGCACCGAAAAACGCATTTTTACAGCGCTGGGAGATTCTCTTTCCGGATATGTGGACAGCTATTCCTTCAGCAGTCTGGCCGAGCATATTCTGCAAACCTATGGCGGCGCGGCTATCCCCACCATTTCGGATGCAGGCCGTGCCGTACTGGTGCGCCGCGCGGTGGAAAGCCTGGGCGAGCAGGTGCAGTATTATCGCCGTCACCGCCGCAGCATCACATTTTGCCGCATGGCAGCCGAAACCATCAACGAGCTGAAAAGCGCCGGGGTCAGCGGCGAGCAGCTGGCACAGCTGGCCCCTCAGGCAGGCTCCGGTGCGGAAAAACTGCAGGAGCTGGCGCTGATCCTTTCCACCTACGAGGCACTTTTGGCGGGCTCTGCCATGGACCCGGGCGACCGGGTACAAATGGCAGCCGAGCGCCTTGTGCCGGAAGATCTGGCCGGTACGGCTGTTTTTGTGGATGAATTTGACACCTTCAATGCCCCCAAGCGCAAGCTGCTGGGCCGTTTGATGCAGGCCGCCGATGTTACAGTGGCGCTGTGTGCTGATGGCATGCAGGACTTTGAGCATGGCACGGGGCTTTTCAGCGGCGCAAAGGATGTGGCGGGTGATCTGATCTCGCTGGCGCATCAGATCGGCACCACGGCCAAGAAACCCATTGTGCTGCAGGAGGATCGCCGCCACGGCCCCGACAGCGCACTGGAAAGGCTGAACCGTTTGCTGGTGGGGGAAGAGATCAAGCCTGTGGAGCAGAGGGGCGAGATCACGCTGTATAAGGCGGCGGATCGCTCGGCCGAGGCCCGGGCGGTGGCGGCGGCGATCTGCCGCAAGGCGCGTGAGGGCACACCCTACAACAAAATGGCGGTGATCTGCCGCACGGCGGATCTGTATCTTTCGGATATCCGTTACCAGTTTGCGCTGGCGGATATCCCGCTGTTTTTTGACGAACCCACCACGCCGGAAAACACGCCCCCGGCCCGTGCCGTAAAAGCGGCGGTAGAGCTGCTGCGCCGGGGCCTGTCTACCGAAAATATCATGGGCCTTGTCAAAAGCGGACTGTGCGATTTAAGCGAGGAACAGCAGTGCGCTTTGGAAAACTATGCCTATACATGGCCGCTTACCGCAAAAGACTGGCGCGCCGAATTTACGCTTTCTCCCTCCGGCTATGATGGCGACCCCGAGCATGATGACGAGCAGAATCTAACTTTGGCGGAGCAGGCGCGTCAAAAGCTGATCCCGCCCATGGAAGAATTTATTCAAACCTGCCGCGGCAAAACAGCCATGGGTATTTCCAAGGGCATTTATTTCCTTTTGGAAAATCTGGGGGCGCAGGCTGCCGTAAACGATCTGGCGGCCCGGCTGCGGAACGAGCAGGGCATTCCCGCTGCCGAAGAAGTGTTCCGTGAATGGAATGTCGTGGTCGATCTGCTGAACCAGATCGGGCTTTTGCTGGGGCAGGATAAGATCACGGCGGACGAATACGGCGAAATGTTCACGGTTCTGCTGCGCTCGGCGGATCTGGGCCACATTCCCGAAACGCTGGATGCTGTGATCTTCACAACGGCAGGCCGTATGCGATTGGACGATGTGGAAGCCTGCTTTGTCATAGGGCTTTCCGAGGGGGAATTTCCCCAGGCGCCCGGCGAAACCGGTCTTTTGACCCATAGCGACCGGGATGCCCTCATCCGGCAGGATATCAAAATGCCCGACTGCTTTGAAAACCGGCTGATCCGCGAAAAGATCTGTTTTTACAAGGCGCTCACAGCCGCAAAAAGCCATTTGTGGCTTTCCTGGCCGGGCGGCAGCGGCGGCCCGGAATTGACAAGCGCATTGGATGCCGTGCAGGAATATTTTGCCCCGCAGGAGCCGCTGCTTACCACGCGGGACCTTGCGGCCACCCCGGCCATGGCAATGGAAGAGCTGGGGCGCAGCTTTTATGAAAACAACGCTGCCGCTGCCGCTATTTTTGCGGCGCTGCAGGAAAGGCCGGAGCAAAAGCAGGCTATGGATACGCTGGTTCGCACAGCCATGGAACAGCCTTTTCAGGCGCTGGACACCAAGGCATTGGAGGCAGTGCTGGGCCGCGGCCTTCGCCTGAGCCCCAGCCGGGTGGAAAATTTTTACACCTGCCGATTTGCTTATTTTTTGCAGTATGTGCTGCGCGTAAGGCCACGCCATAAGGCCGAGCTTTCGCCCAATCAAAGCGGTAGTCTGGTACACTGGGTGCTGGAGCAGGCCATCAAGCGCAGCGGAGAAGGCTTTAAAACACTGCCCGAAAGCAAGCTGCGTGAGCTGGCAAAAAGCCTTGCCGAGGAGTATGCCCGCACCAATATGCCGGACACTTCGGAGCGTTTTCAATACCTTTTGCGCCGTTTGGAAAGCAATGTGGCCGACCTTTTGCTGTTTTTGCAAAAGGATCTGTGCCAAAGCGAGTTTACGCCGGTGGCATTTGAACAACCCATCGGTGACGGGCCGGGGGCTGTGCCGCCTGTGCGCCTGAAAACGCCGGACGGGCACGAGATCCGCGTGGTGGGCACCATTGACCGGGTGGATGCCTACCGCCGGGGGAATACCACATGGCTGCGCGTGGTGGACTACAAAACCGGCACCAAGAGCTTTAAACTGGAAGAAGTGTACTGCGGGCTGGATTGCCAGATGCTGCTGTATCTGTTCACGCTTACGCGCAACGGCAAAAAGCAGTTTGAAAATCCGGCGGCAGCGGGCGTGATGTATCTGATGGCAGACCCAAGCCCCACTTTGCAGGATCGAAAGGAAGCCGCGCAGGAGAAAGCCTATGCGCTGGACGGCTTGCTGATCGACGACAGCTCGGTGGTACACGCAATGGATCAAAACTGCACAGGGCTGTTTGTGCCGGTGAGCTTTAAAAAAGACGGTTCTCTGGGAAGCAGCAAAAAGCTGGCAGATGCTGCCAAAATGGGCCGTATCTGCCGCCGGATAGACCAGCTTGTGGTGGACATGGCCGCGCAGCTTTACAAGGGGCAGATTCAGGCAGAGCCCTTGTGCAAAACAAACGGCCGTTTGCCCTGCGATTATTGTGATTACCGGCAGGTATGCCGCCATGAGGATGGCTGGAACGAAAAAACCGTTTCCATGCCGGAAAAATATTTTGACCATGATCCGATAGAAAAGGGAGAGGGCAATGAGCAAGACCAAATGGACCCCGGCACAGAAAACAGCCATTGAGCACCGCGGCGGCAGTATGCTGGTGAGTGCGGCGGCAGGCAGCGGCAAAACAGCTGTGCTGGTAGAGCGTGTGAGCCTGCTGCTCACCGACCCTGTGAGCCATATTGATGCCGATAAGCTTTTGATCGTTACCTTTACCAACGCGGCGGCAGCCGAGCTGCGCGGGCGTATTGCCAAAAGCATCGAGAGCATGATCCGTGAAACGCCGCGCAGCGATGGCAAACGACTGGAGCTTTTGCGGCGGCAGAAGGTGCGCCTGCAGCGCGCATCCATTTGCACCATGGATGCTTTCTGTCTGTCGCTTCTGCAAAAAAACTTTGCATCGCTGGATATTCCGCCGGATTTCACAACAGCCGATTCTGCCCAGCTGGCGCGCCTGCGCGAAGAATCGTTGGCGCAGGTGATGGAAGAAAGCTGCCATGATGCAGATTTTTGCCGCTTTTCCGATTTGTACGGCCGCAGCAGAGATGACCGCAAGGCGGGCGATCTGATCCTGAAGCTGTATGATTTTCTGCGCAGTCTGCCCCAGCCATGGAAAACTCTGGAAGAATTTTGCCGTGCGTGGGAGCTGGGGTATCCCATGGAGGACACCCCGTGGAGCCGTGAGCTGGCCGCCGGTGCGCTGCAAAAGGCAAACACGGCGCTCACCATGGCAGCCGGAGCCAAATGGATGGCACAGCAAAGCGTAAACGGGCAGGAAAAATATGTTCCGGCACTGCAGGGAGATGAGCTGGCCATCGGTTGGCTGAAAGAAGAGCTGGAACAGGTGAACGCCGGGCAGGTGGGCACCTGGGAAAAAGCGCGGGAAACGCTGGAAGGCTGGCGCTGGGAAAAAATGGGGACGATCCGCGGCGAAAAGGCCGAAAATGAAAAGGTCGCCCAGTTTATGCGTGACAGCTATAAAAAGAATATCATCGGAAAAATGGCCGAGGAATTTCTGATCTGCACACCCGAGCAGTTTGAGCAGGACTGCCGCATGGCGGCGCCGCTGGTGCGTGCGTTGGCACGGGCGGTCAAGCGCTTTGACACGGTTTTCTTTGAGGCAAAAAAGGCAGAGAAGATTTTGGAATTCTCGGATTTTGAACATCTGACACTGCAGCTGCTGCAAAATGAGGACGGCGAGCCCACCGAGGCCGCAGCCCGCCTTTCGCAGGATTATGCCGCTATTCTGGTGGACGAATATCAGGATACCAACGCTTTGCAGGACGCCATTTACACACGCCTGGCAAATCCGCAGGGCAGCAACCGCTTTCTGGTGGGAGACCTGAAGCAAAGCATTTACCGCTTCCGCCAGGCCGACCCGGCGGTTTTCATGGAAAAAATGAACCGCTGGCCCGTTGTAAAGCCCGGAAACGACTGCGGCGAAAAAAATGTTTCGCTGGAACTGGACGCCAATTTCCGCTCGGCCCCGGCGGTGGTGGATGCCATCAACTATTTCTTTGAGCAGATCATGAGCCGTGAGCTGGGTGGTGTGGATTACGGCCCGGGTCAGGCACTGGTGGCGGGCGCACCGAACCGGCAATACCGCAATAGACTGACCGGTGAAATGACCGACTATTCCGGCTTTTGCAGATTTGTGGCGCTGGAAACCGAAGAAAAATACGGCGATGCGCCGGTGATTGCCCGCATGATAAGCAAAATGGTCAGCAGCCGCCGCCTTGTGCGCGACGGTGATGTGCTGCGTCCCTGCGAATGGGGGGATTTCTGCATCCTTTTGCGCGGGCGAAAAGGCTTTTCGGCCTATGCCGCGGAATTGGAAAAGCAGGGGATTCCCGTGTATGCGGATGTATCGGAAAATCTGCTGGAAGCGCCGCAGGTGCAGCCGCTGGCTGCACTGCTGCGTGTTTTGGATAACCCGGCGCAGGATATTCCGCTGGCCGCAGCTATGCTCAGCCCCATGTTCGGCTTTACGCCGGATGATCTGGTGGCGCTGCGTGCGGAAACCCCACGCGGGAGCCTGTATGGTGCGCTGGCCGCAAGCCAAAACGAAAAAATGCAGCAGTTCTGCCAAAGGCTGCGTATGCTGCGTCGTGCGGCCCGCGCCATGAGCTGTGCCGAGCTGCTGGAAAAAATCCTGGCAGAAACCGGCTATATGGCCGCTGTGGGGGCCATGCCGGGGGGCAGCGTCCGGCAGCAGGGCCTGCAGGGCTTTGTGCGCTGGGCAGGGCAGGCAGGGCAGGGCGGCCTTGGTGCACTGATCCGCGGCATGGACGCGGCGGCGAAAAGCGATGGCATCGCCGGCACCGATCAGGGCCAGCGGCAGCCGGGCTGTGTGTCCATCATGACGGTGCATCGCAGCAAAGGCCTGGAATTCCCCATTGTGTTCGTGGCACAAACCAATCATAAGTTTAACCTGCAGGACCTCAACGAGCCGGTGCTGTTTCACCGTGAGTTGGGCATTGGCATGAATCTGCGTGTTCCGGGCGGGGCGGGAATGTACCGCACATTGGCGGGCAGCGCTATTCGTCAGCGCCTGCGCGCGGAATCCGTCAGCGAGGAAATGCGTATTTTGTATGTGGCGCTCACCCGTGCAAAGGATGGCCTGATCCTGATGGTGCCCATGAAAAACGCGGCGGAAGAGCTGCAGAAAAAAGCCATGTGGTGCGGCTTGCCGGAAGTGCGGAAAAATATGCTGGAAGGCGCACAAAACTGGGGTGAATGGCTTACCATTGCAGCGATCCTGCATCCCGATGCCACGCTGCTTCGCATCAAGAGCGGTATTGGCCTGGAGCCTGCGCACACCAGCAGCAAGCTGCAGGTGGAAATCGTGCAGGATGAGGAAAAAGAAGAAAAAACTCTGCCAAGACAGTCAATGCCCACCGGCCAGCCGGATGAAACGCTTTTGCGGCAGCTGCGGCAGAATTTTGCATGGCAGGATCCTCGCCGTGCTCTTCGCAGCATACCGGGCAAGGTTTCGGTTACGGCGGTGGTGCATGGCAAGCAGGAATCCCAGCTGGCGCGCCCGGCTTTCCTATATAAAGAGGGGCTCACAGGCGCAGAGCGCGGCACGGCCACCCACGCATTTTTGCAATCGGCCGATTTTGCGCTGGCAGCACTCGATCTGGAGGCCGAGATCCGCCGCCAGATCGAATGCAGCCTGATCCTGCCAGAAATGGCCGAAAAGCTGGATAAAACTGCATTGCATCGGTTTTTTGCCTCGCCGCTGTTTGCGCGTGTGCAGGCAGCACAAAGCATTCGCCGCGAATATGCGTTTATCACAAGCTTGCCGGCGCGGTTTGCCATGCAGGATAAAACAGGGGACTACGGCAGCGCCGAAACGCTTGTGCAGGGCGTAGCCGATCTTGTTTTGCTGTTTGCAGACCATGCCGAGATCGTGGATTATAAAACCGATCGCAGCAAAACACCGGCGCAGCTGGCCGAAAGCTACGGCGAGCAGCTGCGGCTGTATTGCTATGCGCTGCATGGCCGATTGCCGGTGCCAATCACCAAATGCACAATCTTCAGCCTGCGGCTGGGGGCCGAGGTGGATATCCCCGTGCCGGTGGATCCGGAAAAAATTATAAAAAATGCTTGACATACCCGTTTGCGGGTGGTATCATAGTCGAGTAAAGAAAGTAGCTTCCGGCTTGCCGCCCGCTCACCTTGCGGATCAGATCGTGATCCCGGGTTATTGCTTTTTCCTGCAAAGGAAAATCGTGTGCTTAGTGCGGCTGCTGACAGGCAGCCGCTTTTTTATTCGAAAAAACTGTTTATTCATCTGTTTGGAGGTGTATTCCGATAGCAAACAACAGCAAATCCAAGGAACTGGAAATCAATGAGCAGGTTCGCGATAAGGAAGTTCGCCTGATCGGCGCTGACGGCGCACAGCTGGGCGTTGTGTCTTCCCGCGAGGCTTTGCGTATGGCTGAAGAAGCCAATCTCGATCTGGTCAAGATCGCACCGCAGGCTGTTCCGCCGGTGTGCAAGATCCTGGACTACGGTAAGTATCGTTTTGAGATGCAGAAGCGCGAAAAGGAAGCCAAGAAAAACCAGAAAGTGGTTGAAGTAAAGGAAATCCGTCTGTCGCTGAACATTGACACCAACGATTTCAATACCAAGGTCAATCAGGCTGCAAAATTCCTGCAGCAGGGCCACAAGATCAAGGTAAGCATCCGGTTCCGCGGCCGCGAAATGGCACACACCAGCCTTGGTCTGGAAGTGGAAAAGCGCTTTGCTGAGGCTCTGCCCAACGCGAATGTGGATAAGCAGCCCAAGCTGGAGGGCCGCAGCATGCTCATGTTTATGTCCCCCAGCCCCAACAAGTAATTCATTTAGGAGGAAAATAAAAATGGCTAAGATGAAACTCAAGACTCTGTCTGGCGCAAAAAAGCGCTTTAAGCTCACCAAGAACGGTAAGATCAAGCGCTCTCGCGCATACCGCCGCCACATCCTGACCAAGAAGACCACCAAGCTCACCCGTGGCCTGCGTATGCCCTGCTACGTTGACAAAACCAACGAGGCTGCCCTGAAGAAGATGCTGCCTTACGGCTAATCATCGGATAGAGCCAAGATTTTTTAGATAACAGATTGTAAAAGGAGATAATAAAAATGGCACGTATTAAAGGCGCTATGATGACCCATAAACGTCGTAAGAAGACTCTCAAGCTGGCCAAGGGCTTC
>SFIE01000005.1 GCA_004555405.1 Subdoligranulum sp.
TGACCCGTACGGGAATCGAACCCATGTTACAGCCGTGAAAGGGCCGTGTCTTAACCGCTTGACCAACGGGCCTTATGAAATAGGACTTCGCTAAAGCCATAAGCCTTCGTTTACTATTGCAAACGATCTAATTCGTCTTAGCGAAATCCCATCATGAAATGGTAGCGGTGAGTGGATTCGAACCGCTGACAACTCGGGTATGAACCGAGTGCTCTAGCCAACTGAGCTACACCGCCATATTTTCATTGTTCGCACCTAAAGTGCTTTATTATTATACGGGTTACGGGTGAATTTGTCAACTGTTTTTTGCAATTTTTTTGCAAAATTTTAAAAAGGGCGGGGCATTTCTGCCCCGCCGCCAAAAAATTTGCACAATGCAATTATTTTTCTTCGCTGGCCAGCTCTTTCATGGTGGGGATCAGCCCGCCCAGATTTTGCAGCTCGCTGGGAATGATAATTTTGGTTGCCTGCCCATCGGCCACCTTGCCCAGTGCATCCAGCCCCTGCAGTGCCAGCACGCGCTGGCTGGGGTTGGCTTCGTTCATCAGCTTAATGCTTTCGGCACGGGCGCGCTGCACCGTGAGAATGGCCTCGGCCTGGCCCTGTGCCTCACGAATGGCCTTTTCACGGGCGGCATCGGCGCGCAGAATGGCGCTTTCCTTTTCGCCCTCGGCACGGGTGATGGCGGCCTGCTTTTCGCCCTCGGCCAGCAGAATTGCCTGGCGTTTATCACGCTCGGCCTTCATCTGCTTTTCCATGCTTTCCTGGATCTCACGCGGGGGCATGATGTTTTTCACTTCCACACGGTTGATCTTGATGCCCCATTTGTCGGTGGCTTCGTCCAGGATCTGGGTGATCTCGCCGTTGATGGTATCGCGGCCGGTGAGGGTGCTGTCCAGATCCATGCCGCCCACAATGTTGCGCAGCGTGGTGGCGCACAGGTTTTCAATGGCGGTGATGGGGCGCTCTACGCCGTAGGTGAACATCTGGGGATCAAAAATTTTAAAATACACCACGGTGTCGATCTGCATGGTCACATTGTCCTTGGTGATCACGGGCTGGGGCTCAAAGTCGGCCACCTGCTCTTTCATGCTGATCTTTTTGGCCACGGAATCCATCACGGGCACCAAAAAGTGAACGCCGGGGCCCCATGTGGCATGGTAGCGGCCAAAGCGCTGGATCACACAGGTTTGCGCTTCGGGCACGATGCGCAGCGAAGCAATGGCGAACACCAGCAGGATCACAAGCAAAATCACAAAAATCATAGGGATACTCTCCTTTTCTATCTTTCATTCATGTAGATCAGCGTGAGGAAAACAGGCCCATGAGAAAATTCACCAGCACGATCAGGGCCACCACCACGCCCAGAAGGTTCACCGGCTTTCCGGCCCCTTGCTGCGCCGATTTTCGGAAATGCCGCTTTTCGTGCCCGGCGCATTCCCGATAGCCCTCACGCGCGGCGTTTTTAGCGGCCCAGCCTCGGTTGTTGGCGCGGCCCTCGGCGTGTGCGCCGCCATGGTCCATGCAGCCGTGGTAGTTTTCTTCCCGCAGCTCTCTGGCCAGCCAGTCGTTGCGAACGTCGTCGCAAATGCCAATGTCCAAGCCGTCCTTTTTCAATGCGCATCCCTCCCCTTTTTGTACGGCGGGTTTTTGTTTTTGGCAACACCGCACAATTCCCGCCTTACGGCTTAAGCACCGCTGCCGCGGCTGCGAAGCACAATCTGCGTTGCGAAAATGCTCGATAATACACAAAGTATTATCTGTGCTTTTTGCTTAGCAGCTTGCACTTCTCGCTCGCTGCATCGGCACTTATAATTATGCGGTATTTCCCTTGCTTTTATTATACACTTTCCAGCCACAGGAAGGTCAAGTATTTCGGCCTATTTTATGGAAAGATCTTGTAAAAAGCACAGCAGCACCGCCCCCTGTGCCGGAAGTGGTGCTACTGTTTGTATATTTTGCTTAAATATTACTTTTTGTTGGGAACCAGCACGGCCTTGCCGCCCATGTAGGGCTGCAGAACCTTGGGAATGGTCACCGTGCCGTCGGCCTGCAGGTGGTTTTCCAGGAAGGCGATCAGCATACGCGGGGGTGCCACGCAGGTGTTGTTGAGGGTGTGGGCCAGATAGGTTTTGCCGTCCTCGCCCTTGATGCGAATGCCCAGGCGGCGTGCCTGTGCATCGCCCAGATTGGAGCAGGAGCAAACCTCGAAGTACTTTTTCTGGCGGGGGCTCCATGCCTCGATATCGCAGCTCTTCACCTTCAGATCGGCCAGATCGCCCGAGCAGCATTCCAGCTGGCGCACGGGAATTTCCAGATTGCGGAACAGTTCTACGCTGTTCTTCCACAGCCTGTCATACCATTCCATGCTTTCTTCGGGCTTGCAAACCACGATCATTTCCTGCTTTTCAAACTGATGGATGCGGTAAACGCCGCGCTCCTCCAAGCCGTGGCTGCCCACCTCCTTGCGGAAGCAGGGGCTGTAGCTGGTCAGGGTCAGGGGCATATCGGCCTCGGACAGGGTTTTGCCGATAAAGCGGCCGATCATGGTGTGCTCCGAGGTGCCGATCAGATACAGGTCCTCGCCTTCGATCTTGTACATCATGGCTTCCATTTCGGGGAAGCTCATAACGCCCTTCACCACATTGCCGTGCATCATAAACGGAGGGATCACATAGGTGAACTTTTTCTCGTCGATCATAAAGTCACGGGCGTAGGCCAGCACAGCCTCGTGCAGGCGGGCGATATCGCCCAGCAGATAATAGAAGCCCATGCCTGCCACTTCACCGGCGCTCTCTTTGTCGATGCCGTTGAAGCTCTGCATGATATCCACATGGTGGGGGATCTCGTAGTCGGGCACCACGGGCTCACCAAAGCGCTCTACTTCCACATTGGCGCTGTCATCGGGGCCAATGGGCACGCTGGGGTCGATCATCTGGGGAATGGTGTACATGATGTCGCGGATCTTATCCTCCAGCTCGGCCTGGCGCTTGTCCAGCTCGGCCATACGGTCAGCATCGGCCTTCACGGCGGCGTTGTTGGCGTCGATCTGCGCCTGCAGCTCGGCCTTTTTGGCTTCGTCCTCACACTTTTTCAGCTGGCCGAACAGAGGGCCGTTGGCCTTGCTCAGCTTGTTGCGGGCAGCCTTGAGGCTTTCCACCTCCTGCTGGGTGGCACGCTTTTCTGCATCCAGTCGGATTACTTCGTCCACCAGAGGCAGCTTGCTGTCCTGAAATTTCTTTTTGATGTTTTCCTTTACTGCATCGGGGTTTTCCCGCACAAATCGGATGTCGAGCATAAATTTCTTTCCTCCAAATATTGCATGGCATCGGAATCGCCCGGTGCCGTGTTACAAATACTGTTTTCCCTTTTCCGGGGCATTTCGCTGCCGGTTTTCAGCCCGTGTAAGAGCCGCCCGGCGCCGTGTTGCTTACTGGCCCTCTTTTTGATAGCCGCCCAGCAGGTTGGCAAAGGCCACAAGCTGGCTGTCGTTGTAAAAGTGCAGGGTCAGTGTGCCCTTGCCGCCGCGCTTGTAATCCACCTTCACCTCGTTGCCGATCACCTCGCGCAGGCTGCTTTCCACTTCCACAGGCAGCGCCGCACGGGGGGGCACAACCTTTTCGGGGGCCGGGCCCTTGGCCAGCTTTTTGCACAGGGCTTCGGCCTGGCGCACATTCAAATCGCCGCTGATGATCTCGCTGGCGGCCTTTTCCATCAGCTCGGGTGAGGGCAGGCCCAAAATCACCTTGGCATGGCCGGGGCTGATGGCGCCGATCTTCAGATCCTCCAGCACGGGGTCCGGCAGGGCCAGCAGTCGCAGCACATTGGCCAGCGCGCTGCGGCTTTTGCCCAGCTTTTTGGCGGCCTGCTCCTGGGTGAGATGGCACTGCTCCATCAGGCGCTTGCAGCCCAGCGCTTCTTCCACCGGGTCAAGATCTTCGCGCTGCAGGTTTTCCACCAGCGCCAGCTCCATGGCCTGTTCATCGTTTACATCTCGGATCACCACCGGCACTTCGGCCAGCCCGGCAATGCGGCAGGCACGCCAACGGCGCTCGCCCGCAATGATGGTGTAGCCGGTTCCGGCCTTGTTGTGCCGCACCGCAATGGGCTGCAGCAGGCCATTTTCGGCAATGCTTTCGGCCAGCTCATTCAGCGGCTCGGCTTCAAAATTTTTACGCGGCTGATCGGGGTCCGGCTCGATCTCCCGCAGGGGCAGCGTGGTGATCTCGCCCGACTGCTCGCCGCTCATGGGGGTGCTGTCTTGAAAAAGGCTGTCCAGCCCTCGGCCAAGACCGCCCTTGGGTTTTGCCATTTTCTCAACTTCCTTTCCGCTTAGCGCTGATTATTTTTCAGCAGCTCACGCGCCATTTCCATATACGCTTCGCTGCCTTTTCCATTTGGCTCGTAGTAGTTGATGGGCATACCATAGCTGGGGGCCTCGCTGAGGCGCACCGTGCGGGGCACGCAGGTTTTATACACCTTGTCGCCAAAGTATTTTTTCACCTGCTCCACCACCTGAATGGTCAGGTTCAGCCGGCCGGCATACATGGTGAACACCACGCCCTCCACATCCAGATAGGCGTTGTATTTTTTCCTCACCGTGCGCAGAGTGCTCATCAGCTCGCTCAGGCCCTCCAGCGCATAGAATTCGCACTGAATAGGGATCAGTACGGTGTCGCAGGCGCACAGGCCGTTGAGGGTGAGCAGATCCAGGCTGGGCGGGCAGTCGATAAAGATATAATCGTATTCCGGGATCACCGGGGCCAGGGCTGCACGCAGGCGGCTTTCGCGGCGCGGCAGTTCCACCAGCTCAATAGAAGCACCGGCCAGTGCCGTATTGCTGGGCAAAAGATCCACATGGTATTGGGTACTTTGAATATTTTCTTTGGCATCCTGGCCCAGCAGACACTCATACACGCTGCCCGGGGCACTGCGTTTGTTGATGCCATAGCCGCTGGTGCTGTTGCCCTGCGGGTCAAGATCGACCAGCAGCACCTTTTTGCCCAGTGCCGCCACGCAGGAGGATAAATTTACGGCTGTAGTGGTTTTGCCCACGCCGCCTTTCTGGTTTGCGATCGCGATTACTTTTCCCACAAAGCGGGCTCCTTTCGATTGGCTATTTTGTATTTTGCCTGGCAGCCTGTATTTTTTATCGTACATGCTGCCCTTGGCGCATAAAAACATTATAGCACAGTTGCGCCGCGCTTGTGTAGGCCTTTTTCGTATTTTGCCTGTAAAAAGCGCAAAAAAGCAGGGCAAAATGTTCCATGTGGAACATTTTGCCCCCTCTCCCCTGCCCGGCCGGTGCTGCTGCGGGCGCTGCACGGGCTGTTTCAGGTTTCTTTCTGTGTGCCTTTTGCGGGCGGTGCCTGCCCCATGCTTTCTACCGGAATGCGCACGGTGTATTCAATATACCCCTCGCCCTCCTGCCGCGAAGAGGTTGCGGCCACGCCGCCCTGCACCATCAGCCCCACGGCGTGTTCGAGCGTGTTGAGGAAGATCCGCACATCACGCACCATGGAAACCGAATTGCGCCGGGGCTTTGCCGCCAACAGCTTTTCCACAAAGGCATCGGCCTGCCGCACACTGAGGGCCGCATCGGCCATGTGGCGCAGGGCCGCCGTGCGCTGGGCCTCGGGCAGGCGCAGCGCAGCCCGGGCGTGGCGCTCGGTGAGTTTTCCCGCAAGGCAAAGGGCCTGCTGCTCATCGCTGAGCAGCAGCAGGCGCAGCTTGTTGGCCAGTGCAGGCTGTGAAAGCCCCAGCCGCCGCGCGGCCTCGGCCTGTGTGCAGCCCCACAGGCGGATCACCTCTCGCAGGCCCCGGGCGGTGTCAAAGGGGTCCAGCTGCTGGCGCTGCAGGTTTTCCAAAAGGCCCAGTGCAGCAGCCTGCCGGTCGTCATAATCCCCCAGAATGGCCGGGATCTGCTCCAGCTTTGCCAAGCGGCAGGCCCGCAGCCGCCTTTCCCCTGCGATCAGCTGATAGCCCCCTTCGATTTTGCGCACCGTTATGGGCTGCAGCAGCCCATTTTGCAAAATGCTCACCGCCAGTGCAGCGATCTCGGTTTCATCAAACACCGTGCGCGCCTGCCATGGGCTGGGCTGAATGGCATTCAGCGGCAGCAAAATCACCTTGCCCGCCGTTTTGGGCCGTGTGGGCAGTGCCAGCATGGGCATTCACTCCTTTCGTGTGTTTTCAACATTGGGAGTATTCTTTGTGGAAAATTTGCTTACTGATCCTCGTGCTATGGGCCGTGGGCGCTGCTGTGAGGAACATTTGGCCGTAGGCCAACCGTGACGAAACACAGTGCCCATGGCCCATACCCGAAGCACACCCGCCCCCAAGGGCCGGGGCGCTGCTTTGAGAAGCATTTGGCCGCAGGCCAACCGTGACGAAACGCAGCGCCACTGGCCCGCACCCGAAGCACACCCGCCCCCAAGGGCCGGGGCGCTGCTGTGAGGAGCATTTGGCCGCAGGCCAACCGTGACGAAACGCAGCGCCACTGGCCCGCACCCGAAGCACACCCGCCTCCAAGGGCCGGGGCGCTGCTGTGAGGAACATTTGGCCGCAGGCCAACCGTGACGAAACACAGCGCCACTGGCCCGTACCCGAAGCACACCCGCCTCCAAGGGCCGGGGGGCGCTGCTGTGAGGAACATTTGGCCACAGGCCAACCGTGACGAAACACAGTGCCCGTGGCCCATACCCAAAGCACACCCGCCCCCAAGGGCCGGGGGCGCTGCTGTGAGGAGCATTTGGCCACAGGCCAACCGTGACGAAACGCAGCGCCACTGGCCCGAGCCTGAAGTGCCCCGCCCCTAAGGGCCGGGGGCGCTGCTGTGAGGAACATTTGGCCACAGGCCAACCGTGACGAAACGCAGTGCCCGTGGCACGCACCTGAAGCAAACAAAAAAGCCGTGGGCTTTGGGCTTACCCAAAGTTTACCACGGCTTTATACCGGAATGCCAGAAAAATCGTTCGTGCCAAAGGCGGAGTTTTCGGCATTTCGGGCCTTATTTCAGCGGGGATTTTGCAATTTTTCCGCCATTGCGGGGATATACTGGCGGAGTTTGCGAAATCTTTTTAATGCGGATAATGTTGCGCACATCGCCGCCCGGCAGATGGAATTCTGCCACGCCGCTTCCCTTTCCGCCCAGCTTTTTCAGTGCTGCGCCGCTTTCGGCAAGCTCCTCGGCTGCGCCGGGGCCCTTCATGGCCAAGAACACGCCGCCCACTTTCACCAGCGGCAGGCAGTATTCCGAAAGCATGGGCAGGGCGGCCACACCTCGGGCGGTGGCCACATCAAACTGTTCACGCCACACCTTGCGGGCGGCCTCCTCGGCACGCTCCTTGGCAAATTCCACGCCCGAAAGCCCCAGCTGTGCGCACACATACTTTAAAAACTCCACACGCTTGCCGGTGGGCTCCATCAGAGTAAGCTGCAGCTCCGGCTTGAAAATTTTGGCCACCACGCCGGGAAAGCCTGCCCCGGTGCCCACATCCACCAGCTTTCCGGCGGTTTCGGGCAGATTGGCCAGCAAAAGGCTGTCGGCAAAATGCTTATCCTCGATTCCCTCAGGGTCTGTGATGGCGGTCAGGTTCACCTTTTGGTTGTACTCCACCAAAATTTCGGCGTATTGGTCCAGCGCATCCAGCATGGGGCCCGTAAGGGCAATGCCCAGCGCCGCGCACTTGGCTTCCAGTCGATTTTTGTCGATCATACTCATTCTTCCTCTGTTTTACAGAATATGTTCCACGTGGAACAATCAAACGGTCAGGGTGATCAGGTTGCCATCAAAATCCAGCACAACGCTTTCCATGCGGCCATAATAGGTGCTGCGGGGCATATTGCGCACGGTGTAGCCATCCTTATAAATGCGCATGGTGATCTCCCGCAGCTTTTCCTGGCTGCCGGTGGCAAGGGTCAGGCTGGAAATGCCGGTGTGCAGCGGATAGGCGCTGCCATCGGTCAGGCCGCCGCGCATCATAAACAAAATCTCGCCGCCCTCCGGCAGGCTTACAAAACCGGCCTTGCCGCCGTCGTTCATTTGGGTGTCGTTTATGATCTCACCGGCCTGTGCCCCAAAATACTCCACGAAAAAATCCTGTGCGCGCTTGATATCACGGGTATAAATTACAACATTGCTCAATTTCATAGGGTTTCTCCTTGCTCGTTTGTTTGTTGGGCACGGCGCGCCTCGGCCACCAGTGCAATGCTCAGCTGCGCCACATCGCTGGGGCTCACACCGGGAATGCGCCCGGCCTGCGCCAGCGTGCGGGGCCGAATTTTGTTCAGCTTTTCCCGGGCCTCCATGGAAAGCCCCTGCAGCCCCTCATAGACAAAATCCTCAGGGATCAGTGTGTTCTCGTGGCGCTGCACCTCTTTGATCTGGCGCTGCTGGCGGGCAATGTAGCCCGCATATTTGATCTCGGTTTCAATGCGCCCCGCCATCATGGGGGTCACGCCCTCTCCCCTGCCAATAATACCGGCCAGCAGGTCATAGCTCACCCCCGGGCGGCGCAGCAGCTCCACAGCCGGGCCGCCGGTTTCACCGGCATTCACACCGGCCGCCTCGGCCACCGGCTTTAAGTCTGCCGCACGCACCGTGGTGTGGGCCAGGCGCTGCATTTCATCGGCCTTGATCTTTTGATCCTCGCAATACACGCGCCAGCGCTCATCCGTCACCAGCCCATACTCCCGGCCAATGGGGGTCAGGCGCTCATCGGCATTGTCCTGGCGCAGGGTCAGGCGATATTCGCTGCGGCTGGTCATCATGCGGTAGGGGTCCATCACGCCCTTGGTGATCAGATCGTCCACCAGCGTGCCCAGATAGCTGGAATGCCGCGGCAGGATCAATTCCTGCTTGCCAAGGGCATTTCGGGCGGCATTCAGGCCCGCCAGCAGCCCCTGCGCGGCAGCTTCCTCATAGCCGCTGGTGCCGTTGAACTGGCCCGCGCCGTAAAGCCCGGCCACGATCTTGCTTTCCAAGGTGGCTTTCAGGCTGGTGGGGTCCACACAGTCATACTCAATGGCATAGGCCGGGCGCATGATCTCGATATTTTCAAACCCAACGATGCTGCGATACATGGCGATCTGCACATCCTCGGGCAGGCTGCTGCTCAGGCCCTGCAGATACATTTCTTCGGTGTTTTCGCCGCAGGGCTCCACAAAGATCTGATGATGGTCTTTTTCGCCAAAACGCATCACCTTATCCTCAATGCTCGGGCAATAGCGGGGCCCCACCCCTTGGATCATGCCGCCATACAGCGGGCTGCGGTGAATGTTGGCGCGAATGATCTCATGCGTTTGCGGATTGGTAAAGGCAATGTAGCACTCCACCTTGTTGTGCATGGGGGTGCGCGTTAAAAAGCTGAAGGGCAGCAGCTCATCGTCCGGGTCACCGGGCTGGCAGGTGAGCTTATCAAAAGCAATGCTGCGCCGATGCACACGGGCCGGTGTGCCGGTTTTAAACCGGCGCAGAGGCACCCCGGCAGCCTTCAGCTGCTCGGTCAGGCGGGTAGCGGCGTGCTGGCCGTCCGGGCCGCCGTCATAAAAGGCATCGCCCACAAAAATACGCCCGCCCAGGCTGGTGCCCGTGGCGATCACCACGCATTTGCAGCTGTAATGGCCGTTCAGGCCGGTGTACACACCGCACACATGGCCGTTCTGAATGTCCAGCCCCACAATTTCGGCCTGCTTGATGTCCAGATTCGGGGTGTCCTCCAGCGCCTTTTTCATGTACATATGATACTGCTTGCGGTCGGTCTGCACACGCAGGCTATGCACAGCCGGGCCTTTGCCGCGGTTCAGCATACGGCTTTGCAAATAGGTAGCATCGGCGGCAAGGCCCATCACACCGCCCAGAGCGTCCAGCTCACGCACCAGATGCCCCTTGGCGGTGCCGCCAATGCTCGGGTTGCAGGGCATATT
Source organism: Subdoligranulum sp. (assembly GCA_004555405.1). GTDB lineage: Bacteria > Bacillota > Clostridia > Oscillospirales > Ruminococcaceae > SFIE01. Next base: position 9,928 of record SFIE01000005.1, read on the forward strand.
GCCGATAAAATCCAAACTGATCGTAAATACGGCGGTTTTTGCTCCCAGCGTGGCGGCGGCGTGCGCGGCCTCAATGCCCGCATGGCCTGCCCCCACCACGATCACATCATACTCTCCCAGATGATTCATAGTGGTTCCTTCTTTTTATAATGGGGTTCACAGATAATATTTAATGGCAAGGCCCGTTGTGCGCAGGCTCTTGGGGCGGCGCAGAATTTCATCCCCCGGCTCGGCCAGCTTTTGCATGGCAATGCAGATTTCCTCCAGCCCGTCCTGCAAAAACAGCTCCTTTTGAATATCGCCGCTGATCAGCGTGATCTCGGTTTCGCCGCGCTTTTTGGCCGAAAGGATCTTTTCCTGAATATACTTGCCCACATCGCGCTCGCTCATCAAATCGCTCATATCGTCATCTCCTATTTCAAAATGGGGCATTGCCCCGTCAAATTACTTGCCTACGCAGAATTTTTCAAACACGCCGTCGATTACTGCCTCGTCGGCCCTCTCGCCGGTGAGGGCGTACAGCGCATCCAGCGCATCGTCCAGGCACACGCTCACGGCATCCAGCCCAAACCCGCCTGCGGCGGCCTCCAGCGCTTCGTTTAAGGCGCTCTGGGCACGGGTGGCGGCGCTCAGCTGGCGCTCCCCTGCCAGACAAGCCGCGCCGGGGTCAAACCCGGTCACCCCCAGCAGCTCGCGCACGGCATCGCCCAGGGCTTCACGGGCGGCGGGGTCGTTGGCGCTCAGGCACAGAATTTTGCGGAAATACGGCTTCAGCTGCTCCAGTTCCAGCCGCTGCTGCAGATCGTTTTTGTTCACCAGCGCCAGCGCAGGCTTGCCCTTGCAGCGCGCGGCCAGCTGCAGATCGTCGGCGTTCAGGGGCTCGCTGCCGTCAAACACTGCCAGCACCAGCCCGGCTTCCTCCAGCTTTTTGTAACTGCGGCGAATGCCCTCGGCCTCCACCACATCCTCGGTTTCCCGAAGGCCGGCGGTGTCGAACAAATTCACGCGAATGCCCCCCAGCATCACCGCCTGCTCCACCACATCGCGCGTGGTGCCGGCCACCGGGGTCACGATCGCACGCTCAAAGCCCGCCAGCAGATTCAGCAGCGTGCTTTTGCCCACATTGGGGCGGCCCAGCAGTGCGGCATCCACCCCCCGGCGCAGCACAGCGCCTGCATCGTAGTTTCGGATCAAATCGTCCAGCACTGTGCGGCTGCGGGTGAGCGTGTCGGTCAGCTGGGATTCCTGCAAGGCGGGCACATCCTCTTCGGGATAGTCCACCCACGCCGCAATGTGGGTGGCCAGCTCGGTGAGCGCCGCCTGCACCCCGGCAATTTTTTTGGCCAGCGCGCCGTCCAGCGCAGCCAGCCCCAGCGCAGCGCCCTGCCGCCCGCTGGCCGAAATAATATCCATCACGGCCTCGGCCTGAGTCAGGCTCATGCGGCCGTTTTCAAAGGCGCGGCGTGTAAATTCCCCCGCCCCGGCCGGGGCGGCGCCCGCCGCGATCAGCGCTTCCACCAGGCACTGCGCCATGGCGCCGCCGCCATGCACCGAAAGCTCCACCACATCCTCGCCCGTGTAGCTGTGGGGGGCGCGGAAAAACAGCGCCACGGTTTCGTCCATGCGGCGGCCCGCCTGGAAAAAGTGGCCGAACATGGCCGTGTAGCCCTTTGCCTCCTGCACTTTTTTGCGGGTGTTCACAGGCACAAACACCTTCTCCGCAATGTCATAGGCCGCAGGCCCCGAAAGGCGCACCACGGCAATGCCGCCCTCGCCCGGGGGCGTAGCAATGGCGCAAATGGTTGCGGAAAGATCGTTCATAAGCAGGCTCCTTTTTTGATGCTTTGGCAGAGTTTCGATAGTTAAGTTTATGATAGCACACTTTGCGCTTCTTGAAAAGCGCTGAGTTTTCCACAAACAGGGCCTGCATTGTGGAAAACCCGGCGCTGTTTTGGCGCTGCCCTTTTATATTTTCAAAGCATAGAAAATTTTAACGATGAAAAGGTCTTTCTTACAGTGATCTTTCTGCCGTTGTCGGCGCAGAAGATCCTGTGCCCCGGCCAAGCCGAAAAAAGCACCCCTGTGCCGTTTATGGGCACAGGGGTGCTTGAGATTCAGCGGATCTTACAGTTCGATCTTGCCATACAGGGCCAGACCGTCGGCATCGTTGATGCGCTCGGCACGCTTGGGCGCCACGGGAGCGGCCTCACCAGGGGCAACCTCGCTGAAGTTGCGGGTGGGCACGCTGGTGCGGCGGTCGTTAAAGCGGCGGCCACCCTCACGGCGAGGGCCGCGATTGCTGTTGTAGCGGCCGCCATTGCGGCTGCCGTAGCGGCGGTCATCACGGCGGGGGCCGCGGCCGCCTGCACGGCGTTCGCTGCTGCGGTCACGCACATTCGAGGCGTTGGGGTCGGTGGAATAGATCACCACACGGCGGTCGGGGCCATCGCCCTCGCTTTCGCTGCGCACACCCTCGATCTTGCCCACAGCGCTGTGAATGATGCGGCGCTCGTAGGGGTTCATGGGCTCCACAGCAATGCTGCGGCCCGTGCGGATCACCTTTTCGCTCAGGCGCTTGGCCAGTGCTTCCAGATCGGCCTCACGCTTGTTGCGGTAACCGGCCACATCCAGGCCCAGCTTCATGTAATCGCCGCCCAAACGGTTGGCCACCAGGCTGGCCAGATAGCTCAAAGCCTCCATGGTTTCGCCGCGGCGGCCGATGAGCGCGCTCACCTGCTTGCCGCCGGTCACATGCAGAATGGTGGCTTCGCCCTTCTGCACAGGGTGGAATTCCACGCCGGTCACGCCCATGGCGGCGAACACCTCGGTCAGATATTCAATGGCGGCTTTTACTTTTTCGTTCTGTTCGGGGTCAATGTCCACCTCGATCTCCTCGTCCTGCTGTGCCTCGGCAGCCTTGGCAGGGGCTTCGGCGGGCGTTTCGGCAACGGGCTGCTGCTGGGCAGGGGCGGGGGCGGCAGGTTCTGCCACAGGGGCGGGAGCCGGTGCGGGTGCGGGGGTAGGGTCTTCCACCTCCACGGTCACCTTTGCCTTGGCAGGAATGGTGCGGAACAGCTTGCGCACGGGCATTTCCAGCACTTCCACACTCACATTTCGATCGTCCTGATTTACGCCCAGCTTGGCACAGGCTGCTTCAATGGCCTCTTCAATCGACTTTCCGGTGCAAATTTCTTCGCGAATCATCGTGATTCCTCCTTATAGTCTTATTTCTGGGGCTTATCCTGCGAAGCCTCGGGCTGTTCAGCAGGCTTTTCCTCAGCGGGCTGCTCAGGCTCAACGGGCTTTGCATCCAAACGGGTGGTGCGCTCGTCGGCATACTTGGCCTTGTCCAGCTCGCGGGCCTTTTCCAGGCGCAGCTTGGCCAGCTCGTTGGCGCCCACTTCCTTGGTCACCTGCTCACCGGTTTTCTGGTCGGTGATGGTAACGGTCTTGCGCTTTTTCATTTCCTTTTTCTTGGCAGCCAGCTCTTCGGCGTACTGCTTTTTAAATTCTTCGGGATCGTAGATCTTTTTGCAGATCAGGGTCTGGCCCAGCATCAGCAGGTTGCTCACGGTGTAGTACAGCGAGAATGCCACGGGCAGCTGGAAGCAGATAAAGGCAAAGAAGATGCTCATCATCCAGGGCATATACTTCATGCTGCCCTCCAGCTGCTGGCCGCTGGCTTTCATGGTGATCACGTTGGTAAAGATCATGCTCACGCAGGCCAGCACGGGGAAAATCAGCAGCGGGGTGAGGCCGAAGAAGGGCTGCTCACACAGGTTCACGCCAAAGAAGTCCATGTTGAAATTGGCGATGCTCTGCACTTCGGCATCGGTCAGGCCGGTCATGGCGGTGCCCGCCTGCACAGCCTTGACAATAGCGGTTTCCGAGGTGTAGATATAGTTGCTGATGCCCAGGCCTGCAGCGGCCACCTTCAGGCTCTCCTTGGCAATGCCCAGGATGTACTGCAGGGGGTAGTAGATAACTTCGATAACGCCGAACAGAATCAGCATATTCAGCAGCTGGGGCAGGCAGCCGCCGGTGGGGTTGTAGCCATAATCCTGCTGCAGGCGGGCAAGCTCTTCGTTCTGGCGCTGGGGGTCATTGCGGTACTTTTTCTGGATCTCCTGCACCATGGGCATAAACACGCTCTGTTTTGCCATGGTTTTCTGGCTGTGCAAGGCCAGAGGGAAGCTGACCACACGGATCAGCAGGGTGAAGAGAATGATGGCAATGCCGTAGTTGCTGACCAAGCCGTAGATCATTCTCATGATGGGTCCCAGAATCACTGAAAGACCGCCGAGGATGCTGTAAAAACTCATAGTCGGTTCCATTTCCGCCCCGTTTGCGCCCGGAGCATTTTATTTTTTATATGGTAGGACTCCCCGCGCAAAGGTAAGTCACAAGTAGCAAAACGATCAGCCGCGCCGCTCTTTTTGCAGGCGGCGGGCAGGGTTCACCCAGCGGCCCTTTTCCGGCACGGGGTCATATCCCCATTTGCCCAGCGGATTGCAGCGCAAAACGCGCCACAGCGTGAGCAGGGTGCCCTTCAGTGCGCCGTGTATGGCCAGCGCCTGCATTCCGTATTCGCTGCAGGTGGGCGTAAAGCGGCAGTTGTGGCCCAGCATGGGGCTGATAAAGCGCTTATACCCCCGCAGCAGCCAGATCAGCCCCCGGGCGATCATGCGTTTGGGGCATCGCCCGGCACGGGCTTGGGGGCGGGGGGATTTTTGTCGGGCAGGCCGGCCTTGGCCAAAAGCTTGCTCAGCGTTTTTTCCAGCTGCGTGCTTTTCAGCCTGGCGGTTTGCGCTCTGGCCACCAGCACGATATCCACACTGCCCACATTTTCGGGCAGATGGGCTGCCAGCGCCGCGCGCATCACGCGCCGGGCACGGTTGCGCACCACGGCATGGCCCACCTTTTTGGTGGCCGTAAGGCCCACGCGGGTGTAGCCCAAACGGTTTTTCCCTACATATAAAACAAGCTGCGGATGCACAAAGCATCTGCCGCGGGCGTAAACGCGGGAAAATTCTTTATTTTTGCAAATGGGTCGAAATCGCATGGGCCCGCCTCCGGGTAGATCTGTTATATACTGTATGCCGGTTCTGCAAATTCTGCAAAAGGGCAATATCGGGAAAAAGGCCGCAGGGTACACTTTCCCCGGCAGCCTGAATGATCTTGAAAAAATAAGGCCACCAATTTCTCAGTGACCTTTTTTTCAAAGCTATTGCGGTTTGATCCTGATAAAATCAAACAGTCAGGCTCTTGCGGCCCTTGGCGCGGCGAGCATTGATGACCTTACGGCCGTTCTTGGTGCTCATACGCTGCAGGAAGCCATGAACCTCTTTCCGCTGACGCTTCTTGGGCTGGAAAGTTTTTTTCATTTTCAGTTCCTCCACTTAAGCCCCTGTAAAGGAGCCATTGATACATTGGCTTCTCGTACCGCCCCAAAAAGCATTGCTGCCGGGCGGCCAATACGGGTAGATAGCCTTACAGACTTTGATTATATGCTATAACCGGGGCTTTTGTCAACCTTTTTCGCCCGATTTTTGCGGATTTTTTTGCCACAGGGCTGTGCAATGCAAGGCGTTTGCCTTTTCATGCACCGGCCCCGGATAAAGGAAATTTTTTCGTGTGTGCGCTGTTCCACAAAATCTTGGGGAAGATGGCCCCGCCGCCACATTTTATGGGAATCGGTTCCCTTTTCTTATAAGTATATTTATAAAATATTACAATTTATAGGCGCAGTGATTGTAAAAAAATCAATTTTGTGCTATACTATCTGTTACATATCTAATATGGGCAAACTGCGCTCGGTGCAATTTTTTGCAGCGGGGTTTCTTTAGGTGTGCCCTGTTTTGATTTTGGTTACGAAAGCGGAAGAATAAAAGCTGCAGCCCCAACCTGAGCCGGGCTGCCGAAAGCCCTTTTTCAGGAGTAAAAGTATGGTATCGTTTAATGATGTGCTCATTGCAGCCAAGGAATACTGTAAAAACCAGATGGTAGATGCCACCTACCGGCTGTATATCGAAAAGCTGCAGCTCGTCAGCTTTGAGGATTCTTCGATCATTACACTCAGCATTGAAAATGAGTTTCTTTGCGGCATTGTGAATGACCGTTATTTAAATCTGTTGCGGGATGCTTTTAAAAGCGTGCTGGGCTTTGAGGCCGAGGTGCGCGTGATCAGCCCCGAAGAGCCTGCCGCCCCGCCCGTGGCCCTGCCCGCTGAGGAGCTTTCGGCCTCGGCGCAGAACAGCTCGGTCAAGCTGCCCAGCGGCCGGTATGATTTCACCTTTGAAAACTTCATCAAGGGCCCCAGCAACCAGTTCACACTGGCCGCCGCGCAGGCCGTGGCCAACAACCCCGCCTACGCCTACAATCCCCTGTTCATCTGGGGCAGCAGCGGTCTGGGCAAAACCCACCTGCTGAACGCCATTCAGATCGAGATCAAAAAGAATCATCCCGATTTTAACATCATGTATATCACCTGCGAGCAGTTCACCAACGAATTGATCGCCGCCATCCGCTCAAACTCTACCGAAATGTTCCGCCAGCGCTATCGCCAGGCCGATCTTTTGCTGGTAGACGATATCCAGTTTATTGCGGGCAAGGAAAGTACACAGGAAGAATTCTTCCACACCTTCAACACACTGCACAACTCGGGCCGCCAGATCGTGATCGCCAGCGATCGCCCGCCCAAGGAGATCAAAAGCCTGGAGGATCGTTTGCGCACCCGCTTTGAGTGGGGCCTGACCGCCGATATCCAGCCCCCCGAATTTGAAACCCGCGTGGCCATTGTAAAGCGCAAGGCCGAGCTGCTGAACCTGCATATGTCCAATGAGGTGGCCGAATATCTGGCCAACCACCTGCGCAACAACATCCGCCAGCTGGAAGGCGCCGTAAAGAAAATGAACGCCTATTATATGCTGGAGGGCATCGAGCCCTGCATCGGCGTGGCCCAGAACGCCATCAAGGACACCCTGAATGAGATCCAGCCCGTGCCCGTGACCATCGAGCGCATCATCAGCGAGGTTTCGCGTACCTATAATGTGACCCCCGATGATATCCGCGGCTCCAAGCGCACCGCCAACATCAGCACCGCCCGTCAGGTGGCCATGTATGCCGTGCGTGAGATCACCGGCATGAGCCTGGAGGATATCGGCCGTGAATTCGGCAACCGTGACCACTCCACCATCGTGTATGCCATGAAGAAAATGGAAAACACGCTGCAGAAGAATCAGGGCCTCAAGGAAACTGTGGACGATATCATCAAAAATGTACACTCCTGAAAAACAGTTTCTCCCCAAAGGCCCAAACAGGCTATTTCAACAGCCAGTATAACATTTCAACATTTTCAACAGAGTTTTCAACAATTAACATGGATTGTCCACAGAGGGTGTGGAAAACGAAAAGTTTTTCACAACTTCCACAGCCTGTCCACAATGGAATGTTGAGTTATAAGCCACCGGCAAAGTGCCTGTATCTCTGGCTTTTCTCCGGTTTTCCACAAATTCAACCCGACTACTAAAGACTACTATCTAATTCTTAGATTTCGTTTTGCAACATTATGTAAAACCCTATACAGAGCGAAAATTACTCTGCGTTCATTTACCCCGTTCAGATACGCTGTTCTGAACACGACCTATGAGGAAAATCGATCATGAAATTTATCTGTGATAAAATCCTTCTTTCCAATGCCATCGATGGTGTATCCAAGGCTGTTACCAACCGCAGTGCGATCCCTGTATTGGAAGGCATTCTTTTAAAAGCCGAAGGTTTCCAGCTGACTCTTACCGGCTATGATATGGAGATCGGTATCACCACCACCATCGAAAGCAATGTGCTGGTTCCCGGTGAAACCGTGCTGAACGCCAAGCAGCTGGGAGATATCATCCACCGTATGCCCGCAGGCGAGGTGGAACTGGAGCTTTCCAACAACGGCACCGTTACTATTAAAGGCGGCGTGGCGGAATTTGAGATCCCGGCCATGATGGCGGGGGATTATCCCAGCCTGCCCAACCCGGGCGCTGACCACACCACCACCATGCCCTGCGCAAAATTGGCCGATATGCTCAATAAAACCCTGTATGCTGTCAGCCAGGACGAAAAAAAACCTGCCCACACCGGCGAACTTTTTGTCATCGAGCCCGGCAAGCTGACCATTGTGGCGCTGGACGGCTACCGTTTGGCCATTGTGAGCCGCGAAGTGGAATGTACGCGGGATATCCGCATTATCATTCCCGGCAAAACCCTGCAGGAGCTGCTCAAGCTGATGGGCGATGACGAAAACGACACCGTGACCATTGATGCCAACCGCCGCTATGCGGTGTTCCACACCAAACAGTACACCATTATGAGCCGACTCATCGAAGGTGACTTTTTGAATTACGAAAGCGTGATCCCCCAGGGCGCTTCCACCACCGCCACCATCGAATGCCGCAATTTCATCGACACCATCGAGCGCGCCAGCCTGATCATTACCGAACGGCTGAAAAATCCGCTGCGCATCACCTTTAATCAGGCCGAAAACAAGGTGCTGGTGCGCTGCCAGACCAATCTGGGCCGTGTGCAGGACGAATTCGATGCAAAAATTGACGGAAACACAGTGGAAATTGGATTCAACAACCGCTATCTGCTGGATGCGCTGCGCAACAGCAAGGCCGAGCGTGTTATCTTTCAGATGAACGGCGCACTCTCGCCCATCAAGATCCTGCCCGAGGAAGGCGACGATTTCACCTATCTGGTGCTGCCCGTCCGCTTTAAAAACGACTGAAAAAGCATCGCAGAATAAACAGATTTATTCATAACACACAAGTTATATATAAAACAGTACAACTTTTAACGAAAGAAAGAAGCGTTACCATGGATACCATCCAGATCAACACAGAATTTATCAAGCTGGACAGTCTGCTCAAATTCGCAGGCATGGTGGAAACCGGCGGCGAAGCCAAAGAGCTGATCCAGGCCGGTCAAGTAAAGCTGAACGGCGAGGTTTGCACCATGCGCGGCAAAAAATGCGTGCCGGGCGATGAGATCGAGCTTGACGGGCGCACCGTGGCCGTGCGTGCCCGCACATGAGGCTGGATCGCCTGTCGGTACAGGATTACCGCAACATTGCAAAGGCCGAGCTTTCCCCTGCCCCCGAGCTTACGGTGCTGGTGGGGCAAAACGGCCAGGGAAAAACCAATCTGCTGGAAAGTATATGGATGCTTACGGGCGGCAAAAGCTTTCGCGGCAGCCGTGATGCCGAGCTGGTGCGCCGAAATGCCGAATTTGCCGTGTTGGAAGGCACGGTGCAGGCACAGCAGCGCCAACAGAACATTCGCATTGCGGTGGGCCTGCCCGGCAGCCAGCGCCCCGGGCGCACCGCCAGGGTGAACGGGGCAGACCGTGGCCGTGCGGCTTCCATTGCGGGCACCTTTACCGCCGTGGTGTTTGACCCCGGGCATCTTTCGCTGATCAAGGGCAGCCCGGATGGCCGCCGCCGCTTTTTGGATGCGGCGCTGTGCCAGCTGTACCCGGGCTATCTTTCGGTGGTGCGGCGCTGCCTGCGGGTGACCAGCCAAAAAAATGCTCTTTTGAAAAAATACGACTCCACCCCCGGCGCATCGGAACTTCTGGATGTGCTGAACGAGGAGCTGGTGCGCACCGGGGGCGAGATCACCCGCCGCCGCATGGAGTATCTGCAGGCACTTCTGCCGCTGGCCGAAGCCAACTACCGGGATATCTCCCAGGGCGCAGAAAGCCTGCAGCTGGCCTATAAGCCCTGCTTTGAAAATTCGCTGGCCGAAAAGCTGCAAAGCGTGCGCAGCCGCGAGATCGCCGCAGGCTTTTGCCTGGCCGGCCCTCACCGCGAGGATTTTGAGGTGTATCTTTCCGGCGAGCCCGCCAAGCTGTACGGCAGCCAGGGCCAGCAGCGCAGCGCTGTGCTGAGCCTGAAGCTGGCCGAAGCCGCCCGCGCCCAGCAGGTAACGGGCGAACACCCGATCATGCTGTTGGACGATGTGCTCAGCGAACTGGACGACAGCCGCCAGACCTATCTGCTTACCAGAATGCAGGGCAAGCAAACCTTTGTGACCAGCTGCGACAGCGCCGCCTTTGCCCGCACAAACGGCAAGCTGGTGCTGGTGCAGCAGGGAGAAATTCGGGAGCTGAATTGATATGTATCTGCACATGGGCCAGGATTTTATCGTGCGCGAGCAGGAAATCATCGGCATCTTTGACATCGACACCACCAGCACCGGCAAGCGCACACGGGAATTTTTAGAGCGTGCCGAAAACGAAGGCGCTGTGGTGAGCATGAGCAATGATATTCCCAAAAGTTTTATCGTAACGGATTTCCCCTATGAAACCGTTTACCTAAGCCCCATCAGCAGCGCCGCCCTGGCGGGCCGCGCCAAAAAGCCGGGGCTTTTATAAAGGCAGCACCGCCCCCTTTCCGCCGCGGCAGCCAATGCCCGAAGGAAGGCGGCAGTGCCCAAACGATCAACTGATCTGATACAGATTTTTGTTTTAGCAAGCATTGGAGGAAAAAATGGCAGAAGAAATTTTGGAAAACGGCAGCACCGCTACCGACCATGAGTACACCGGCAGCGAAATTCAGGTTCTGAAGGGCCTGGAGGCTGTGCGCAAGCGCCCCGGTATGTACATCGGCTCCACCGGCCCGCGGGGCCTGCACCATCTGGTGTACGAGATCGTGGACAACTCCATCGACGAAGCGCTGGCCGGCCACTGTGACCATATCGAGGTGACCATCAAGCCGGACAACATCATTGAAGTGGTGGATAACGGCCGCGGCATTCCCGTGGATGTGCAGCCCGATACCGGCCTGCCTGCGGTGACCGTTGTGTTCACCGTGCTGCACGCCGGCGGCAAGTTCGGCGGCGAAAATTCCGGCTACAAGGTGGCCGGCGGTTTGCACGGCGTGGGCGCCAGCGTGGTAAACGCCTGCTCGGAGTGGCTGCGGGTGCGTGTGCGCCGCGACGGTGCGGAATATGAACAGAGCTTCCACCGCGGCGAGCCGGACGGCGAGCTGCGCCGCATCGGGCATGCTTCCTCCACCGGCACCACCGTTACTTTTAAGCCGGATGCCGAAATGTTCCGCGAAACCACCGAATATGATTATGATACCCTGCTCAAGCGCCTGCGGGAAGAAAGCTTTTTGAATGCAGGCGTGCGCATCACCCTGCGCGATGAGCGCGCGGCGGACGAAACCACCGGCCAGTACCGTCAGGACAGTATGTGCTACGAGGGCGGCATTCGCAGCTTTGTGGAGTATCTGCACAAAACCCGCGATCTGGAAACCCTGCACCCCGATGTGATCTATCTGAAGGGCCAGACCGAGGGCGGCGAGGCCGAGGTGGCATTGCAGTATAACTCAAGTTATAACGAGCTGCTGCTTTCCTTTGCCAACAATGTAAACACCCCCGACGGAGGCACCCACGAGGAAGGCTTTAAAAGCGCCCTCACCCGTGTGTTTAACGATTACGGCCGCAGCCATGGCCTGCTGAAAGAAAAAGACGACAGCCTTTCCGGCACCGATGTGCGCGAGGGCCTGATCTGCGTGATCAGCGTAAAGCTGAAGGAAGCACAGTTTGAAGGCCAGACCAAGGCCAAGCTGGGCAATACCGAGATCCGCACGCTGGTGTCCGGCATGGTGTACGAAAAGCTCACCGAATTCTTTGAAGAAAACCCCGCCGTGGCCAAGGTGATCTTTGAAAAGGCCACGCAGGCTGCCCGCGCCCGTGAGGCCGCCAAAAAGGCCCGCGAGCTGATCCGCCGCAAAAGCGTGCTGGACAGCGTGAAAATGCCCGAAAAGCTGGCAGACTGCCATGAAAAGGACCCCTCCAAGTGCGAACTGTTCATCGTCGAGGGTGATTCTGCAGGCGGCAGCGCCAAGCAGGGCCGTGACAGCAACACGCAGGCCATTCTGAGCCTGTGGGGCAAAATGCTGAATGTGGAAAAAGCCCGCCTGGACAAGGTGTACGGCAACGATAAGCTCACCCCTGTGATCCTGGCGCTGGGCTGCGGCATCGGCGAAGAATTTGATCTTTCCAAGCTGCGCTATCATAAAATTTTCATCATGGCCGATGCCGATGTGGACGGCTCGCATATCTGCACCCTGATGCTCACCTTCTTCTTCCGCTATATGCGCCCGCTGATCGAGGCCGGATATGTGTATATCGCCCAGCCTCCCCTGTTTAAGGTGCAAAAGGGCAGCACCGTGCGCTATGCCTATAACGACGAAGAAATGGCACAGCTGAGCAAGGAAATGCCCGGTGCCCGCGTGAACCGCTATAAGGGCCTTGGTGAAATGAACCCCGATCAGCTGTGGGAAACCACTATGAACCCCGACAACCGCGTGATCGTGCAGATCACCATTGAGGATGCCGAAAAGGCCGACGAGGCGTTCACCATTTTGATGGGCGATCAGGTGGAGCCTCGCCGCCGCTTTATCGAAGCCAACGCCAAGTACGCAACGCTGGATGTATAAAATTTCAGGCGGCACTGCGCCGTTTCTGCCGCTGCTGCGGCTGCGGCAGGCGTTAATGGTGCGGTATGCCCCCAATAACCCTGTGCGGCGGGCCATGCGGGCCCTGCGAGGAAAAATCATGAAATATGGAAAACGAATAGCTGCGGCGCTGCTTGCGGCAGCCCTGGCCGCATGCCTGACAGGCTGCGGCGGCACGGCGGACTGGGCTTCGGCCAAGCCGCTGATCCAGCGCGCCCGGGAAATGAACAGCACCGATAAAGAAACCTCGGTTTTGCAGGATTTTCTGAAAAACTGCAAGGACGAAGAAGATTTTTTGGCTGCCGCCGAATATTATGAGGGCTGCGGTGAGCAGGAGCAGGCCGTTTCTATTTTGGAAACCGGCATTCGCAGCCTGCAAAAGCGCAAGGATAACGGCAGCGAGGAGCTGGTGGAGGATTATTTCTCTCTGCTGGCCAAGCAGGGAAAGCTGGAGGCCGTGCGCCAGAATGCGCCGGATCTGAGCAGTATTCCCGTAAACGGCAAGCCCTTCAGCGAGTATGACCGGGAAAGCCTGCTGGCGCTGATCCCCTCGGAAAATATCGGCTATGTGAATGATAACCCCAGCGATGACTATTATTATTACGATGCATCCTTCCGCAATGTGGATGTGAATGTAAACGGCTCCACCAGCAGCAGTTATCCGTATTATTCCATCAATTTTTACAATCTTGCCAGCGGCAGGGGCACGGGCAAGGGCACAGGCCCCGAGCCGGTATTGCCTGCCCCGTTTTCGCTGACAGGCACCTACACCGAATATCTACAGGCGCTGGGCTTTACCGATGACCAGATCGACCTGCTGCAGGATTATTCCAGCGTGACGGTGTTCCTGCAGGAGCGAGATATGGAAATGTATGTGTACAGCTATTCCCCGGCCGAGGAATACCGCTATTTCCGCCTCAACTACAGCCTGCGCGCCTATGACGGCTCGATCGGCTTTAACTTTAACGAAAAAGGGCTGGACAGCTACGAGCTTTCGTGGAATTCCTGACCCGGCCCCAAGGGCAGAAAAAATTGCCGGCCAGCTTTGCAGCATAGGGCAAGCCATGCCGTTCCCGCATTGCGGGGGCAAAAGCGCTGCGGCCTGCCATAGAAATATTGATCAGACAGCCTGACAGAAAAGGGAGTCAAACATGGAAGAAAAATTTGAGATCATTCCCGGAACCGGCACCAAAAAGATCATCCGGGATGTGAAAAAAGAAATCGAAACGGCATTCTTGGATTACTCGATGTCGGTGATCGTGGCCCGCGCACTGCCCGATGTGCGTGACGGCTTAAAGCCGGTGCATCGCCGCATTTTGTATACCATGCACGAGCGAGGCAACGACAGCCACCATCCCACCCGCAAAAGTGCCGACACCGTTGGCGCTGTGCTGGGCAGCTATCACCCCCATGGTGACGCCAGCGTGTACGATGCCATGGTGCGTTTGGCACAGGATTTCAGCCTGCGCTATCCGCTGGTGGAAGGCCAGGGTAACTTTGGTTCGGTAGACGGCGACCCTGCGGCTGCTTATCGTTACACCGAGGCCCGCATGAGCAAGATCGCCGAGGAAATGCTCACCGATATCGACAAGGAAACCATCAACTGGGCACCCAACTTTGATGAAACTAAAAAGGAGCCCAGCGTTCTTCCCAGCCGATTCCCCAACCTGCTGGTAAACGGCAGTCAGGGCATTGCCGTGGGCATGGCCACCAACATTCCCCCCCACAACCTGACCGAAGTGATCAACGGCTGCATTGCCTATATTGACGACCCCGAGATCGAGCTGTCCGGCCTGATGGAGCATATCAAGGGCCCCGACTTCCCCACCGGCGGCGTGATCATGGGCCACAGCGGCATTCGCGCTGCCTATGCCACGGGCCGCGGCAAAATCACCCTGCGCGGCCGTGCCGAGATCGTGGAAAATAAAGACGGCACGCAGGAGATCGTGATCACCGAGATCCCCTATATGGTCAACAAGGCCCGCCTGATCGCCAAAATGGCCAATCTTGTCAAAGAAAAGCGCGTAGAGGGCATTCGCGATATCAAGGATCTTACCAGCCGCAAGGGCATGAAGATCGTGGTGTATCTGCGCAAGGGCGCCAATGCCTCTGTGATCCTGAACCAGCTGTACAGCTTCACCCAGCTGCAGGACACCGTGGGCGTGATCATGATCGCGCTGGACAACAACACCCCCAAAACGCTCAACCTGAAACAGATGATCCAAAAGTATGTGGAGTTCCAGGATGAGATCGTGCGCCGCCGCACGGCCTTTGATCTGCAAAAGGCCGAGGAGCGCGCCCATATTCTGGATGGCCTGCACCGGGCTGTAGATATTGTGGACGAAATCATTGCCACCATCCGCGCCTGCAAGGGCGGCATGGCCGAGGCACGCCAGGCTGTGATGGATACCTTCCAATTTGACGAAGTGCAGGCCGATGCCATTGTGAAAATGCAGCTGGGCAAACTGGCCGGTCTGGAGATCCTTAAGATTGAAAACGAACTGAACGAGCTGAATGCTCAGATCAAAAACTGGAAAGACCTTTTGGCCGACGATGCCAAGGTGCTGGCTGTCGTGAAAAACGAACTCACGGTTCTGCGTGATAAATACGGCGATGAGCGCCGCACCAGCATTGAGCATGTGAGCGGCGAGGTGGACATTGAGGATCTGATCCCCGAGGAAAAATGCGTGTATACCCTCACCCACGAGGGCTATATCAAGCGCACCTCCGCCGATACCTATCAGGTGCAGAACCGCGGCGGCCGCGGCATCAGCGGCCTGAGCCATAAGGATGAGGACTTTGTGCAGGAGCTGTTTGTGGGCTCCAGCCATGACCGTGTGCTGTTTATGACCAACCGCGGCCGTGTGTTCCAGCTGAAGGGCTACCAGATCATCGAGGGCAGCCGCACCAGCAAGGGCACCAACATCGTCAACCTGCTGCAGCTGCAGGAGGGCGAAAAGGTCACCAACATGATCTGCCACAAGCAGCCCAAGGAGAATGAAGCCCAGGGCTATGTGACCCAGATCACCGTAAAGGGCCTGATCAAGCGCACGGCTGTGGAGCAGTATGCCAACATTCGCCGCAGCGGCCTGAACGCCATTGCCCTGAACGAGGGCGACAGCCTGGCATGGAGCGGCCTGACCACCGGCGAGGATGAACTGGTGGTGGCCACCCGGGGCGGCAAGATCATCCGCTTTGCCGAAAGCGATGCCCGCCCCATGGGCCGTATGGGCCACGGTGTGCGTGCCATCCGTCTGGAGGAAGGCGACGAAGTGGTGAGCGCAGGCATCTGCCGCCCCGGCGCTACCATCTTTACCGTGACCGAAAGCGGCAAGGGCCGCCGCAGTCTGGTAGAAGCTTACCGCCTGCAAACCCGCGGCGGCAAGGGCATTCTCAACTACAAGAAGGAGGATGCCGTGGCCGGTGTGGCTGTGCTGCAGGACAGCGATGATATTATGCTCATCAGCCAGGAGGGCATTATCATTCGTATGCACGCTTCGGATATCACGGTGCAGGGCCGCTATGCAAGCGGTGTGCGCGTGATGCGCGTGGCCGAGGGTGACCGTGTGGTGACCGTGGCCCCCACCGAGCGGGAGGACGATGCCGAAACCGCCAAGCCGGAGGAAATCGAGGAAGCCGAACTGACCCCCGAGCAGATCGCCGCTTTGGAGCAGAGCGAAGCTGCCGAGGAAGCCCAGCCCGACGACAACGAATAAAACAAAAAGCCATAGCACCCTGCGTTGCTGTGGCTTTTTTGAAAAAAGGGGATACCGGATGAACAGGATCAAAACAGTGGCTGTGATGGGCGTTGGCGCTGTGGGCGCTTATTTTGTGTGGGGGCTTGCAGAAAAGCTGGGCGAAAACCTGTGGGTGGTGGCCGATGGCGCGCGGGCGGAGCGCCTGCGTACAAAGGGCATTGTGGTCAACGGAAAAAATGTGCCGCTCCATGTGCGCACACCCAGTCAGGCACATGGGGCAGATTTGCTGATCATTGCCACCAAATATGGCGCATTGCAAACCGATCTGCAGGATATTGCGGCGGTTGTAGACCAGCACACGCTGGTGCTGAGCGTTCTGAACGGCGTAGACAGCGAAGAGATCGTAGCCGAAAGGATCGGCCGTGAGCACATGCTGTGGAGCCTGATGAAAATTGCATCGCAGCGGGTGGGCAACGAAGTTCGGTTTGATCCCGCTGGAACACTGGGCGTATTTTTTGGCGAACCGGGGTGGGAAAAACCCACCGAACGGGCGCTGGCCGTTGCCGAGCTGTTTGAGGGCAGCGGGGTGCATTACAGCATTCGCAGCGATATTATGCAGGATATCTGGTATAAATTTGCGTTGAATGTGAGCAAAAACTTGCCGCAGGCCATGGTGAACTGCGGCTACAACGGCTATTTTGGCAGCGATCATGTGCAATGGCTCAGCCGTGTGCTGCGGCAGGAGGTGGTGGCCGTGGCGGCGGCCCAGGGCATTGACATCCACGATGAAAATAACCCGGCCACCAGCAATTCCAAAGCCACCCGCCCCGATGCGCGCTTCAGCACATTGCAGGATCTGGATGCCTGCCGCCCCACCGAGATCGAAATGTTCAGCGGGGCTGTGGTGCGCCTTGGCAAAAAACTGGGAGTGCCCACGCCATACAACGAATTTACGCTGCATCTGATCCACGCACTGGAAGATAAAAACGCGGGGAAAATTCAATAACAAACGCCCTCTGCCGAAAATTTTACGGCAGAGGGCGTTTGTGTATCACACAATATCGTTCAGCACATAGGGCAAAAAGTATACGAGCTGTTTTTTCCACCAGGGCCAGTCGTGGGAAACATCGTGTCCCCAATAATCCACCCAGGCGGGAATGCCCTTTTGCTGCAGGGCGGCGTTCATGCGGCGGGTGCCCTCCAGCAGGGGGCCTTCCCAGTCGCCCTGGCCCACGCACAGAATGATCTTGCTGTTGGCGTACAATTCCCGGTAGGGGTGATCCCACGGCATACCGCGCACACAGGCGCAGGGATCGTTGGCGTACACCAGATCGTCCATGTAATCGCCAAAAAATTCGTGGGTATCGTAAATGCCGGAAAGTGCGATCACGCTGTCAAAAATATCGGGGCGGCGAAAGAAAAAGTTGGCGGCGTGATAGGCACCCATCGAGCAGCCCGTTGCCAGCAGCTTGCGGCCCGTGCCGTTGATGGTTTGAATGCGGGGCACCAGCTCGTCAATCACATAGTGATAATAAGCCTCCTGCCCGCGGGCGCGCTGGGCAGGGTCCCCCGGGGCAAACAGGGTTTCATTGTCGATGCTGTCCACACAGAAAAGCTGGATCTGCCCGGTTTCCAAAAATTCCCGCAAAGTTTCCACCATGCCGAAATTTTCCCAGTCATAAAAGCGGCCCGCCTGGCAGGGAACGGCCAGCACCGGCTTGCCGCCGCGCCCAAACACCTTGAACTCCATGTCCCGTGCCAGAGAAAAGCTGTATTCCTTGTAGTATTCCACCTTCATGCGGATCACTCCCTTCATTATTTTAATGGTATCACAGATCCTGTAAAAGAACAAGATAAGGCAAAAAAATATTTTGTGCCGGGGCGTGCAAGGCTTGCAATCCTGCAAAAAAAAACTATAATAAAGGCAAACGAAGCAAAGCGCGGAGCCGCAGGAAAAAAGCGCTGCCGTGGCTGTTTGCCGCAGGGCTTTCTGCCCTGCTCTGCGCGGCCGATCTGTGCAGCCCTCCTGCCCTTCTCTGCTGGATATGTATAGGAAAGGATGTAGTGAACCGTGAATTTTGTATTTATTTCTCCCAACTTCCCCGAAAGCTTTCGCTGGTTTTGCGTGCATCTCAAAGAAAACGGTGTGAATGTGCTGGGCCTCGGCGATGCCCCGTATGACAGCCTTGCCCCGGAGCTGAAACAGGCGCTCACCGAGTATTACCGGGTGGACAGCCTGCAGAATTACGATCAGGTGCTGCGGGGTGTGGGATATTTTACCGGGCGCTACGGCAAAATGGATTGGATCGAGAGCAACAACGAATATTGGCTGGAGCTTGATGCCGCCCTGCGCACCGATTTTAATGTGACCACCGGCCTGAAAAAAGAGGAGATCGGCCGCTTTAAGAGCAAGCTGGCCATGAAAAAATATTTTGCCAAGGCCGGGGTGGTCACGCCCCGCAGCGCAAAGGTGACCACGCTGGCCCGTGCCATGAGCTTTGCAGCCGAAGTGGGGTATCCCATGGTGGCCAAGCCCGACAACGGCGTGGGGGCAAACGGCACCCACAAGATCATGGGCGAAACACAGCTTCGTGCCTTTTTTGCCGATAAGCCGCAAAAGCCCTATCTGCTGGAGGAATATGTTACCGGCGAAGTGACCACCTATGACGGTGTGTGCAATTCCAAGGGCGAGGTGCTGTTTGCCGCCAGCCATATCACCCCCGGCAGCATTATGGATATGCTCAACGAGGGTGCGCCCACCTATTATTATGTGAATAAAACCATGCCCGCCGATGTGGAAAAGGCCGGCAAGGCCGTGCTGGCGGCCTTTGATGTGCGGGCACGGGCGTTTCATCTGGAATTTTTCCGCCTGACCGAGGCCAAGCGCGGGCTGGGCGAAGTGGGCGATCTGGTGGCGCTGGAGGTGAATATGCGCCCCGCAGGCGGCTATACCGCGGATATGATCAACTATAGCCAAAGCGTGGATCTGTTTGGCATCTGGGCCGACATGGTGGCCTTTGATGAATGCCGCCACACCTATCAGGGCCCCAAGAGCTACTGTGTGTATGTGGGCCGGCGCGACGGTGTGTCCTATGCGCTCTCGCTGCCCGATCTGCAGGCGGTATACAGCAAAAACGCGCGGCTGTTTGCCCGTATGCCGCAGGCAGTGGCCGGCGCCATGGGCAATCAGGCTGCCATTGCCTGCTTCGACACCCTGCCGCAGGTGCAGGCCTTCGTTAAGCGTGCCTTGGCCGATGCCCCCAAAATGCTGGCAGCACCGGCAGCCCCGGCAAAAAAGAAAAAGGCAAAAGCAGCTGCAAAATAAACTGCCTGCTCCCCTTCCCTGCCCCATGTGCTATAAAGCATTTGCCGGAGAAAAACGGCCTTTCGGGGCACAAAAGGGCCGTGCTGTGCGGCCAAGTTATGATTTTTTCTTGCAAAAACCGACAGATCTATTGAAAGTTGTAAAAAAGCAAAAGAATATCGGTTTTTCATAGACAAAACACAACAAAACATGGTATAATAATATTTGTATTCTTCCCGCCCGGGCAAACGCTGTGGGCGGGATTTTGCGTGTGATTTAGCAGGAGGAATTTTTTCATGCTTGAGCAAATGTTTCATCTGAAAGAAAACCGCACGGATGTAAAAACCGAAGTGATGGCCGGTATTACCACCTTCATGACCATGGCTTACATTCTGGCGGTGAACCCCAACATTCTGTCGGCATCCGGCATGGACGCCGAGGCAGTGCTGATCGCAACGGCACTGGCATCGTTTGTGGGCACGGCGCTGATGGCGCTGCTGGCCAACTATCCCTTTGCACTGGCCCCCGGCATGGGCCTGAACGCCTATTTCTCGTACACCGTGGTTCTCACCATGGGCTACAGCTGGCAGCTGGCTTTGCTGGCCGTGTTTGTGGAAGGCATCGTGTTCATCGTGCTGTCGCTCACCAATGTGCGTGAAGGCATTTTCAATGCAATCCCCCTCACCCTGAAATCCGCTGTCAGCGTTGGCATTGGCCTGTTTGTGGCATTTGTGGGCCTGCAGAACGCCAAGCTGATCGTGAACAGCGATTCCACACTGGTCACCTATCAGCACTTTAAGGGCGAAACCTTCCAGAGCGTAGGCATGGGCGCTATTCTGGCACTGCTGGGCGTGGCGATCACCGGCATATTGCTGGTAAAGCGCGTAAAGGGCGGCATTCTGTACGGCATCATCATCACCTGGGCCCTGGGCATTGTGTGCGAGCTCACCGGCCTGTATGTGCCCAATGCGGAACTGGGCATGTATTCTGTGATCCCCACCAGCTTTGTCAGCTTTGACTTCTCGGCTTTGGGCAAAACCTTCGGCCAGGTGTTCCAGGTGGATCTGAGCGGCAAAAACTGGCTCAACTTCTTTGTGGTGATGTTCTCGTTCCTGTTTGTGGACCTGTTCGACACGCTGGGCACTCTGATCGGCGTGGCCAGCAAGGCCGATATGCTGGACAAGGACGGCAAGCTGCCCCACATTAAGGGCGCATTGATGGCCGACTCTCTGGCCACCTGTGCAGGCGCTGTGCTGGGCACCTCCACCACCACCACCTTTGTGGAAAGCGCTTCCGGCGTGACCGAGGGCGGCCGCACCGGCCTGACCAGCATGACCACCGGCGTTTTGTTCCTGCTGTCGGTCATCTTCAGCCCGCTGTTCCTCACCATTCCCTCGTTTGCCACGGCTCCGGCCCTGATCATTGTGGGTTTCTACATGATGGGCTCCGCCCTGAAGATCGACTTTTCCGATCCCAGCGAGGGCGTTCCCGCCTTCCTCACCATTCTGGCCATGCCCACCGCCTACAGCATTTCCGAGGGCATTGCCATTGGCATTATTTCCTGGACCATCATCAATCTGGTGACCGGCAAGGCCAAGGAAAAGAAGATCAGCCCCATTATGTATGTGCTGACCGTGCTGTTCATTATGAAGTACATTTTCCTGTAAGGCATCTGCCCGCAGGCACCGCAGCATAAAAGAATCAAAGGCACTGTCCCCTTTCCTGCCGCATTGGCGATGGAAACAGGACAGTGCCTTTTGCTTTACAAAGAGCCCGGGCTCTGACCGGCAGAAACACGGATCAGAGCCCGGGAAAATTTTAATCGCTCAGCACAACCTCGTACAGCCCGTTTTCACAGGGCACGATCTGCGTTTGATATGCTTTGGACATTTCCACAAGCCGCTCCATAAACGGCGCGCCGGGGCAGGGCCGGGGCAAGCCGCTCACCGAGCGATGCTGGCCAAAGCCCAGATCGACAGGCAAAAGCTGCAAACGCACCAGCTTGCCGTTTTCGTATTCCAGCATGGGAATAATGGTTTCAAATGCGCGGTGGTCACTCTGCAGGCCCTGCTTGAAGCCGTGGGAGCGCTTGGCAAAAAGATCGCGCATGGTGGAATCAGAGGTAAGGTTGTACATCTGATACATATCCTCGGGGCCATAGGGGATATTTTCATTCTGCAGCATAAAATCGCCCAGAGAATAGAAGATCGGCTTGCCCTTGTAGATCTCGATGGGGCGCAGCAGATGCGGCCCGTGGCCGATCACCACATCGGCGCCGGCGTCGATGCAGCGGTGGCAGAATTCCACCAGAAAATCATCGGGGCATTCCTTGTTGGTGTTGGGCTGCTCATGCGAATGAATGGATACGGCAATATAGTCTGACTGGAACTGGGCTTCGTAGATGGCGCGCTCGATGCGCAGCATATCCTGTTCGTTTGCCGAGGAAACACGCCGCACTTTTTCACCCTCGCGGAACATCAGGTGCTTGCCCAGCGCTACATGGCCTTCGGGCAGGGCAGGCAAATATCCCTCGCGGCGATACACATCGTCCCACGCATTGATGTGGGTGGTGTCGGCCAGCATTTGCACGGTGTTCAGCAAATCGGGGGGAAGCTCATACATTTCGTCGTGCCGCAGGGCGTTTACGCCGGGGCGGCCGATAAAATAGCGCGATTGGCTTCCCGCCATGGCCGGGGCCTCCATGGTGGAGGTGGCGGCGATCAGCGCCACACGCCCCTGCGGCAGATCCAGATAAGCGGGGGCGGCTGCCTTTTCCAGCGACATACCGCATCCGGCGTGTACAATGCCGGAGGCATCGGCGGCCTGAATGGTCTGCACCAAACCCCAGTGGCAGAAATCCATCGAGTGGTTGTTGGCAAAGGACATCATGTTAAAGCCGTATTTTTTGGCATCGTCCAGCACGCTGGGATCGGCGCGCAGATACGAGCCGCCATTGTACTGGTTGCCCCAGCCGGAGCCATCGTTGATGGTGGACTCCAGATTGAAAAAGCTGGCATCGCCCTGACCGATGAAATCGGCCAGCTCCGAAAGGCCCTCGTATCCATCGGGAATGCGGCGCTGGATCAGCATATCGCCTGCGGCGGTGAGTGTGAATTTTTTCATGCACATGGTCAATAACGCTCCTCTCTCGTTTTAAACGGGCCTTGTTACGATTCGCCCAGCTGCAAAAAATATTGCACCATCCATTCTATCGTGGTTTTCAAAACACCCTCGTTTGGCAAAAAACGATTGCTGTGCAGCGGATAGTCCGACTGGCAGCCAACGTGCAGATACAAAGCCGGGCACACCGTGCCGTAGAAGCAAAAATCCTCGGCGATCAGGCTGGAATGAATGTCGGTGTGTACATGGGGGGCGCCCAAGTGCTGTGCGGCAAAGCCGGAGAATTTTGTAAAAAGCGAAGCATCGTTTACAACAACGCTGTAGCCCCGGTCGATCTTAACCTGTGCGCGGCCGCCCTTCACCTCGGCGATCCCCTGCGCAATTTCGCAGATGCGGGTGTGCAGGCGGCGGCGTGTTTCCTCGGCCGTGGTGCGCAGGGTGCCTTCCAGCACGGCGTTGTCGCAGATCACATTATAGCGCCCGTTGGACTGGAACGAGCCGATGGAAATGGAAACAGGATCAAAAGGGTCCACCTCGCGCCGCAGATCATGCACCAGCGCGCAGTCGATCTGCGCGGCGATAGAAATGGCATCCACGCCCAAATGCGGCTCGGCGGCATGGGCGGCTTTTCCCTGTACTTCTATACGGAAACGGTCCGAAGCAGCCATGATCGCACCCGGTTTCAGCTCAATGTCCCCTACCGGAAGCGAAGGCCACATATGAAGCCCGTAAATTTCGCTGACATGATTCTGCTGCAGAACGCCGGTTTCGATCACAGCCTGTGCGCCGCCGCGGGGGCTGCATTCCTCGGCAGGCTGAAACACCACCAGTACATTGCACTTCAGCTCGGACCGGTGCCGGTTCAGCTCGCAGGCAATACCGGCGGCAATGGCGGTGTGCATATCATGCCCACAGGCGTGCATAACGCCGTTTATTTTGGAAGAAAACGCCGCACCGGTATCCTCGCACAAAGGCAGCGCATCAATATCGGCACGCAGTGCAACGGTTTTGCTTTTTCCGGCATCGATCAAAACCGATCCGCCGGTCATATCCGGAAATGGACAAAATTGCAAACCGCTGCGGTCAAAAAACTCCTGCAGTTTTTTGGTGGTTTCAAATTCATGATATCCAAGCTCAGGCTCCTGATGGATCGCCTGCCGCAGCTTGAGATAGCGCCCAACCTCTAAATCCACACGGAAACCCCCCTTATCATAAAGTGTCATATCAAAAGTGTATAAAACAAAGAGAAAGCTGCCCCAACGAATCAGAGCAGCTTCCTCTCCAAAACGTCACTGTTTTGGTGCTAAAATGGTATCGCCGTAAAGCTCGGGTTGACGGTCGCGGAACATATGGATCAGATCGCGTACCTCGCGGGTTTTGGGATAATCCAGCGAGCCGGTAACGATCTCTTCTTCATCGCCGCCCTCGGCAATAATATCGCCCCACGGATCGATCATAATGGAGTGGCCGCAATAGGTGCCCATGGGGCTGGGGCCCACACGGTTGCAGGCAACCACAAACATCTGATTTTCAATGGCGCGGGCCATCAGCAGTGTGCGCCAATGATTCACGCGGGGGTTGGGAAAGTTGGAGGTGACCACCAGCACATCGGCCTTTTTCAGTGCATATGTGCGGGAAAGCTCACAGAAACGAATGTCATAGCAGATCATAAAGCCCAGGCGGCCCAGCTCGGTGTCAAAAACATCCGATTTGCTGCCGTGTACCAGCTGTGCATCTTCATCCATATCGCTGTACAGATGCATCTTGCTGTAATCGCCCACGATCTCGCCGTCACGGTCGATCAAAAAGGTGGTGTTGCGCATTTTGCCGTCCTCGTGGCGGGTGCTGATAGAGCCTGCCACCACCCAAACATGATACTGCTTGGCCAGCTCGCGGCAAACCGTTACACTGGGGCCGTTCAGCGGCTCGCACAGCTCCTCCATCTGGTGGAACATCACATCCGAAAAACCGGTGGCCCAGTCTTCGGGAAGCACCACTACATCGGGCCGAGGGGTTTTCTGCATGGCCTTGGCAAACAGCTCACGCACATGTGCATAGTTGGCTTCGGGATCATTGAAGGCAATATTCGTTTGCAAAAGAGCAAAATTCGTCATAAATCAACGCTCCTCTCAGAATATACTCGGTATGTTTATGCTACATACAGCAGTGCGCGAACCAGCACATAGGCGAAAGTGATCACGGTGATCACCCAGCCGTTGGCCAGCATGGCCTTAATGTTTTTAGAACGGGCCAAACCCATCTGGCCAACCATGTCCACGGTGGGGGTGACAAAGAAGGTGACCTGGCAGGCAACCAGAACCACAAGGCCCCAGATGCTCATATCAATGTTCATGCTCTCAACCATGGGCAGGAACAGCTCGTGCGTGATCTGTGCCTGTGCAACACCGGTGCCGGAAATGCCGAACACGCCGATGGCTGCACTGAGCATCAGGAAAGCAACCTCGCCGCCAACAGCGATCAGGGGCTTCATAAGCTCGGCAATGGCATCGAATGCGCCGGATGCGCTTACATAGTTCAGGAACGGGTTGAACAGAACAAACATGAAGAACATCCAGAACATTTTGGAACCGCCCTGGATCATGGCACAGAAAGAGCCCAGCGATTCGTAAATGACATTGGCAAAGCCTGTAATGGATTCACCCGTTAAAATAGCACCGAGAATTACGCACAGAATAACCGACACATTCATGTCTTTTCCTCGCAGCATTAGAACAATGTAGAGAAGCAGCGGCAAAAAGCCCCATAGAGGATTCAGCCCGAAAATCATAAGTGTTGCCTCCTTTACTCAGCGAATTATGAAAGTAAATTCATCTATTTTCAGCTTTTTCAGCGGGCCCTGCCAAAAAAGAGAAAAACAAGTTACAGGTACAGCCCGTAAGATTCGGCCAAAGCGTCCTGCATTTCCATGCGCCCAAGCATTTGCGAGGCATCGTGCTGTGCCAGCGCTGCGATCAGGCAGCTGCAAAGGGCTGTGGCGCTAACGGGGCCGAAATAAGAATCACGGGGGGCGATCAGCACTTCGCTGGCCATCAGTGCAAGCGGTGAGCTTACAGAATCGGTGATGGCGATAATGCTGCAGCCTTTTTCATGGAAAAACGAAAGGGTATCAAAAGTGGCTTTGGTGTAGCGCGAATAGCCAACGGCGATCAGGCAGTCCTCCTTTTGTGCATCACAAAAATTGGAAATGTGCATCACATCGGCCGAGCGCTCCAGCAGCTGCACATTGCTGTACATACGCGAAAGCATAAAGCCCAGCATATACGAAATGGAATAAGACGAGCCGTTTCCGATCACATAGATCTTTTTGGCCTTGCGCAGCAGGTCGGCCGCACGGTAGACCGCCTGCAGGGTCTGCGGCTGGCACAGTGCTTCCAGCAGGCTCATGTTTTCGGCTATTGTGGAAACCACACGGTCTTCGGGGGCCTCGGCCTGCTTTTCGCTGTCAATGCCGAGCAGGTGTTCGTTTCGGCCAGCGTGATCAAAATTCCGCTGCTGGCTTTGGCTCTGCGCGATGTGCAGCAGGGGCGTTTGGATTGGAACGCCCCGCGTGAGATCGACCCCCGCAACCGCGTAAGCGGCACCGGCATCCTGTGTGAGCTGAGCAAGGACTATCACCCCTCGCTTTCGGAAATGGCTACATTGATGATCGTTCTGAGCGATAATATTGCCACCAACGAGATCATCGATATGGTGGGGATGGATCGCTTTGCACAGTTCTGCGAGGAAATGCAGCTGCCGCACACCAAGCTGATGCGCAAAATGCTGGACTTTGAGGCCATTGCCAAGGGCCTGAACAACTATACCAGTGCCGGGGATATGGGCAGGCTGCTGGTGCGCATTGCCAAGGGTGAATTTGTGAATGCTGAGGTATCGCAAACCATTCTGCGCATTATGGAGCATCAGCAGTGCCGGAACAAACTGCCCGCCGCTTTGCCTACGGTGCCGAATTACGCATCGGAAGAGGATAAAAAGCGTATGCAGGAAGGCACGGTTCTGGTGGCCAACAAAACCGGTGAACTGGTTGGTCTGCAGCACGATGTGAGCGTGTTCACCCTGCCCGATGGCCGCCGCTATGTGATCGCAGCGCTTACCGCAGATCTGGAGGACGATCAGCAGGGCGTGCAGATCATCAGCCAGCTGAGCCGCGTGATCTATGATGCCATGAAATAACAGATAGCTTCTTCCCCTGCCCCGCTCGTTTTGAGCGGGGCTTTTTGGCACAGCGGGGTGCCAACCCCGGCATTGCGCTTGAAACATTATGCCAAACTGGACATCGTGAACAATAATATAAAAACAGTTACCATATATGCCAGCAAGCCCCCTGCCGACTTTTTGATCGACAGGGGGCTTGCTGGTATTATTTAATCTTCGCCGGTGCAAAAACGGTCGTCAGTGTCGCGATAAAAGCGCCACGCCTCCCAAATTTGGGCCTCGGGCACATCCAGCGTTTCTGCAACCTCGCTCACGGAAAGCCCCTGCCGCAGCAGTGCGGCCAGGCGGCATTTGGGCACAAGCTCCTGCAGGGCGGCGCGGTTCACCTGCGCTTCGGCGCGGCAGCGCTGTTCATAGGGGGCATCGTGGCGATAAAACGCCCCCAGCTTGTAGTGCCATTTTTCGTGCGTGAGCACAGCATGGGCATCGGTTTCGCCCTCCAGCTGCCCCAGCACCAGAAAATCGTCGCAAAAAGCAACGGCCTTGCGGGTGGTGGCATCAGGGCACGAAACCACCATAACGCCCATATCACACAGCTCTTGCAGCTGCTGTTCACTTTTGGTCATGGCCTTTCTTCATCTCCGCTTTCAGCCGCACCAGAGCCATCAGCTCGCGGCGGTCGCTTTCGGTAAGCTGGCGGGACACCTGCCCGTAGTAGGCAATGAATTCATCCTCCAATGGGTCGGCGATGCCCAGCAGGCGGTCGGTAGAAACATCCAGCGCTTTTGCCAGCTTGGCTAAGGTTTCGGTGTTGATGCTTTTTTTTCGCCCGGTTTTCAAATCGCTCAAAATGCCGGGGCTCACACCTGCGCTTTCACACAGAGCGCTCACGCTTAAACCGGCATTGCGGCAAAGGCGGGCAATGTTTTCATACAGTTCATTCATGGTGGGGCCTCACAATCTGCATCGGCCGGGGCGCAGCAAGTGGAGCGCTTGCCCCGGATGGGCCGGGGCGGAAAAGGGGGCTGCCCCGGCATCTGCTTTTAGTATATACTGAAACAAGTAAAATTGCAAGCAAAAAATACCCATAAAAGTAACTGCGCGGGCAAAATATCCAAGAAAACATGAAATAAATTTGTGCAGCAAGTGAATCAGATGAATGCTATTCAAACTTGTCAATTTGTATTGTTTCTAAGGGAAAGACATGGTATTCTATTAGAACATGGTTTTTCCAAAAACCAAAACCGCATTGTCCTATGCAGTGCCGTGCGCTGCAAAGGCTGCGGTTTTATCTTTATCTTGCGGTGTAGAAACAAGGAAAAACAAAAAACGCGGCCCATGTCGGCTTTGCCCCAAAACCACAGGGCTTTTGGGCAAAGGGCAGTCACAAGCGCCGCGCAGGAGGATATGGAATGGAACATAAAACTAAAACCGCCCGCAGCCAGTTTACGGGCCGCATCGGCTATGTGCTGTCGGTGGCAGGCTCGGCTGTGGGCCTTGGCAACATCTGGCGTTTTCCCTATCTGGCAGCCAAATACGGCGGCGGCATTTTTCTTTTGGTTTATCTGGTGCTCATGCTCACCTTTGGCTTTGCACTGATCGTATCCGAAACGGCCTTGGGCCGCATGACGGGCAAAAGCCCGGTGGGCGCATTTGCCAGCTTTGGAAAATCCGCCCCCTTCCGCTTTGGCGGCTGGATCAATGCCGTGGTCCCCATGCTGATCGTGCCCTACTACAGCGTGATCGGCGGCTGGGTGCTGAAATATCTGGTGGAATATCTGTGCGGCAACGGCAAGGCCATGGCCGAGGATGGCTTCTTCGGCAGCTTTATCAGCAGCAATGCCGGTGCCGAGGTGTGGTTTCTGGTGTTCACGGCGCTGGTGTTCTTTGTGATCCTGGCAGGCGTGAAAAACGGCGTAGAGCGCGTTTCTAAGGTAATGATGCCCCTGTTGCTGCTGCTGGCCACCTTTGTGATGGTCTACTCGGTCACCCGCCCCGGTGCATTGGCAGGCGTTCGATATTTTCTGGTGCCCCGCTTTGAGGATTTTTCTATTATGACCGTGGTGGCCGCCATGGGCCAGATGTTCTACTCGCTGTCCATTGCCATGGGCATTCTGTACACCTACGGCTCGTATATGCACAAGGATGTGGATATTGAAAAAAGCACCGAACAGGTGGAGTTTTTCGATACCGGCGTGGCTGTGCTGGCGGGCCTTATGATCATTCCCGCCGTGTTTGCCTTCTCGGGCGGCACCATGGAAAACCTGAAGGCAGGCCCCTCGCTGGCTTTTATCACGCTGCCCAAGGTGTTTGCCAGCATGGAGATCGGCGGCGTGATCGGCACGGCATTCTTCCTGATGTTCTTCTTTGCAGCCCTCACCAGCGCCATCTCGCTGCTGGAAACCAGCGTTTCCACCCTGCAGGATGAGCTGCATCTCACCCGCCCCGTCTGCTGCGTGCTGATGGCCCTGCTGATGGTGGTGCTGGGCAGCTGCTCGGCCTTTGGCTATGGTATGTGGGATCATGTGCTGCTGTTCGGTATGCAGATCCTGGATTTCTTTGACTTCCTGACCAACTCGATCATGATGCCCATTGCCGCACTGGCCACCTGCTTCCTGATTTTGAAGGTGGTGGGCTTTAAGCGCATTGCCGACGAAGTGCAGATTTCCTCGGTGTTCCATCGCCGCAAGGTGTATGAGTTCTTTATGAAATATCTGGCCCCTGTTTGCATTCTGGTGATCCTGCTCAGTTCCATCGCCAATGTGCTGGGCTTGATTACGATGTAAGGCACAGTCCCTGTTAAAGGGCATGATACAGCAAACAGGCTGCCCCTGCACATTCGGTGCGGAGGCAGCCTGTTTTTTGCGGGTAATAGATGGGTGCATTTGGAAAATGCTGAAACAAAAGCAGCCCGGGTTTTCCACATTTCGTATAGAAATTGTGGAAAACCCGGGCGCTTTTTATAGGCGGAGGTGTAGGCTTAAATTACTTTTGTTTGCGGGCTTCCAGATAATCGTTCAGCTCGCTGTTGAGAACGCTGGTGATGAACATATGCCCGGGGGCGTGGGTGATCACGATGGGCAGCTTGGCGTTTTCAATGGCAGCCTGAGGCGTTACGCCGCAGGGCCAGAACACGGGAATTTCGCCCTCGCGAATTTCCACAGGATCGCCGTATTCCGGATGCATGATATCCTTAATGCCAATGCGGGAGGGATCGCCGATCTCAACGGGTGCGCCGTGTACATTGGGCATGGCCTCGGTGATTTTGCGGGCGATCTCGGCGTGCTCGGGGGTCATGGGGCGCATACTTACCACCATGGGGCCTTCAAAGGGGCCTGCCTTCTTGGTGGGAATGTTGGTTTTATACATGGGCACGTTGCAGCCCATGGAAATATGGCGAACCTCAATACCGGCGCGCAGCAGGGCTTCTTCAAAGCTGAAGCTGCAGCCGATCAAAAAGCCCACATAGCCCTGCTTCCAGTATTCGCTGGCGTCCGTGACTTCCTTGGTGAACACGCCGTTTTCATAAATGCGGTAGCGGGGAATATCCGTTACAATGTTGCCGCCCTCGCCCATGGCGTGGGTTTCGGGGGTGCCCTTCACGATCTCCAGCACCGGGCAGGGGAAAGGGTTCAAGCGGGTGAATTCTTCAAAATCGGCGGCATACTCGGGCGGCAGGATCACCAGGTTAGCCTGTGCGTATCCGGCGCACATACCGGCCGTGGGAAAATCAATGGTGCCCTCACGAATCAGCTCGCGCACCTTTTCGGGGGTTTCGTGAATGTACGGGGTGATATCAAAAGCCATAATAAGATTCCTCCTTGTACAAAATCTGGGCAAAGCAGAAGCAAAACGGGAAGGGCCTGCGCAAAAGCAGGGCCTTCCCTTCTGCTTTCACACAATGGATTTAGTGGGTGTTCACCAAATGGGCAAGCAGCTTGCGGCTGGCGCGCTGGCAGCGCAGCAGCTCCTGTGCCTTGGCAGCGCTGATCTGCTCAAAGCGAACCTTGTCGCCGCCCTTCAGCTGGCCTGCCAAACGGAAATCGGCAGTGATCACATTGGCAATCTTGGTGTAGCCGCCGGTGGTCTGGTGGTCGGCCAGCATCAGAATGGGCTTGCCAGCGCCGGGAACCTGAATGGCGCCAAAGGCGATACCGTCCGAAATGATATCGCCGCCGTTTTTATGCTCGATCACAGGGCCCTCCATGCGGCAGCCCATGCGGTCAAACTCCTGGGTGACGGTGTATTCGCTGCTCAGGAAATCCGCAAGGCCCTTTTCGGTAAAGGCATCGTCCTGCGGGCCCAGGATCACGCGCAGCGTGTATACGGGGCGGGGGCGGAATTCGGGCGAGATAAAGCGCTGGCGAATGTTGCCAAAGGTGGCCACAGGGGCTTTCAGCTTGAGCACATCGCCCTTTTGCAGCTTGCGGCCCTCCAAGCCGCCCAAAGCGGCCTTCATGTAGGTGGACTGGCTGCCCATCACCTTGGGCAGGTCAAAGCCGCCTGCCACGGCAATGTAGGCACGGCAGCCGGATTTGGGGGCACCGAAGCGCAGGGTCTGCCCGGCTTTTACCTCCACAGCAGCATAGCTGGGAATGGGCTTGCCGTCCAGACTGGGGCTCAGATCACCGCCGGTGATGGCGATCACTTCGTCGCACTCAAAGCGCAGCTGGGGGCCCATCAGCGTGCATTCCAGCACGCCCATGCCGGGATCGTTGCTCACAAAAATGTTTGCCATAGCGGCCGAGTGCGGGTCACACGCGCCCGAAACAGGCACGCCGAACTGCTGGTAGCCCCAGCGGCCCTGATCCTGCACGGTGGTAAGCAGGCCGGGATTCAAAACGGTGATGCTCATATTATTCGGCCTCCTTTCGGGGATAGCTTACACACTGGTAGGTACCGGCCTCGACCTGACGGGAAATTTCGTCAAACTCGGCCTGATCCACAGCGCGGAACTTGATATACTGGCCTGCCCGGGGCAAAATGGGCTCGGCACGGTTGGGATCATACAGCTTTACGGGGGTGCGGCCGATCAGCTGCCAGCCGCCGGGAGAGTCGATGGGATAAACGCCGGTCTGGCTGCCTGCAATGCCCACCGAGCCCCCCGGAATCTTTACGCGGGGCTGGGTGAGGCGCGGGGTGTGGATCTTTTCGTTCAGGCCGCCCAGATAGGTGAAGCCGGGGGTAAAGCCCAGCATATAGATCAGATACTCCGGCTCGGTGTGCAGCTGGATCACCTCATCGGGGGTGATGCCTGCGTGCTCGGCCACAAAGGCAAGGTCGGGGCCCATTTCGCCGCCGTACAATACGGGCAGCTCCACCACAGAGGCCGGGGGAATGGCAATGCTGTCAAGATTTTTGGCAATGGCCGAAAGCTTTGCCTTTAAGGCTTCCGTGCCGATCACCATGGGGTCGTACTGGATCATCACCGAACGGTAGGTGGGCAGAAGCTCCAGAATGCCAGGCAGCTTTGCCTGCTCCAGCGCAATGTTGAATGCGCGGATGCGGGCGTTGATGGCGGGGCTGATGGCATTGCCGAACTCCGCCACAAGGGCCGAATCACCGGCCATCAGAAAACGGATTTCATCCATAAGATCGGTCCTTTCTCTAAACCCCCGCCCAAAACTGGGCGGGGGCCGAAACACAAGATGAGAAATTTACGCACAGCACCGCAGCGGCGCTGCTGTACAAAAGATCAAGCAAACAGCTTCATGATGCTGGGCACAGCCTTGATGCCGGTGTAAGCGGCCAGCAGGGTAACAACGATGCCCAGAACGATGAGGATGGTGGGGTGCTTGTAGTTTTCGCCAACAATGCTCTTGTTGCGGCTGGCAGCCAGCATGGTGCCCAGAGTGATGGGCAGGATCAGGCCGTTCACAGCACCGGCAACCACCAGCAGGCCGGCAGCGCCGCCCAGAATGGCCATAACCAGAGTGGAGAAAGCGATGAAGCCGATCACGAACTGGCGCTCGTACTTGGCAATGGTGGGATGCAGGGTCTTCAGGAAGGAAACAGAGGTGAAGGCAGCGCCCACAACAGAGGAGATACCAGCGCTGAACAGGCACAGACCGAACAGGCGGTAGCCCAGAGAACCGGCGGCCAGGCGGAAGGCCTCGGCAGCGGGGTTGGAAGCGGCCAGAATGGTGGCGGCGTTGTCAGCAGCCAGGCCGCAGGTGCCCAGAACAGCCAGGAACATCAGAATACGAACAATGCCGGAGGTGCCGCAGCCCTGCAGCACGCTCTTGCGAACATGGCCCACATTTTCGGGGCCGGAGATGCCGGCATCCAGCAGACGGTGAGCGCCCGAGAAGGCAATGTAACCGCCGCAGCTGCCGCCCAGCAGGGTGGTCATGGCAGCGAACATGCTGGCAAAGTCATCGGAGATCACATGGGTAACGACCTCGCCTACAGGAGGCTTGGACATGACAGCCACCACGGTAACGGTGACCAGAATGATGGCAGCCAGAATGGTGGCAACCTTATCCATGATGGTCTTTGCATTTTTGTTTACGAAGATCAGAATGCCAAGGCAGCCGGCAATGATAGCGCCCATACGCTCGTTCAGGCCGAACATGGCGTTCATGCCCAAGGCTACGCCGCCAACGTTGCCGATGTTAAAGGCCAAACCGCCAATGGCCACCAGAACGGCAACCACATAGCCAAGGCCGGGCAGCACCTTGTTGGCAACATCCTGTGCGCGCATACCCGAAACGCTTACCACCGACCAGATATTCATCTGGGCAATGATATCCATGCAGATCACCAGCAAGATCACGCCGATCAGGTTGCTGCCGTAGGTGGCGGTGAACTTGGAGGTTTGTGTCAGAAATCCGGGGCCGATAGCCGAGGTGGCCATCAGGAAGGCTGCGCCGAACATGACCGAACGACTCGGCTTGGCGGCGGGGGTCGTGCTGTTACTCATAAGACAAGACTCCTTTTCTGTGGGGCAGCGGGGGCTGCCGGTTATTATCGGCCAAAAGCGGGAAATTCCAAAAACCCGCTTTTGGTAAGAACTATGGTGCAGATCACACGATCTCGCTCAGGGGCGCCAGGGTAACGCCCTCGGCCTCCAGGCGGGCGCGGATGTTCTTTACGAACTCCACAGCCGAAACATTGTCGCCGTGTACGCAAATGGAATCGGCGGCGATCTCCACTTCCTCGCCCGTGATGGCGGTCACCTTGCCTTCCTTCACCATGCGAATGGTGCGGGCAATGGCTTCGTCGGTGTCATGGATCACAGCGCCGGGCTTGGAGCGGGGCACCAGCGTGCCGTCGGCCTGATAAGCACGGTCTGCAAAAACTTCGCTGGCGGTGCGCAGGCCTGCAGCCTTGGCGGCGGTGAGCATCAGGCTTCCCGCAAGGCCCATGAAAATCAGGTTACTGTCCACGCTGGCAACGCCCTCGGCAATGGCGGTGGCCAAAGCCAGGTCCTTGGCGGCCATGTTATAGAAAGCGCCGTGGGGCTTCACGTGCTGCAGCGGCACGCCGTTGGCCTTGCAGAAGGCGGCCAGTGCGCCCACCTGATACTGGGTGTAGGCCTTGGCCTCGGCAGGAGTGACAACCATGTTGCGGCGGCCGAAGCCCATCAGATCAGGGAAACCGGGGTGTGCGCCCACGGCAACGCCGTGTTCTTTGGCCATAGCCACGGTTTTGTCCATCACAATGGGGTCGCCTGCATGGTAGCCACAGGCCACATTGACGGAGGTGACATATTTCACGACCTCACTGTCCAAACCGATTTTGTACGCGCCGAAGCTTTCGCCCAGATCGCTGTTCAAGTCTACCTTATACATAGTTGTTTTCTCCTTTCCATTTGTACAGTAAATAAAGCCAAATTTCCCAAAAGCTTTCCGAAACAAAGCTTTATTCACTGATTAGTTATAACAGAAAAAGACTTTCCAGAGCGACGGTTGACATTTTGAATAAAAAAAGATACCATTGTGCCGAAGAAACCGTTACTTTTGGCTCTGTTACCATGGTTATAGCATCTTTTGTTACATTTGTCCATCACCTGTTTCGCCAACTGGGTTAACTATTTGGTTATAGCAGAGCCTGCAGTGAAAAAAGAGGGGGAAAAATCGTGAATATCCGCAATCTGAAATATCTGATCGAGATCGAGCGCAGCGGCTCGCTTTCGGCGGCAGCACAAAAACTGTATATTTCGCAGTCCTATCTGAGCCGCGTGGTACACGATACCGAGCAGGAATATCACCTTACGGTTTTCACGCGGGATCGCCGCGGCCTTACGCTCACCGAAGGCGGCCGCCTTTTTCTGGAAATGGCAAAAGAGCTGGTGAACCAGGCCGATGAATTTGAAAACACCGTTCGGCAAAACCGCCCGGTAAGTACATTGCGCATCGTCAGCTCGCCCAGCTCGTATTCCGTGGCGGCGTTCACCAAAATGCTGCGCGAAATGCCCGAGCAGTCACTGCGCTATTCCTATAAGGAAAAAAACGCCGCCGGTGTGATCGATGCCGTGTACAACCACCGGGCCGATCTGGGGGTGATTTTCTTAAAGGATATTCACGCCCCCGGCAATGCAGAATTCTTTAAAGGGCGGCACATTGAATACAAAAAAGCCTTCAGCACCAGCCTGCACATTCTGCTGCGGCGGGGGCACCCCCTGTTTGATAAGCCGGGCTTCACGCTGGAGGATCTGTACGAATACAACATGGTGGTGCTGCAAAATTCCAGCGGTGTGGCGCTGAACGGCATTGCAGACGGCTTTTACAACAGCTATTCCCTGCCGGATCTTGTGGATTTTGACCGTTTTCGTCAGGTGGTGCGCATCACGGATCGCTCGATCCTGCACGATGTGCTGCGTGATACCGACTATATTGCCCTGGGCAACCAGCTGAGCGGGCAGCCCATGCCCGCTTTGGGCATTCGCATTCTGCCGTTTCCGTTTCCCGCCGCTGTGCAGGATATGGGGCAGTTTAACCACTCGCTGTATTACATCTATTTGAAGGACCGCCCCCTTCCCCCTGCCGCACAAACCTATATCCGGTATCTGTGCAGCCTGAACGGCGAAAACAAGGAACCATAAAAAAGCAAAGGCAGCGCCGGGGCGCTGCCTTTGTTTTTGGGTTTTCATTTTGGGCAAATGCCCCCGGGAAATTTATGCCAAGGTGCCGGGGCGCAGCAGCTGCAGCAGCGTTTCAAACGAAAGTGCAGCGATTTTTTCGGTTGTGTTCTCGCCGCTGGTTTCGGTGAGGTGCACAGCAAGCGTTCCCTGCTCGTTGCAAACCATAGCGCCCAGCGAAACATTGCTTTCATACGGCAGGTGAATGCCGGTGAATTCGCCGGTTTCCATATCAAACAGGTACAGATGGTTCTTGTACTGATTTTCGCTGAAATTCATTTCGTTGGGAAAGGCGGAAAACAGCAGATAGCGGTTTTGTATGGGCGTTTGCGAAATCAGTCGGCAGGGTGCGTTTTGCGGCACGGACAGGGCTTCGGCCCCGCCCTCACAGATCTTCCATGCGCTGAAATACGGCAGCGCATCCGGGGCGCGGTACCACTTGATAAAAACATAGTCCCCGACCGCATAAATATGGTCGGCATAGTTGAAGGTGTCGGCGTAAGCGCCCAGCCCGGGCAGCGCCAGCGTGCGGGTGATCTCTCCGTCAGAATTTAGGCAAACCACTTCCGTGTGCAGCTTGCCCTCCACTTCCGGCTGATTCAAAAGGTAAATAACATTTTCCCGGGTCGTAAAGTCTGTAAAGTTATAGAGCTCGCCGCTTTCGTCGGTGGAAAAGATTTTTTGTACGGAGTTATCCGGGAGCAGCTTGTAAATTTCCTGATGGGCTTCGGTAAGGCTGTCGTCCAGCCGATGTACCATAAAAATAATGGTATTGTCTTTCAGTTCCCCAAATGAAACTTCGATCATGCCATTTTCCACGGCCAGGATCGTTTGGCTTTCTCCGGATTCCAAAGAAAACTTTTGGATTTGTAAAAGCGACCCGGAATCGCCCTCGTTTTCGGAAAGTTCCATGACGGAATCGTACAATGCATCTTCGGTCAAAAGATTTTGTTCAGAGGAGTAGCCGTGAGTAGTGACATCGCCGATTTCGGCTTTTTGCCCGGTTTGGGTGTTGAGCGTACACAGTGTTTCCCGCAGCTGCGGCGCGATTTGCTGGGTGGGCTCCTGGCCGACCCAGCCGCTGGCCTGTGTGCTTACGTAATAAAGCTGCTCCCCGCGATACGCAGCGATGCCGGGAAGTGTGTACGCATCGGGGTAATCTACGGAAAGCGGGTCAGGGTAAGCAAGGCCGAATTCTTCGGAGAGATCGCGAATCTCCGAAGCCGGGTATTCGATCCGCCCCGGGGCTGGCTGCGGAGTGGGCGATGCCGAAGGGGCAGAAACTTCCTGCGAGGAACAGCCCGCAGCGAGAAGCGAAAGCAAAAAAGTGCCTGTGATGCAGAAAATGCGAGAAAACATGGCAGTACTCCTTTTTTGTTTCAAGGCTGCACCCGGCGGTTTTGACATTTTACAGCATGCCGTTTTGCTGCAGATACCAGAGTTTGAGCAGGCAGGTGCTGGTTTTGCTGTCGGGCACCTGGCCGTTCATCACCAGGTCCACGGCATCCTTCAGCGGCATTTTCACGGGGGTCAAAAATTCGTCCTCGTCCAGATGCATTTCGCACGGGGTCAGGTTTTGGGCGAGATAGCAATAAATGATCTCACTGTCATAGCCTACGCTGGGATACACGGGGCCAATGTCCCGCATTTTGTCGGCAACCAGGCCGCATTCCTCGGCCAGCTCGCGGTGGGCCGCCTTTTCGGGGGCCTCCCCGGGCTCCAGCTTGCCGGCGGGCAGTTCCCAGAGCTCCTGCCCCATGGCATAGCGAAACTGGCGGATCATGTAAATTTCGTTTTCCGGGGTCAGCGCCGCAATGCAGGCCCCGCCGTGGTGATGCAGCACCTCACGCTCGCCGGTTTTGCCGTTTTCCAAAAGAACTTTATCCACCGAAACCGAAAACACACGCCCGGTGAACACGGTGTTTTCCGAAAGCTTTTTCTCAAAATGCGCCATATGTGTAAATCCTTTCCGTGAACAAGTAATATTCTACTTCTCTATGATACAGGATTTCACAACCGAGCGCCACATATTTGAACGAGCAACTTGCACAAAAAAATAGACTGAATTTTAGTAAAATTAAAATATGAATCCCTTTGTATTTCTTTGTTATTTTTGCTACAATATAGCAAGGAACTGCGCAATTTACAAACCGGTGCAGTTTTCCGCGTTAACCAGTAGGCGCCGGAGTTTCTTGAAGATAAAATATTATTGGGAAAGAATTTTTCATAAAAATGCCGGCACCACATGGAATAATGGAACGGAGGAAAAAAGAATGCCTAAAGTAACAAGAGCAAAGCAGTCTATGGATGGCAACACCGCTGCGGCCCATGTAGCTTATGCCTACACGGACGTGGCTGCCATCTACCCCATTACCCCCTCCAGCCCCATGGCCGATATGGTCGACCAGTGGAGCGCAGCGGGCCAGAAGAATGTGTTCGGCAACCAGGTAAAGGTTGTTGAGCTCCAGTCTGAGGCCGGCGCAGCAGGTACCGTTCACGGCAGCCTGGGCGCAGGTGCTATCACCACCACCTTCACGGCCTCTCAGGGCCTGCTGCTGATGATCCCCAATATGTACAAGATCGCAGCTGAGCAGCTTCCCTGCGTGTTCGATGTTTCGGCACGTACCGTGGCAACCCAGTCGCTGAACATTTTCGGCGATCATTCCGATGTTATGGCCACCCGTCAGACCGGCTGCGCCATGCTGGCCGAGGGCAGCGTGCAGGAAGTTATGGACCTTTCGCCCGTTGCTCACCTGGCTGCCATTGAAGGCCGTGTGCCCTTCGTAAACTTCTTCGATGGCTTCCGTACCTCTCACGAGATCCAGAAGGTGGAAAAGTGGGACTACGAGGACCTGAAGGAAATGCTGAACATGGATGCCGTCAAGAAGTTCCGTGACGAAGCACTGAACCCCGAGCATCCTGCCATGCGCGGCTCTCACGAGAACGGCGATATCTTCTTCCAGCATCGTGAAGCCTGCAACCCCGTGTACAACGCCCTGCCCGCTGTGGTAGAAAAGTATATGGGCATGATCAATGAAAAGCTGGGCACCGATTACGGCCTGTTCAACTATCATGGCGCACCCGATGCTGACCGTGTGATCATTGCCATGGGCTCCATCTGCGATGTGGCCGAAGAAGTGATCAACTATCTGGTAGCCAAAGGCGAAAAGGTTGGTATCGTTAAGGTTCACCTGTATCGCCCCTGGGTGCCCGAAGCACTGCTGAAGGTTCTGCCCAAAACGGTTAAGAAGATCGCTGTGCTGGACCGCACCAAGGAGCCCGGCGCTCTGGGCGAGCCCCTGTATCTGGATGTTTCCGCCACCCTGCGTGAGGCCGGCCTGAACGATGTTGTGCTCACCGGCGGCCGCTACGGCCTGGGCAGCAAGGATACTCCTCCTTCCAGCGTGTTTGCCATTTTCACCGAGCTGGCTAAGGACGAGCCCAAGCCCCGCTTTACCATTGGCATTACCGATGACGTTACCGGCCTGAGCCTGCCCGAGGTGAAGCCCGCTCCCATCACCAGCGCACCCGGCACCGTTGAGTGCAAGTTCTGGGGCCTGGGCGGCGACGGCACCGTTGGCGCAAACAAGAACTCCACCAAGATCATCGGCGACCATACCGATAAGTTTATCCAGGCATACTTCCAGTATGACTCCAAGAAGACCGGCGGCTTCACCATCAGCCATCTGCGCTTCGGTGATCTGCCCATCCACAGCCCCTACTACATCAACCAGGCTGACTTTGTGGCCTGCCATGTGCCCGCTTACATCAACCAGGGCATCAAGATGGTGCAGGATGTAAAGCCCGGCGGCATCTTTATGATCAACTGCCAGTGGACCGATGAGGAGCTGGGCGAGCATCTGAATGCCGAGGCAAAGAAGTATATTGCCGACAACAACATTCAGGTGTACACCATCAACGCCATCGACAAGGCCATTGAGATCGGCATGGGCAAGCGCACCAACACCATTCTGCAGTCTGCCTTCTTTAAGCTGGCCAACATTATGCCCATCGACGAGGCTGTGGGCTACATGAAGGCCGCTGCCAAGAAGAGCTACCTGAAGAAGGGCATGGACGTTGTAGAGATGAACTGGAAGGCCATTGATGCCGGTCTGGACGCTCTGCACAAGGTGGATGTGCCCGCCGACTGGGCAAATCCCGCTCCCGATGCTCCCGCTGCTGAGCTGGAGGGCCGCCCCGAGCTGGTGAAGATGGTGAAAGAGCTCACCATGCCCATCACCCACATGGACGGCGACAGCCTGCCTGTTTCTGCCTTTGAGCACAACGCCAACGGCCAGTTCCAGCAGGGTGCTTCCGCTTACGAAAAGCGCGGCACTGCCGTTACCGTTCCCGATTGGGATGCCGAAAAGTGCATTCAGTGCAACCAGTGTGCATTTGTTTGCTCTCATGCTACCATCCGCCCCTTCATGCTGACGGAGGAGGAAGTCAAGGCTGCACCTGCTGCCCTGAAGAGCGCCGACAACAAGCCCAAGCCCAACGGCTACAAGTTCACCATGGCTGTTTCGCCTCTGGACTGCATGGGCTGCGGCGAGTGCGTGACCGTGTGCCCCACCAAGGCTATCACCATGCAGCCTCAGGAGAGCCAGGCCGACCAGCAGGCAGTGTTCGATTACTGCGTAGAGAATATTCGCAAGAAGCCCGGCATGATGGCCAGCAACACTGTGAAGGGTTCTCAGTTCAACCAGCCGCTGCTTGAGTTCTCGGGCTCCTGCGCAGGCTGTGCCGAAACCAGCTATGCCCGTTTGGTCACTCAGCTGTTCGGCGAGCAGATGTTCATCTCCAACGCTACCGGCTGCTCCTCTATCTGGGGCGGCACCGCAGCAGTTTCTCCCTACACCGTAAACAAGGCCAGCGGCCACGGCCCCGCATGGAACAACTCTCTGTTCGAGGACAACGCCGAGCACGGCTTTGGCCTGTATCTGGGCCAGAAGACCATTCGTGAGAACACCCTGAAGCTGGTTGCCGAAATGGCTGCCGACGAAAAGGCTACCGCCGAGTTCAAGGCTGCTTACGAAGAGTTCATGAAGACCAAGGACAACACCATGGCCAACATCGAGCCCGCTAAGGCCCTGATCGCCGAGATCGAAAAGGCTGCCGCTGCAGGCTGCCCCATCGCTCCCGAAGTGCTGGCCAACAAGCAGTATCTGGCTAAGAAGAGCTGCTGGATCTTTGGCGGCGACGGCTGGGCATACGACATCGGCTACGGCGGTGTGGACCATGTGCTGGCTTCCGGCGAGGATGTAAACATCATGGTATTCGATACCGAGATGTACTCCAACACCGGCGGACAGGCCTCTAAAGCCTCCAACATCGGCGAGGTTTGCCAGTTTGCAGCCGCCGGTAAGGAGATCAAGAAGAAGAGCCTTTCCGAGATCAGCATGACTTACGGATATATCTATGTGGCTCAGATCGCCCTGGGTGCTAACCCCACGCAGGCTGTGAAGGCCATTGCCGAGGCCGAGGCTTATCCCGGCCCCTCGCTGATCATCTGCTACGCACCCTGCGAGCTGCACGGTGTGAAGGGCGGCATGACCAACTGCCAGAACGAAATGAAGAAGGCTGTGGAGGCCGGTTACTGGAACCTGTTCACCTTCAACCCCGCTTTGAAGGCCGAGGGCAAGAACCCCTTCACCCTGACCAGCAAGGAAGGCAAGTACGAGGAATATCAGGCACTGCTGAACAACGAAAGCCGTTACAGCCGCCTGAAGATTGCATTCCCCGAGCGTGCCGAGCAGCTGTTTGCCCGCAACGAGGCAGCCGCCAAGGAGCGCTATGCTCACCTGACCAAGCTGCAGAAGCTGTACGGCGAAGAGTAATTGCTGCACCGCCATTGTTTGAGGCGAAAATAGCATAAACCCGCGCGGCGGGCAGAGGAACCCCCAAAGGCTCCCCTGCCCGCCGCCTTTTTGTATTTTTAGCATAAAATGCGGAAAGTTCTTTTCCGTCTCCCTCTCCCCTGCCGAAAAAACAGAAAGCAGCGCGCCTGCCCGGGCAATGGCTAAAATCCGGGCAGGCGCGCTGCTTTTTAGAGGGGTTATTGGAAAAAGAGGGACTTTTTTGGGGAAAGATCAGCCCCAGCCAAACAGGGCCTTCAGGCGCTGCCAGAAGCTGGGCTTTTCGGTTTGCACGGCGGCGGTAGGCTCCAGCGCCTCGGTTTCGGGAACCTCGGGGGCCTCCACCTTCATCACAAACTTGATGGTGGCATCCACGCCGTCGGGGGTGCCGGTGTAGCTGGTGTAGGTTTTGGCCTGTGCCTGCACGGCATCCAGCGTATCCAGCGCATCGTCGATCTGCCTGGTGTCCACATCGGCGGCCTTTTCTTCCAGCTTATCGCGGAATTCATCCACGCCGTCCAGCAGCTCCTGGGTACCGTCCACCAGATCGCGGGTGCCGTCCACCAGTTTCTGGGTGCCGTCTACCAGATCGGCCGTGCCGTCCACCAGTTCCTGGGTGCCGTCACGCAGCTCCTTGGTGCCGTCGCGCAGCTCCTGGGTGCCGTCCTTCAGCTCCTTGGTGCCATCCTTCAGCTTTTCGGTGCCGCCCTTCAGATCGGCGGTACCGGCTGCCAGCTGACTGCTGCCATCTTTCAGTGCGCCAACGCCGCCAAGCAAAGCGGATGCGCCGTTTGCAAGGCCTTTTTCGCCGTTGATACCCGCATCCAACTGTTCAGCACCGGCCTTGAGCTTGTAAACAGCCTGATAAACCGTTAACTCTTCATCCTTGGTTTCGGGAGTGGGCGGGTTACTGGGATCAAATTGGGCGCACAGGCCAGACAAGCCTGCCTGTATGGTGCCGCTGGCAGTAAGAAGGTTTTCTTGCGTTTTAGACAAAGTTTCAGGGGTCACGGCAGGATCACCGATCGCAGAAACCGTTGTACGGGCCTCATCGGCTTTTTCCTCGGCGTATGCTGCGGGGTCAGCGAAAGGCACAGCCTGTTCCCCGCCATCGCCGCTTATGGAATCGACCAAATCGACGATCTCATCGATTTCTTCAGGGGTAAAGCCTTTTTCGTTGAGCTTGGCGCGAAGATCCTCCTGCACCTTGGCTTTAGAGGCACTGAGATTGTCATTATATGCGGCAATAGAATCGTTGCCTGCGCTGGCTGTATCATAAACGACGTCGTAGGTCATTTGGTACAGGGCATCGCCATTATCGGACAGCAAATCGTTCACAGCATTTTGTGCGTTTTGAAGCGAGTCAAGATAAGCCTTCGATGCAGCAAAATAGCCCTGCATTCCGTCAGTCAGTTTCCCCTGTGCAGCAGAAAGGCCCATCAGAGAAGAATAAACGCTTTGTTTTTCGTCAGTGCTCAAGGATCGCAAAAGTGCATCAAGGCCGCTGTTCAGTGATTTGCTGCCGTCAGATAGAGCGTTCACGCCTTGGA
This sequence comes from Subdoligranulum sp., assembly GCA_004555405.1. GTDB lineage: Bacteria > Bacillota > Clostridia > Oscillospirales > Ruminococcaceae > SFIE01. Next base: position 53,221 of record SFIE01000005.1, read on the forward strand.
TCAAAGGGTCAGAGCTGGCCAGCAGGGTCCCCAGGCCGCCATCCAGTGCGGCGGCGCCGTCCTTCAGCTTGCCTGCACCGTCGTCCAGATCAAAAGCGCCGTCTTTCAGCTCCTGTGCGCCGTCATCCAGATCTTTGGCGCCGTCGTCCAGTTCCTTGGCGCCATCGTCCAATTCGTGTGCGCCGTCGTCCAGTTCGTGTGCGCCGTCGTCCAGTTCCTGTGCGCCGTCATCCAGCTCATGCGCACCGTCGTCCAGCTCGATGGAGCCGTCCTTCAATTCGTCAAAGCCGTCGCGCATTTCGTTCAGCGCTTCGTCCAGCGAGGGAAAATCCTCGTCCTTTTCCAGCAGCTCCTCGGTGCTGGTAGAGGCGGCCATGATGATGGTGGGAAACACAAAGCAGTCGGTGTCGGCTTCAATGCTCACACGGTCCAGCAGCTTGTCGCCCAGGTCGGAAAGATCGCCCGTGAGCAGCCCCTGAAAGCTTTCCTGCAATCCGGGCAAGGCCACAAAGGCTGCGATCTGGGTTTGTGAGTCGGTTTGAATGCTGCCATGCTCGGCCTTGAGGTTGGTGAAATCATCGGCATCCAGCGCAAAGGATACCACCGTGGCAAAGGGGGTGTAGATCTTGCGCTGCACGCCGCCGATCATCTGGTGGGTATAAATGTGGTTGGTCAGGTCCACGGTAATGCGCACATGGCCGCTTTTGCCCAGCAGTTCCTCGGCGGTGATGGGCTGGCCGTTCAGCTCATAGCGGATCTCGGCGGTAACGGGCGGGGTCAGGCTGCTTTCGCCCTGATAATACACATCATGCTCGCCGGTGTCCCAGCGCAGGGCGCTGCCGTCCAGGGTGTAGGCGGCATCGCTTTTCAGGTTGGTGATGCCAGTCAGGCTGGTGCAGTCGGTTACATCCTGCAGGCCGGTGTCGCTGTGCAGCCAGTCGCTCACCAGCTGCTGCTGAATGCTGCCGTCCGGGTTTAAAAACAAAAACACATTTTCGTCCTTGGTCACAGGGCCGTCGCTGTCGGCAAAGGCGGGCAGGCAGCAGCCTGCGGCCAGTGCGGCACAGGTGCCAAGGCATACGATCTTTTGGGTGAGTTTTTTCATAATGCTTATACCTCTTTTCCGGTGGAAGCGGCCTTTTGCACCTTGGGCCAGCGGCGTGTGGTGCGGGCGATCACGGGGGCAAATACGATCAGCAGTGCGGGAAGGATCAGAATGATCACCAGCATACTGATCAGTGCGCCGCGGCTGATCAATTCGCACAGACTGCTGATGAGTTCCATTTGAGAAATGGCGGCCACGCTGGCCGTAGCGGCAAAAAAGGTGAGGCCGCTGGTAAGAATGCTCTGGCTGCACTGCTCCACCGAAATGTGGGCGGCCTCCTTTACGGTGCGGCCGTTCTGCAGCTCCTCTTTAAAGCGTGTGGTGGTTAAAATGGCGTAGTCAACGGTAGCGCCCAGCTGAATGGTGCCCACCACGATGCTGGCCACAAAGGGCAGCTGGATGCCGGTGAAATACGGAATGCCCATGTTGATGAAAATGGCGCTTTCGATGGAGCCCACCAGCAAAACTGGAATGGAAAGGGAGCAGAAGCTGATGAGAATGATCACGAACACGGCCAGAATGGAAGTGATGTTGACGTTGCGGAAGTCCACATCCGCCACCTGGATCAGATCCTTGGTCATAGCGCCCTCGCCGCTGATCACGCTGTTGGGATCGTAGCTTTTCACAATATCGTTCAGCTTTTCCAGCTGGGCGTTCTGTTCCTCGGCACCGCTTTTGTAGCTGGAGTTTACCAGAATCATGCGGTGGCCGCCCGCGTGAAAAATATCGCGCAGATCAGCCGGAACCATGGATTCCGGAATGGCACCGCCCAAAAACTTTTCGTAGCTGAGCACCTGATTCACGCCGTCCACCGCAGCCATTTTGTTGGAAAGCTCGGTCAGCTGGCGGTTGGTCAGGTTTTCATCCACGATCACAAAGTGGGTGGTGGTCATGTTGAAATCTTCCTTCAAGCGGTTGGTGCCCACAATGCCGTCCATGGTTTGGGGCAGGCTGTCGAACAGGGTGTAATACACATCCACCTTGCTTTGTGCCAGCGCAAACGGGGTGACCACCAGCAGAAACACCACCAGCAGCGGAGCGTAAAAGCGGGTGACAAAGCGGGCCGTGCGCGGCAGCTTGGGAATCAGCGTGCGGTGGCTGAATCGCTCCATGGGGCGGCGGAACTGCATCAGCAGGGCGGGCAGCACGGTCACGGTACACACAACGCCCAGCGCCACACCCTTGGCCATCACAACGCCGATATCCGCGCCCAGCGTAAGGCTCATGGTACACATGGCCAAAAAGCCCGCAATGGTGGTGAGCGAGGAAGCCGAGATGGAGGAGGCGGTGTTGCAGATGGCGCGCGTCATGCATTCCTCCACCTGCCGGGCCGAAAGTTCGCCGCTGCCCATGTTCTGCTGCTCCTCTTCAAAGCGGTGCAGAAGAAAAATGGAAAAGTCCATGGTAACGCCCAGCTGCAGCACGGTGGCCAGCGCCTCAGTGATATAGCTGATGGAGCCCAAAAAAATGTTGGTGCCGAAGTTATACGCAATGGGAAACAGCAGGCCCAGCATAAAAATAAACGGAACCACCGTGCTTTTCAGGCTTAGAAACAGCACCACAAGGCTGCAGCCCACAGCGCACAGCACATACAGCGGAATCTCCTGGTCGATCAGGGATTTGGTGTCGGCCAAAATTGCCGACATACCGCCGATAAAGCAGTCCTTGCGCAGAATGCTTTTAATTTCGCCAATGGCCTGCATGGTTTCGGCGCTGGCGCTGGTGCCCTCAAACTGCACCAGCAGCATGGTGGCGCCGGTTTTATTGTAAAAGAAATCCTGCACATCCTGGGGCAGCATCTTGCTGGGAACTTCCACCGAAAGCATATCGCTGGTCCACACCACCTTGCGCACACCGGGCACGGCGGCCAGCTCGTCTTTCATTTTTAGTGTTTCGACGGTGGGCATATTTTCCACCGTGATCATGGCCGTGCTGGCCATGTGAAAATCATCTTCCAGATAGCCTTCGCCGATCATCGAGTCCAGCTCGGCAGGAAGATAGGTAAGGATATCGTAGTTGATATAAGTGGCCACTGCGCCGAGCAGCGAGGGGATCAGCAGCAGCACTGCGATCAGCAGCACCAGCCGCCTGCGGCGAACAACAAACCGGGCAAGATGTTCCATGCAGGGGTCTCCTTTCGGAAGTCAGAAGGATATATAAATGACTAACAGTCATTTTACAAAAACAGTATAGAAGAAAGCACATAAGAATGCAATAGTAAAGGTGACTGTTGGTCAATTTTGTCCAGAAAAAACCAAAAATTCGCCCCCTTGCGGCAGGCGGCACTTGCACAAGCAGCACAGGCAGGGTATACTGAAAGCGGCCAAGGGGCAAAACGGGGCCGCCAAACGCTTAAAAAGCGTGCAGTACACGAAAGGAGCTGAACACCATGCCCAAACAATCGCCTACCCAGCGCGAAGACCGTGAGCGCAATCTGCTGGACGCCGCCTATCGGTTGTTTATCAGCAAGGGGCAGCTCAAAACCTCGGTGGATGATATCGTGCAGGAAGCACAGGTGGCCAAGGGCTCGTTTTACACCTATTTTCACAGCAAGGAGGAGCTCACGCAAAAGCTGATCGAGCGGCTGTGCACCCGCATTCTGCACGAATGCTACAATGACTGCCGCCGCCAGAAGGTTCCGGATTTCACCGAGCGCGTGGTGCTGCTGGTGGATAGCCTGCTGAACCATTTTAAGCGCAACAAGCTGCAATTATATCTGATCCAGCGCAATTTCAACTGGAGCATGGTGGAGCAGGAGCTGCGCTGCCCCACCGACCATGTGTGGCGTGAGCTGGCCGAATCCGTGAGCCAAAGCCCGCTGGCGCAGCAAAAAACCCCCGAGGAGATCACGCGCATGATCTTTGTGCTGCTGGAAATGTGCTCGGCCACCTGCTATTCCAGCATCATCGAAAACCGCCCGGCCCCCATTGACCAAATGAAGCCGATCTTATATGAAGTGATCCGCAAAACGCTGGCCGAAAGCTGAAGCTGCCTGCTTTTATCAAAATAAACCGTGCGCCCTGCTGCATTCCGGCAGAGCGCACGGCTTTTTGCGGGGGAGTTTTCCACATTTTATGCTCAGATTGTGGAAAACTCTCCACCCCGCCCCCAAAACGCCAAAAAGGCTTGCAAAGGGCGGCGGTAAATGGGATAATATCCTGCGGGAAAACAAAAAAACTGCCCACACTCTGCGCGCAGCGAAGCGCGCGGTATTTTTTTGTGCAGAAACTGCACGGAGCCTTACAAAAACAGGAGTTTGCAAGGAACAAGGAGAACAATGATGAAAAAATCCTTCCAAGTATGGGACATCGTGAAGGAGATCTTGATCCTCACGGCGGCCATCGCCATTATCACCTCGGCGGTGTTTTTCTTTCTGGTGCCCAGCCACACCTCCATCAGCAGCATTTCCGGCCTTGGTATTATCTTGACCAATTTTATTCCTCTGCCCCTTTCGGCCATCACCATGATCCTGAATGTGCTGCTGCTGGTGGTGGGCTTTCTCACCTGCGGCAGGGAATTCGGCGCCAAAACCGTATACACCACCATTCTGCTGCCCCTGATGCTGGCGCTGCTGGAAAAGCTGTTTCCGCACTTCACCTCGCTCACGGGCAGCCAGGAGCTGGACGCTTTGTGCTATGTGCTGGTGGTCAGCGTGGGCCTTTGCATTCTGTTCAACCGCAACGCTTCCTCGGGCGGGCTGGATATCGTGGCCATGGTGATGAACAAATACCTGCACATCGAACTCGGCAAGGCGCTTTCGGCAGCCGGTATATGCATTGCCCTTTCGGCAGGCCTTGTGTATGACTCAAAAACCGTGGTGCTGAGCGTGCTGGGCACCTATTTTAACGGCATTGTGCTGGATCATTTTATCTTTGGCCAAAACATCAAGCGCCGGGTGTGCATCATCACGGAAAAAGAAGAAGAGCTGCGCCACTTTATTTTAAAGGACCTGCACAGCGGTGCAACCGTGTATCAGGCATACGGCGCGTTCAATCTGCAGCCGCACCGTGAGATCATTACCATTGTGGATAAGCGGGAATACCAGAAGCTGATGGAATACATCAACCGTGAGGACCCCAAGGCCTTTATCACCGTGTACACGGTGTCGGATATGCGCTACCAGCCCAAGGTGTAAACCCAAACGCCCACCCCCCGCAAAAGATCGAAAAAACCGGGCAAAACCCGTGTTTTTCCGTTGACCGCCGGGGCCTTTGGGCATATAATAAAAAAGGGTATAGGCAAAAATGCCCCTGCCCGCGCAATGCGCCGCTCCGTGCGGATCTGGCGGCGCTGCAAAAATTCAACAAAGAAAGGAAGCGAGCACCAACCATGGACCCTGTTGGCAGTAATAGTCAACCAGGCGGCATAGCGCACCCGCGCAAGGGGCACCCCCGGCAGCTCGCTTTTTACACCGAGTAAGGCTGGCTCTGCCCCCTTGCAAGGAAACGCAATGCCTTCCTATTGATGCAGAAAACGCACAGAAAACGGCAGGCACTTTCCCGGCCAAACGGCCCGGAGGGTTGCTTTTTGCGCCGTTTTTTGTGCAGCGAGGAGGCATTTTAAGATGGAAAACGAAAAGGACACCCAAACCATTCTGGAGCAGGAGGTTGCGCCGGAGGATATCACCATCAAGCCCGAGGAGGCTGCCCGTTTGGGCGAGCAGCTGGAGCGGCAGGAGCAAAGCGAAGAGCTTTTGGCCGCCGCGCAGGGCAAAGAGGCAGCACGCCCCGAGCTGGAAAGTGAGATCGACACCGTTCACTTTACCAAAAACGATCTGCTGCGCCTGCTGTTAAAGCGCCAGTACCGCGAGCTGCGCGAAGCCACCGAGCAGGTGCAGCCCGTAGACCTGGCCGAGATTCTGGAGGACATGGACGAAAACAACCGCCTGGTGGCGTTTCGCCTGCTGCGCAAAAGCGTGGCCGCCGAGGTGTTCTCGTATCTTGATCCCGATGTGCGCGCCGACATGGTGGAGGCTTTCAGCGACGCCGAGCTGCGCACCGCACTGGAACAGATGAGTCTGGACGATGCGGCCGACTTTTTGGAGGATATGCCTGCCAGCGTTGTGCAGCGCATTCTGGAAAAATCCAGCAAAAAGACCCGGGACAGCCTGAACAAGCTGCTCCGCTACCCCGAGGATTCGGCGGGCAGCATCATGACCCCCGAATATGTGCGCCTGCGCCGGAACGACACCGTTTCGCAGGCATTTGATACCATTCGCCGCTACGGCGAAAACGCCGAAACCGTGTACACCTGCTTTGTGGTGGAAAAGCACCAGCTGATCGGCGTTGTGAGCGCCAAAGACCTGATGCTGGCCGAGCTGGATGAAAAGATCGCCGACATCATGGACGAAAATGTGATCACCGTGAAGGTGACCGACGACAAAGAGTTTGTGGCCCGGGAAATGCAGCGCTACGACTTTACCGCCATGCCCGTGCTGGACGGCGAAAATCTGATGGTGGGCATTGTGACCATCGACGACGCTGTGGACGTTCTGACCGACGAATCCACCGAGGATATGCAGAAGATGGCTGCTATTCTGCCCAGCGACGAAGCCACAAGCTATTTTGGCACCAGCGTGCTGATGCACGCCAAGCAGCGCATTCCCTGGCTGCTGCTGCTGATGCTTTCGGCAACTTTTACCGGCATGGTGACCACCCGCTACGAGGCCGCCATTTCGGTGCTGCCGCTGCTGGTCAGCTTTATGCCCATGCTCATGGATACCGCCGGCAACTGCGGCAACCAAACCAGCACGCTGATGGTGCGCGGCTTGGCCTTGGGCGAAGTGGAAACCGGCGATATTATGAAAGTGCTCTGGAAAGAGCTGCGGGTTTCCGCCATCGTGGGCATCACGCTGGGCGCAGTGAACGCCCTGCGCATTTTTATCATGTACACCTATGTGTTCCCCGGGCAATACCAGAATGTGCCGCTGTACTGTCTGGTGGTCAGCATTTCGCTGGTGGCGGGCGTTATGATGGCCAAGCTGGTGGGCGGTATGCTGCCGCTGGTCGCCAAGCGCCTTGGGGCTGACCCTGCCATTATGGCAACTCCGTTCATCACCACCATTGTGGATGCCGCCACGCTGATCGTGTATTTCAAGATCGCCACCACCGTGTTTGGCATTACCATGGGCTGAAAAGCGCCTGTGCCGCACTGAGCGGCACAGCTTCGCAGAAAGCAAAAACAACACCCCCAAAACGCAAGAAAGATTGCGCCTTTGCCGTGTGCCGATAAGACAGTAATTTGAGAAAATTACAAAATCGGCATCTGTCAAACAGGATTGGACAATAAAACAGACGACATTCAACTTCGGTTGGGTGTCGTCTGTTTTTGCGTGTCTAAGGGTCGAAAATCATTTATTTTCTGCTCTGTGATGCATTGTTCAAAGACGGACATATCTGACTTCATTTATTTGTTTGATTTGGTCTGAAAGCGTGAAAATTGCTATTATTCGCTAAATCGACTACACGAATTAAAGAAGCACAATCGGGTGAAAGATTTTCGTTCTGTGGCAAAGTTTTTTGCGAAAACCACAACAACCATGTTGTTGGCTGCCAAAACAAGCGAAAACATTCTTTATTGCGTACTATTTGAGCATTTTTCTTGAACTAATTATAACTTATTCTCAAAGCCTCTTGACAAGAAAACTTGGAATCTCTATAATGTGCAATAGTACAATAAAACTTGGAATGGTG
>SFIE01000033.1 GCA_004555405.1 Subdoligranulum sp.
GTGATTGAATTGGATGGTTCTCAACACTATGAGCCTCAGGGGACGGCCTATGATTCTGAGCGTTCCGCATTTTTGACAGCGCTTGGACTGGAGGTTCTGCGTTTTTCCAACCGAGATGTTGATAGGAATTTTCGCGGCGTGTGCACACAAATTGATATCACCATTCAAAACCGCCTGTAAGGCCCTCTCAGTCACCTTCGGTGACAGCTCTCCCAGAGGGAGAGCCAAGGGGGCTGCCTGCAACTGTGCCATATGTCATAATCGCATAAAGAAACGGAGCGCATCCACACTGATACGCTCCGTTAACTGTCTTACGAACACCCCGCTGAGGCCCTGCGCTTTTTTGTCAGCCGATCAGCTTTTCGGGATCAAGATAGGTTTTCCCCTGCTTGATCTCCAGATGCAGGTGTGCGCCGTCGCCCTGTTCCGATTCCACGGTGCCCACGGTTCCCAGTGCCTGCCCTGCCGAAACGGCATCATCCATTCCCACCGCCGGTTCCGCGGAAAGCCCGCAATAGCGCCACACGCGGCCTTCCCCATCCGTAATTTCCACCACGGTGCCAAAGGTGCCGCTGTTTTTCAGCCCGGTCACCTTGCCGCCCGTGCTGGCCGTGACCGCCGCGCCCTGCTGGCAGGCAATGTCGGTGCCGTTGTGGGTGCGCCAATCTTTTAAGGTTTTGTTATACACCAGCTCGTCGCCGCTCATGCTTTGGCTCACGCTTCCCTGCACCGGCCAGCCATAGCCCAAAGTCGGTACGCCGGATGCCTCGGCAGCGGGCTCGGGGGCGGGCTGCAGCTCAGCAGGCTCGCGCACCGAATGCTGCTGCGGCAGGGCTTCGCTGGACGCACCCGGGATCGGCACATTCTGCTGTTTTTGCTCCACGGGGTGCGTGGCCGGTTCGGGGGCAAGCTCGGGGGCAGGCTCTTCGGTCTGCTGCTGCGGCAAAAGTGATGGATCTTTGATGCTGATACGGCTCACCATGGTGCGTATGGCCCACACACTGGTAAGCGCCGCCGCCAGAATACAGCCCAGCAGGGCAAAATAAAAGCCTTTTTCGCGCATAAATTCCTTGAAGCTGCTCATGGTTTTCTTCCCTTCTCTGGTTTTGGCCGTGCCGTGCTGTGCAGATTTTGGGCATGGCCTTTTGATTTTCGGGTGCGCAGGCAGCCCCGCGCATCGGTTCTTTTGAAATATTGTGAGCCGCTTGGCCGCCGATTATACACCGGGCCGAAAGCCGCAGAAATTTTATCAAAAACCTATTGATTTTTTGCCGGGCGCATATTATAATGGGGTTTCAAAGTAAAGGGATTATTTTGGGCAAAAGAGATTTGTTTTGCACGATCTTTTGCAGCTTTCACACAGCAGAGCTTGCCCATATCATAAAAGAAGCAGCATCTGCAGAATTTTTCAAAAAATTTTGCAGGTGCTTTTTTTAGGCATAAGCTCCCGCAAGAAAACGGAAAATATCCGAGAAAGGAAGTGTTCCCATGGGTTACATTGCCGGTATCGGCGGCGCAAATGTGGATATCCACGGCCAAAGCCTGGCCCCCATCATCATGCGCGATTCCAACCCCGGTAAGCTGCACACCAGCATGGGCGGCGTGGTTCGCAATGTGCTGGAAAACTGTGCGCGCCTGGGGCTGAAAACCCAGCTGGCCAGCGCTGTGGGGGATGACGATTACGGCGTTATGCTTCGCCGCAGCTGTGAAAGGCTGGGCATCGGCACCGACTGCCTGTTTACGCGCCCGGGCCAGAACAGCAGCTGTTATATCAGCATTATGGACGGCGCAGGCGATATGCTGGTGGCCATGAGCGATATGCGCATTATGAAAACCATGGACGGCAGCTTTGTGGAAAACAGTCTGGAAATGCTGAACGGGGCCGATCTGGTGGCCTGTGACGGCAATTTGAGCCCTGAGGCCATTGCCGCGCTCACCGAGCTTTGCAAAAAGCCCCTCTACCTTGACCCTGTTTCCACCACATGGGCGCAAAATCTCAAGCCGTGGCTGGGCAGCTTTGACACCATCAAGCCCAACCGCATGGAAATGGAAGTTCTGGCCGACATGAGCATTCGCACCGAAAGTGATCTGCAGGCTGCCTGCCAAAAGGTGCGCGGCATGGGCGTGCGCCAGCTGTTTGTAAGCCTTGGGGCAGACGGCATTTATTATCAGGGCCCTGCCGGTGAGCTGCGCGGCCGCAGCCACGATTTCACCCGCATGACCAACGCCACCGGCGCAGGCGATGCCACCATGGCAGGCATCATCTATGCCGCCGCCAACGGCTTTGGCCTGAAGGAAACCATGGATTTTGCGCTGGGCTGCGGCATTGTTGCCGTGAGCAGCAGCGACACGATCAACCCGGATATGAGCGTTTCTACCGTTTATCAAAATGTAAAGGAGTTTGTATTATGATGGATCTCAAGAAGTATATGGACATCACCCCCGAAATCGCCGAGGCCGTTGCCGCCGGTAAGCCCGTTGTGGCACTGGAAAGCACCATTCTGAGCCACGGCATGCCCTATCCCCAGAACTACGAGTTTGCCAAGGGCATTGAAAAGATCATTCGTGATCTGGGCGCTGTTCCCGCCACCATGGCTGTGATCAACGGCCGCATGAAGGCCGGCCTGACCGAGGAAGAGCTGCTGCTGATGTGTGAAAACAAGGACAATCAGGTGGCCAAGCTGAGCCGCCGCGACCTGCCCATTGCCCTTGCCATGGGCAAAACCGGTGCCACCACCGTGGCCACCACCATGATCCTTGCCGATCTGGCCGGAATTCGCGTGTTTGCCACCGGCGGCATTGGCGGTGTGCATCGCGGCGCTGAAACCACCATGGATATTTCTGCCGACCTGCAGGAGCTGGCACACACCCCCGTGGCCGTTGTGTGCGCAGGCGCCAAGATGATCCTGGACATTGGCCTCACGCTGGAATATCTGGAAACCATGGGCGTGCCCGTGCTGGGTATGCAGACCGAGGATTTCCCCAGCTTCTACTGCCGCAAGAGCGGTTTCAAGGTAGACTACGCTGCCCAGAGCGCTGCCGAGGTGGCCCAGATCGCACACACCAAGTGGGCCTGTGATCTGCAGGGCGGTATGCTGATCGGCAATCCCGTGCCCGAGGAATACGCCATGGATTACGATTATATGAGCAAGATCATTGACGAAGCCTTGGCCGATGCCAAGGAAGCCGGTATCAAGGGCAAGGCCACCACGCCGTTCCTGCTGGCCAAGATCGTAGAGCTGACCGGCGGCGACAGCTTGAAAACCAACATTCAGCTGGCCTACAACAACGCCCGCTGCGCCGCACAGATCGCCGTAGAGCTTTCCAAGCTGGGCTGATCCTTTTTCAAAATCCGGTTCCGGCCGGGGCACGGGGCAAACGCTCTGCGCCCCGGTCGGGCTTTTTAACGGCTGAATTTTTGTGCAAAGAAAGGCGTTGATGCATTTGTATTCCGTGCTTTGGCTGTTTTTTGCCTATTCGTTTTTAGGCTGGGTTCTGGAAACCGTGATGGCCGCGCTGAACCGCCGCCAGTTTGTCAACCGCGGTGTTCTCACCGGGCCTGTGTGTGTTCGCTATGGCATCTTTTTGGTTTTCTGCACACGGTTTGGCCATGAATTGAAGGAAAGCTGGTTCTTTTTGTTCATTGGCTGCGCTGTGCTGGGCGGCTTTTGGGAATGGCTCAGCGGCCGCCTGCTGGAAAAGCTGTACCACCGCAAATGGTGGGATTATTCCGGCCGCAAATACCAGATCGACGGTTATGTGAGCCTGCGCTCGGCCGCTGCGTGCGGCGTGGTGGGCACACTGGCCGTACACTTTGTCAGCCCGGTGCTGCTGCGCACCCAGCTTTGGCTGCCGGCCGGAGTGCGGCACATTCTTTTGTGGTGCAGCATGGCGGTGCTTTGGCTGGATATTCTTTGGAATCTATGCACCATTTTGGGTCTGCCGCAGCGGCTGCCCCAGGCCGAAACCGTTCACAACCGGCTGGGGCACCTTACACTGCGCCTGACGCATGCGATCGTTCGCTTTACCGAAAGTCGTTTGCAGCACTCCTACCCTATTTTGAAAAAAGCCGCCGCGAAGCGCCGCACCGAAGCCGGTGTGTTTGCGCCCGGGTGCTGCTTTTCCAAGCTGTTCTGGCTGTTTGTGATCGGGGCTTTTCTGGGCGATATCACCGAAACCATCTTCTGCCGCGTTCGCGCAGGCGTGTGGATGAGCCGCAGCAGTCTGGTGTGGGGGCCCTTCAGCATTGTATGGGGGCTGGCCATTGCCATGGCCACGCTGCTTTTGTATAACTACCGTGACCGGTCAGACGGTTTTCTGTTTGCGTTCGGCACGGTGCTGGGCGGCGTGTATGAGTATGTGTGCAGCGTGGCCACCGAGATCGCTTTTGGGCAGGTTTTCTGGGATTACAGCGCGCTCCCGTTTAATCTGGGCGGGCGCATCAACCTGCTGTACTGCTTTTTCTGGGGCATTGCGGCGGTGGTGTGGCTCAAGGTGCTGTTTCCGCCCATCTCGGCGCTGATTGAAAAGATCCCGCCTAAAGCCGGGCGGCCCCTCACCGTGCTGCTGGTGGTGTTTATGGCTGCGAATATCACGGTTTCCAGTCTGGCGCTTTACCGCAGCAGCACCCGCGCACAGGGCCAGCCTGCGCAAAGCGGCATCGAGATCTGGCTGGATGCACATTACAGCGATGATGTGATGGCCAGGATCTACCCCAACGCCATTTCTGTGAACAAAAGCTAAGGCAAGGCCGCATCATTCTAAGTGCCGATGCGGCGAGCGAGAAGTGCAAGTTGCTAAGCAAAAAGCGCAGATAATACTTTGTGTATTATCGAGCATTTTTGCAACGCAGATTGTGCTTCGCAGCCGCGGCAGCGGTGCTTAAGCCGTCAGGCGGGAATTGTGCGGTGTTGCCCTAAGGCAAGGCCGTATTTTTACACAAAAAACAAGCCGATGAAGCGCACGCTGCGTGCTGCCTTCATCGGCTTGTTTTTTTAGCCACTTTGCCCTTTTTGCTCTGCGGGCGAAAGCAGTGCTTTAGTATCTTGCCGGGGCCTGCAAAATGGCATCGGGGCCCTGGGCGTATTTGGCGGCAAGCTCTGCACCATCGGTGGTGTAGGTGTACTCATAGAACACATTAAAGGCATCGTTGCCGCGCAGTGTGGGGTAACGATCGTCCTTTTCGCGCACATACAGGGTGCGGGTGCGGGTTTGCCCGGGCTGCCAGTCAAAAATGGAAGTGCCGAATTCCTCATTGTTTTCGGCCCCTGCCAGCGTGAGCATGGTGGCCTGAAAATCATCGTGCGAAATGGGGGCCGTGTTCAGCTGCATTTCATCGTGGTGTTCCCCGGCCTGCTTGATAAAATAGATCGGCTGCAGGCCAGCATACTGGGCATGGCCATGGTCTGCCGTGATGATAATGGTGCTGGAATCGTAAAGCCCCAGCTCCTTCAGGCGCTCAAGATAATCCTTTACAATGGTAAAGCAGCCCTTTACCGCCTGATCCGGCCCGGCCTCGGCAATATAGGTGCCGTCCGGTGCGGTGGTATAGGGGCCGTGTACACCGAACAGATGCTGCACCATAAATTCCTTTTTTACGGACTGGTTCACGGTAAGCCCCTGGTCTTTTAAGGCCGCATAAAAATCGGTGTTGCTTTCAATCGAAACCTTGGTTTCGGGATAATCCACCACATCCGAAAACTCGGTGCTGAGCACCTCAAAGCCGGGCTTGCACACATAAGGCAGGTAGCGATAAGCCGACAGCTTTTCCAAAAGGCCCAGCAGGCGGCCGGTTTGCACCGTGCGGGGCACATTTTGCACATTGTCAAAATGCCCGGCCAGATTTTCCGCTGTGCCGTAGTTATACAGATCCGGCGAATACAATTCACACGCATAGCCCGCTGCGTGCATTTGGCTGTAAAAATCATTGGTGCGATCGGAATGCCAGGCATCCTTGAGCCATTGTTCCCAGCTGGAAGCCGAGAAATCAAAGGGCACGCCTGTGAGCATATGGCTCATGGAGGGAAATGTGGTGTAGTAGCAGCAGTCGGCGTTGGTGTAGCGCGTAAAATCCTGCAGGCCCTCCAGCAGATCGGGATACAGCCACTCGGCGGGTTCCAGATGCTCATTGCTGACGGTATCCAGCACAAACACAATGATGTTTTGCTGCGAGGCTACCTTGAACTGGTTTTCACCGCTCACCTGCTTTTCGCTGCTCACGGAGGGGTGCGGCGTGAATGCCAGCGATACAACGGCCACCAGCTGAATGGCACACAAAAACGCCGGTATGGCCATGCACAGGGTGTTCCACTGCTTTTTCAAAAGCAGGCTCAGGGCCACCGCTGCGGCCAGGATCACCAGCCACACCGCCGCGTTCACCGCCGGGTAAGTGCCCAGTGTGTCCCAGCGCATGGCGCTGCCGTCGGCTTCGCTGAGCTTTGTGTTGAAAAACATATTCTGCGCATAGGAGGCCACGCCGAAGCCCAGCACCAAAGCGCTTGCCGGGCGAAATGCCCGCCCCGGCACCAAGGCCAGCACCGCGCTGCCCAAAAGCCACGCCAGCACGGCAGCGCCCAAAAGCGGCAGCACAAAATCACCCAAACCAAAACGGAATTCAGATGCATTGCCGAAATAAATTTCCAGCGGCCCCAGAATGCCATACGAGATCACCGGCAGCAGCACCGGCAAAAGGGCGTGTTTGAATCGCTGTTTATAATTCATACAGTTCCTCCGGATCGGAAAAGTTATTTTTATAAGCAGGGCATACCGTTCCGGGGCGCAAAAGCCGCGCACAAGCGCCATGCTCCGCTTATAAAAACTACTTTTAAATAGAAAAGGGCTGCTGCACAACGCAGCAGCCCTTTGGGTTTGAAGCAGATTCCGCTTAGCTCAGAGCAGCGGTGATGATGGCCATCTTGTACACTTCGTCAGCATCGCAGCCACGGCTCAGGTCGTTGATGGGTGCGTTCAGGCCCTGCAGAATGGGGCCGTAAGCAGCGCAGTTGCCCAGACGCTGTGCGATCTTGTAGCCGATGTTGCCGGCGTTGATGTTGGGGAAGATGAAGGTGTTGGCCTGGCCGGCAACCTCGCCGCCCACATGCTTGGTTTCAGCAACGGTGGGGTTCACAGCCGCGTCAAACTGCAGCTCGCCGTCCACCTTCAGGAAGGGGGCAGCTTCCTTGATCTTGGCGGTGGCGTTTGCCATCTTGGTAACGGTATCGCCCTTGCCGGAGCCCTTGGTGGAGTAGCTCAGCATGGCCACACGGGGGTCAATGCCAAAGATCTCAGCGGTCTTTGCGGTTTCCACAGCGATCTCAACCAGCTCGTCCTCGTTGGGGTCGATGTTGATGGCGCAGTCGCCCATGGCCAGACGAACATCGCCGCCCACGAACTCATGTACCAGAATAAAGCAAGAGCTTACGATCTTGTTGCCGGGCTTGGTTTTGATCAGCTGCAGAGCGGGGCGAACGGTGTCAGCGGTGGAGTAGGTTGCGCCGCCCAGCAGGCAGTCAGCCTTGCCCATCTTTACCAGCATGGTGCCGAAGTAGTTGCCCTTCAGCAGAGACTCCTTGCACTGCTCAGCAGTCATCTTGCCCTTGCGCAGCTCTACCATGGTGTTCACCATTTCGTCCATGCCCTCGTAGGTTTCGGGGTCCAGGATCTCGGCGCCGTCGATACGGCAGCCATAGGAGTTAGCAGCCTCTTTTACGGCCTCCACATTGCCGACCAGCACAACATCCATGATGTGGCTGCCCAGCAGACGGCTGGTAGCCTCCAGAATGCGGCGATCAGTGCCTTCGGTGAAAACGATGGTGCGGGACTCTTCCTTCAGCTTGGAAATCAGGCCGTCAAACATGCTCATAATTATTTTCCTCCAATAATTTCTCTCATAGATCCGGCAGCCGATGCGGCACACCGCCCGAATGGGGGGCAGGCATACTTTTGGGCCGCCTATTCTATCTTATTTTAGCACACCGGCGCAAAACTTCAAGACAGTATCTGCAATTTCTGCTATAATGATCTCAAATGATTTTGGGAGAGTGTTTGTTATGGATATTTCCGAGCTGCAAACCGATTGCCTGCAATGCCGCCGATGCCCCCTTTGTGCCGAGCGCCGCCATGTGGTGTTTGGCCAGGGCGTGCCGAATGCCGAGGTGCTGTTTATCGGCGAGGGCCCCGGCGCACAGGAGGATGAACAGGGCCTGCCCTTTGTGGGGCGCAGCGGCCAGCTGCTGGACCGCTATCTGTACGCCATTGATCTTGACCGCAGCAAAAACATTTATATTGCCAACATTGTAAAATGCCGCCCGCCGCAAAACCGCGATCCCCTGCCCGAGGAAAGCAGCGCCTGTATGCCGTGGCTTGAGGAGCAGATCCGCCTCATCGACCCTAAAATCATCGTGTGTTTGGGGCGTGTGGCCGCCAAGCAGATGATGGACCCTGATATTTCGATCATGCGCCAGCACGGTGAATTTATCCAAAAAGACGGGCGCTGGTATATGGCCACGCTGCACCCTGCCGCCCTTTTGCGCAACCCTGCAGCCAAGCCCGATGCCTTTGGCGATTTTGTGGCGCTTCGGCAAAAAATTCGTGAAGTGTGCCGGCACACCTACTGATCCTTCGGGCCTGATTTTTCTTCTTGTTCCTGTTCCGGCTCTGCCAGCGCATAGGCCGCGCAGGCACAAAAGCACACCATGATCCCCAGCACCGCACCGATCTGCATACCCTCACATTCCTTTCCCAGCGATTGCTTGCCCTTTTACTATAGCCCTGTGCGGGTGCGAGGCAAAAAGAAAAGTGACAGCTTTTTTGCCCTTTGCATAGCATGGCGCAAAGGAAAGGGGGCAAACGGTGATGAAACAGGCAGATTTCTTTTTGGGGGCGCTTTCGCCCAAAGGCTTTAACGGGTATTTTTCGCAGCTGGCCCAAGTGCCGGGAATGCAAATGTTCCTTTTGCAAAGCGGCCCGGGGTGCGGCAAAAGCACTTTTATGCGCCGCATAGCCGAAGCCGCCCCGTGGGACAGAGTGCTGATCCACTGCTCCTCTGACCCGGACAGCTTGGACGGCGTGATATTTCCGGCGCAGAAAATCGCGCTGGTGGATGCCACCGCGCCGCACATCCTCAACCCCAAAGCGCCCGGCGCCAGTGAGCGGGTGATCAGTTTGTATCACACGCTGAATAACGAAGTGCTGCAGCAAAATCAGGCAAAGGTGTTTGCACTTTTGCGCCGGTATTCCTGCCAGCAGGACCGTGCTGCACGCTGTTTGGCGGCAGCCGCTGCGCTGTTGACGGACCGCCGCCGGGCTGCCGCCTGCTGCACGGATTTTGACCGTGTGTGTGCGCTGGCTGGGCAGCTGAGCCGCCGTTATCTGCCAAAGCTGTCAGCGCCCGGCAGCGAACAAATATACCTGCTGAGCGCCGTTACGCCCAAAGGCATTTTACCCCTGCGGGACTCTGTGCGCACGCTGGCGGGCAAGCAGATCGTGGTGCTGCAGGATGAATACGGCGCAGTGAGCCGCCTTGTGCTGGAAAAGCTGCGGGAAGAAGCCCTGCGCAAGGGGCATCGGATCATCAGCTGCCCCTGCCCGCTTTCCCCCGAGGAAAAGCTGGACCACCTGCTTCTGCCCGATCTGGGCCTTGCTTTTGTAACCGACAACAGCTGGCACCCCATGGAGTTTCCGGGCGCGCGCCGCATTCGCTGCCGCCGCTTTGCGGACCGTGCCTTGCTGGCAGCCTGCCGTGTGCGCCTTGGGTTTGACAAACGGGCGGCCCGCTCGCTGCTGGAGGAAACCAGCGCCGCCCAGCGGGATGCCGCGCAGATCCACAGTGAATTGGAGGCCTGCTACCACCCCTGCGTGGATTTTGCTGAGGTGGAAAAGGTTTGGCAGCGCACCGCCGCACAGCTTGGCCTGTGCAGCGAAAGCGCTAAGCCCGGCCCCGCCGCACTGTGATACAAAAGAAAAACCGGCCCGGGCAGCTTTTCACTTGCTGCCCGGGCCGATTTTATAGTTCAGGGGAATGCCGCATTATTCTAAGTGCCGCAGCCGCCGGGGCGGTGCCTGTGATGCAGCACTGCCTTAGTTCACCTCATAGTCGCCGTCTGCCGTGCAGCGAAGCTGTGCCGCATACAGTGCCTTGATGGCATTCAGCAGATGCAGGGTATCCCGGTTGCCGCCGGTTTCATAGGGCGAATGCATGGCCAGCTGCGCTAAGCCGATATCCACCGTGTTCAGCGCCACATGGCTGCCCGAAATGTTGCCCAGCGTAGAGCCGCCCAGCACATCCGAACGGTTGACAAAGGTTTGCACCGGCACGCCTGCCCCGGCGCAGATGGCCTTGAACAGCCCTGCTGAAACGGCATCGGTGGTGTATTTCTGGTTGGCGCTGTACTTGATCACAACGCCGCCGTTCATAACAGGGTGATTGGTTTTATCCGCCTTTTCCGGGTGGTTGGGGTGAATGGCGTGGCCGTTATCGGCCGATGCCATCAGGCTGGCGGCCAGCATACGGCGCTTTTCGCCTGCACCTGCCCCCAGCTCCTCACAGATGCGCTCGATCACTTCCTGCATAAAGGTGGAGCCCGCGCCCTGCTTGGTGGTGCTGCCTACTTCCTCGTTGTCAAAAATCGCACACAGGGGGATCATGTGTTTGTTTTCGGTTTCACAGATCGCCTTGGTGCAGGCCCATGCGCACTGCAGATCGTCCAGCTTGGGGCTGGAGATAAATTCGTTTTCTGCGCCCCAAACGCTGCCCAGCTGGCGCAGATACAAAAACAGATCGCTTGCCAGCAGCTGCTCCGGCTGTACCCCTGCCGCCTCGGCGATCAGGTTTTTCAGCGTTCCGGCGCTGGAGGCCTGGCCGTAAACCGGCAGCATATCGATTTGCGGGTTCAAGGCGCGGCCATCGTTCATGCCGCGGTCCATGTGGATTGCCATGTGCGGGATCAGCAAAAGATCCCGGTCGATGTTCACAAGGCGGGTAAACACACGGCTGCCCTGCTGCACGCTCACACGGCCTGCAACGGAAAGCGGGCGGTCCATCCACGGCTCCAGAATGGCGCCGCCGTATTTTTCCACATTCAGGCGCACATAGTTTTGGTCGCTCAGCTCTGCGATATCCTTCAGCTTCATAGTAGGGGCATCGCTGTGGGCTGCGGCGATCATAAAGCCCGTGGGTTTTTCCGGCGGCATACGAAACGCCATCACGGCCGAGCCGTTGCGCGTAACATAATAGCCCTTGCCGGGCTGCAGCTTCCACGCATCGCTTTCCTGCAATGCGATAAAGCCTGCCTGCTCCAGCATTTTTGCCAGTTCGCTGACTGCATGAAAGCAGCTGGGCGAACGCTGCACGAAATCCATCATTTCGCGCGAAACAGTTTCATACATTATACTTTTTCCTTTCCTGCCAGCTGGCTGGCCAGTTCGGTGAGCACATCCACCATGCGCTCCATATCCTCCAAGGGAATAAACTCGTAGCGGCTGTGATAGTTGGCACCGCCCGTAGACAAGTTGGGGCAGGGCAGGCCGGCAAGGCTCAGGCGCTCGGCCAGAGTGATGATCTCGGCCACGCCGGATTTATCATCTGCGCCCAGCAGGGTGGTGCCGTCGGTCACGATCAGGGTTTTGCCAATGAAATTTTCAAGATACGGAAAATCCTCCACCTTCATGGTGATCGACTCATTCAGCGCAATATCGCCGCCCTGATATTTTACCAGACGGGGGCGAATGTTGGCACCGCTCATGGCGTTGCTGGTATCCAGATGCGCCACAAGGCCCAGCACGGGCCCGCCCTTGCGGTTGGCAGGAATGGTGGCGGTCACAGAGCCGTATTCATCCTGCGCAGCATCCGAAAGGCCGATCTCCAGCAGCTCCTTCACCAAGCGGCGGCCAAGCTCCAGCTGGCCGGGCGTGGAGGGATAGTTTGTGCTTGCCTCGTTGGAGGTGGTTTCCACGCTCACATATTCCAAAAAGCGATCCAGTACGTTTTTCATAATATACCTCGCACATCCTCTATGCAACAAAATCAAAATATTTTTTTACAGAAAAAGCCCGGCTCCCGCCCTGTTCCGTGTGCAGGTTCGGGTGCCGGGGCTTTTCTTGCGCAATGCAATTTTATAGGGAAAAAAGGGAAAGAAATCGTTGTTATTCAGCAGCAGCGGAGGCGGGCTTTTTTTCCACCCTGCCGTACATCAGCTTGCCGATGCCCACGATCACATAGCAGCCCAGCGTGTACAGAATGCCGAACATCAGCATTTGCATACCCGTGCCGCGCACCAGCAGCGCGTACATGATGGGCGTGGTGATGATCTCAATGGCCTGACGGATTGCATACGACAGCGAGTAGTCGGTCATAACAGGGGTTTCAAAGTCGGGGTCACAGATTTTGAGCAGGGTAACGCCGGTCATCATAACGCCGGTGTTGATGCCGAAGCTCAGAATGCCGCGCTCAAAGGGGAAGCTGTCGGGCATAAGCCACTGGAACATTTTAACGGTGATGAAATATACCAGCACAAAGCCCAGAGCGCTGATGAGCAGAATGGGCAGCATGTAGGCCATCACGGCACGGATGGGCATACTTGCAATGGCAGCGGTGATGGACAGATCGGCCAGAACGCCGCTGATGTGGTTTTTCACCTTGGCGTCGATGAGCCACTGCAGGCCCAGACGGTCAATGATAAAGTTAACGGCATACATGAGCAGCAGAGCGTAGGGCTAAACGGGGATATCCTTGAGGCCGATCACATTGTACTGCACAAACAGGCCGCGCAGCCAGTAGGCAATGCCGCAGTCAACCAGGATCACAGCCAGATGAACGGTGATGGTTTCGATCGAAGAACCGGTGGTGGTTTCACGGCCCAGGCTGGCCTGGGCGCTGATGTCACGGGTAAAGCCGAGGGTGCTCTTTTCGGGCAGCACAGCGGCGTCCTTCAAAATAGCGGTCTGGCCCAGAACTTCGGGGCCGATCAGCAGGCCCAAAAAGCCGCCGATCACGGAAGCGGGGATCAGGAACTTGCCGGAGCAGATATTTTCAATGCTCAGCTGCCATGCGCGCAGCTGGGCGTTGATGGGCCAGCTGCGCGGCACGGCCAGCACCATATAATCCCGCCCGTAGGGCTGGCTTTCCAACAGCGCCGCGGGCATCTGCGTGTTTTCCAGCACCACATCCAATGTGCCCTCGGCCAGCATATTGCGCAGCTGCCCTCGGTGACCTTTACCTCTACATAGGGATATTTTTCTTTACAGGACGCAATAATGCCCGGCAAAAGATAGGCTGTCATCATCGCACCTCTGCCCACCGCAATGTTGCCCGTGCGCAGCTCCTGGGTGTCGGCCAGATAGCGGGAAAAATTTTCCTGAATGGAATGGATCTGCTCCACCGCGTGGATATATTCCCTGCCCACCTCGGTAAGCTGAATGGGCGAAGTGCTGCGGTCAAAAATAGGGGGGGTGCCCACCTTTTCTTCCACGCGCTTGATGCTGTTGCTGAGGGCCGGCTGCGAAATATACAGCTTTTTGGCTGCTGCCGAAAAGCTGCGCGCCTGCCAAACGCAGGCGGTGGACACGCTGAACCGGCACTGGGGCCCCCAAAGTGCCCAGCTGCACTTTACCGAACAATACCGCAACATGAAAGAAAAGCTGGCCGAGCACCCGCAGCTGGTGGAGCTGGCCCGCAGCGCCTGCCTGGCCGCCGGCATTACGCCGCGCATGGCGGCACTGACGGCGCTCGCCTTACTTTCCACGGGCTGCCCTGCCCCAATTTGGGGCTTGGCGGCTGGGGATACCACAGCCCGTATGAGCATATCACCGTGCAGGCTATGGAAAAGTAAGCGCCATTCTGCGCGAGCTGATTTTTCTGTTTGGCCAGACCGATTCGATCTGAGCGGCTTTTCTTTATAGTAAAAGGCTCTGCAGGCCAATGCCTGCAGAGCCTTTTATTGCTTGAAATATTGCTGTTTTACAGCAGGGGAATGCCTGCCTGCTGGAACATTTCGCGGGTGGCGGCATCCCACACGCTGCTTTGCACCTCGCCAATATGGGCGCTGCCCAGAAGCAGCATGCACAGGCGGCTTTGGCCAATGCCGCCGCCAATGGTAAGGGGCAGCTTGCCCGCCAGCAGCTCGGCGTGGAAAGGCAGCTGGGCGCGTTCGGGGCAGCCTGCCAGCTCCAGCTGCTTGGCAAGGCTTTCGGGGGTAACGCGAATGCCCATGCTCGAAAGCTCAAAGCTGCGGTTCAGCGTGTCGCTCCAGAACAACAGGTCACCGTTCAGCTCCCAGTCGTCATAGTCGGGGGCGCGGCCATCGTGCGGGGCACCGCTTTTCAGCTTGCCGCCGATCTGCATCAGAAATACGGTTTTCTTTTCCTTGCAGATCGCATCCTCACGCTCTTTGGGGGTAAGGCCCGGATACAGATCCTCCAGCTGCTGCGAGGTGATAAAGGTCACCTCATGCGTCAGCAGAGGGTGCTGCTCCAACTGAGGGAACATGGCGCGCAGGGTCATTTCCGTGGCGCACACGCTGCTGACAATGCTGCGCACAACGCCCTGCAGATATTCGATCTTGCGGTCCTCGGCGCGGATCACTTTTTCCCAGTCCCACTGGTCCACATAAATGCTGTGCAGGTTGTCCAGTTCTTCATCGCGGCGAATAGCGTTCATATCGGTATACAGGCCGTTGCCGGGATTAAAATCATAGTCACGCAGGGCCTTGCGCTTCCACTTGGCAAGGCTTTGCACCACCTGGCACTCTTTGCCGCCGTCCAGCATATCAAACTGCACAGGGCGTTCTACGCCGTTCAGATCGTCGTTCAGGCCGGTGCCCACTTCCACAAACAACGGGGCCGACACACGGCGCAAGCTGAGCGAGCGGCTCAGATTATCCTGAAACAGGCTTTTGATCAGGCCGATGGCACGCTGTGTATCATACAGGTTCAGCACGGGCTTATAGCCCTGCGGAATAAATGCTTTGCTCATATTTTTCCCACTTTCTTTTTCCGGCTGCCAGCTTTTTTACAGCCGGCGCTTTTGCTTGCTGCGCCGCCGTTTGAAATGGCGCGGTATTTTTTAATTATGCCACACTCGCTATAAAATGTAAAGAGCTGGCCGCGCTTTGCCCGCCTGGGCTTTTTCAAATTGCACGCCCTGCGCTTATTGCGCAAAAAAGACTGTGGTGCTATAATAGAAACAGTTCTACGGCCTGGTGCCGCCAACCATAAAATGCCCGCTGCTGCGGCAGCTGCAAAGGAGAAAGCTCATGCAGATCTTTAACACTCTGACCCGCAAAAAAGAAGAATTTGTGCCCATGAAACCCGGTGAATACCGCATTTATGTGTGCGGCCCCACCGTTTACAATTATATTCACATCGGCAACGCCCGCCCCTTGATCGTGTTTGACACCCTGCGCAACTATCTGGAGTGGCGCGGCAACAAGGTGATCTATGTGAGCAACATCACCGATATTGACGATAAGCTCATCAAAAAGGCCAACGAAGAAGGCGTGACCATGAAAGAAGTGGCCGAGCACTTTACCGCCGAATATCTGAAGGACAGCGACGGGCTGAACTGCCGCCGCCCCACCGTGCAGCCCCACGCCACCGATCATATTTCCGAGATTCTGGATATCGTAAAGGATCTGATCGAGCGCGGCCATGCCTATGTGGCCAAAAACGGCGATGTATATTTCCGCGTAAAAAGCTTTCCCGAATACGGCAAGCTGAGCCATTTGAATCTGGAGGATCTGGAAAGCGGCAACCGTGAGCTGCGCAGCCAGATGGACGATGATCTGAAGGAAGACCCCGCCGACTTTGCCGTGTGGAAAGCCGCCAAGCCCGGCGAGCCTGCATGGGAAAGCCCCTACGGCATGGGCCGCCCCGGCTGGCACATTGAGTGCAGCGCCATGAGCCGCAAGCATCTGGGTGCCACCATCGATCTGCACGCAGGCGGACAGGATCTGGTCTTCCCCCATCACGAAAACGAGATTGCACAGTCCGAGTGCGCCAACGGCGTTTGCTTCAGCCACTATTGGATGCACAACGGCTTTTTGAACATTGACAATGTGAAAATGTCCAAGAGCGCCGGAAACTTCTTTACTGTGCGCGAGATCGCGGAGAAATTCGGCTACGAGCCCATTCGCTATTTCATGCTGACCGCCGGTTATCGCATGCCGCTGAACTATACCATTGACCTGATCGAAAGCTGCAAAAACAGCCTGGAACGCCTGTACACCTGCCGCGAAAATCTGGATTTTGCCATTCAGAACGCCCACGGCACTGACACTTCGCTGGTGGCCAAGGCCGATGAAGCCAAGGAGAAGTTCATCAAGGGCATGGACGATGACCTGAACACGCCCGATGCACTGGCCGCCCTGTTTGAGCTGGTAAAGGATATCAACACCGGCTCGGCAAACGCTGACCGGGCAAGCCTGGAATATGCCGCCAAGATGTTTGACGAGCTGACCGGCGTTTTGGGCCTTTTGTACAACCGCAAAAAGGACGAAGTGCCCGCCGAGGTGACCGAGCTTGTGCAGCAGCGCGCCGATGCCAAAAAGGCAAAGGATTGGGCCACCGCCGATGCCATTCGCGATAAGATCACTGCCTTGGGCTACACGGTGAAGGACACCGCACAGGGCCCCCAGCTGATCAAAAACTGATCGTTTGAATCACACGCCCCCCGAACCCGGATGGATCTTCCGATTCGGGGGGCATTTTTATAAAGCCGTATCACGCAAACGGAGAAGATCATGTCAGAACGCACACCATTTTCATCAAAACGCCTTTTCGCTGTTCTGCTGGCGGCGGGCTTTTGCCTGCAGCTGGGCATTGCCGCCTGCACCGAAGGCTACCCCTATGACCAAAGCTGTTTTTTATCCTGGGCCCTGCGCATGGCCGATCTTGGCCCCGCCGGGTTTTACAGCGCCGGATATTTTTGCGATTACCCGCCGGGCTACCTGTATGTTCTGTGGGGCATCGGCAAGCTGATGCAGCTTTTGCACATTGGCCACGAAACCGCCATGGCCCGGGTGCTGCTGGCTTTGCCCTCGGCGCTGGGCGCCTGCGGGCTTTCGGCGCTGGCCTTTTTGATCGCCCGCCGCGCAAACCGGCCCGGGCTGGCCCTGCCCATGGCGGGCTTTGTGCTGCTGTGCCCGGCGCTGCTGTTTGACACCGCCGTGTGGAAACAGATCGATGCGTTTTTTCTGCTGCCGCTGGCACTGGCGTTTTATTTTTTGAGCGAAGATCACTTTGTGCCTGCCGCCGCCCTGTATGGGCTTGCACTGGCCATTAAGCCGCAGGCTCTTTTGGCCGGGCCCGTGCTGGCCGCCGCGTTTGCGGCCGCCTTTGTGCGCGCCCGGGCCGGGCAGCGGCTTCGCACTGTGCTTACCACCGCCGCCTGCGCCGCCCTGAGCGCCGCCGTGGTGGTGTTGGCCGGGCTGCCGTTCTGGGGCGGTCGGGTGCTGGCCGGGCTTTGGGAAAAATACACCTCCACCGGCTCCAGCTATGCCTATGCCGTGATCAACGCTTTTAATCTGGCCGAGGGCCTTGGCGGAAACTGGGTGCCGCAGACGAGCCGCCTTGGCCCCCTCAGCTGGCAGCAATGGGGCATTTTGCTGCTTTGCCTGCTCACCGCCGCACTGGCGCTGCTCACACTGGCCGGGCTGAAAAAGCACACCTTCTGCCCGCTGCTGCTGGGGGCATTTTACACCGTGGGCGTATTCACCCTCAGCCACCGTATGCACGAGCGCTATCTGCTGCCCGGCCTTGCCTTTACGCTGCTGGCCGCCGCCAAATGGGGCGATCGTCGGCTGCTGGGCGCGGCCGCAGGCCTGAGCCTGACCGGCCTTGTCAATCTGATACAGGTGTACAGCTATGCCGGCACCGACGATGAATTTATGACCGGCGCACTGCCCACACTGGCCGCACGGCTGGGCGGCTTTGCGGAAACCGCTTTCTTTATTCTTCTGGCGTGGACTGCCGCCTCGCTCACCTTGGGCGCACAGCCGCACCCTGTGCAGCACCGCGAAAGCGCCCCGCCGCCTTTGCCCCTGCCGCAGCCGCGCTGGACCATGCCCGAAGCTGTGCGTCTCGGCCTGCTTTCGCTGGTTGTGCTGGCCGTAAGCCTGTGGAATCTGGGCAGCACCAAAGCCCCGCAAATCCCGTTGGAGGTTCTGAACGGCTCGCAGAGCATCACCGTGCAAACGCAAACGCCCGCCGCTCAGGTGTGGGTGTATCCCGGTATCTCCTATAACGGCGTGGTGGAAATTTTCGATGCCGACAGCGGTATGCTTTTGACCAGCCAGGATCTGGATTACAGCGTTTCGTTCAGCTGGCTCTCGCTGCCGCTGCCCGAAAACAGCGGGCGTTACTGCATTGCGGTTTCGGCCGGGCGCGTGATGGAGCTTTCGCTGCGCGATGCAAACGGCAGCCCACTGGCCGTTTCGGACACAGACAACGCCCTGTTTGACGAGCAAAGCCTGGTGCCAGGCCATATCAGCTGCCGGAACAGTATGTATTTTGACGAGATCTACCACGCGCGTACCGCGTATGAAATGGCGCACCGGCTGCCCGTGTATGAAACCACACACCCGCCGCTGGGCAAGGATCTGATCATGCTGGGCGTTATGCTGTTTGGCATGACCGCCTTTGGCTGGCGCGTGGTGGGGGCTGTGTTCGGCGCAGCCATGGTGCCGCTGTTTTATCTGCTGGCACGGCGGCTTACCCGCAGCCCGCGCTATGCCCTGCTGGGGGCCGTGCTGCTTTCGCTGGACGGCCTGCGCTTTGTGCAGACCCGCATTGCCACCATTGATGTATACGCTACCTTTTTTATACTGCTTTCGGCTTACTGCATGGTGTGGTATGCCCAGCAGGTGCTCAGCAAGGGTGTTCACCATGCCCTATTGCCCATGCTGCTGTGCGGTGCGGCCTTTGGCCTTGGCTGCGCCAGCAAGTGGACCGGCATTTACGCCGGTGCCGGGCTGGCCATTGTGTATTTTGCCGTTTTGTGGCTGCGCCGCCGCCAGGGTGTGCCCGGCTTTGCACACGAAGCGATTTTGGCCATAGCGGGCGGTGTTTTGTTTTTTGTTGTGCTGCCGCTTGGCATTTACCTTGCCTCTTACCTGCCCTATTATTGGCGCGATCCTGCTTTCAGCCTGCAGGATTGGTGGAACTGCCAGCTAAGTATGTATTGGTATCACAGCACGCTGCAGGCCAACCACCCCTTTGAAAGCCGCTGGTATACATGGCCGTTTTTGCTGCGTCCTGTGTGGTATTATGCCGGGCACGGCCTTGCCGAGGGCATGAAAGCCAGCATCGCTGCCATTGGCAACCCGGTGGTGTGGCTGGGCGGCACCGCAGGCATCGGTGCGCTGGTGTGGCGCGTTCTCAGCGGCAAAGGCGAGCGCCGCAGCGCCTGCGTGCTGGTTTTCTGGCTGGTGCAGGTGCTGCCGTGGCTGCTGGTGAGCCGCTGCACATTCCTGTATCACTATTTTCCCGGCATGATCTTTTCGCTTCTGGCGCTGGTGCTGGCGCTGGAATCGGCCCGGCGCGAGGGGCACCCGCACCCCTGGCTTTGCCGCGCATTGGCCGCCGGGGCCGGTGTGTGCTTTGTTGTGTTTTATCCGCTTCTCAGCGGCATGGCTGTGCCCGCCGCATGGCTGCAGTGGCTGCAATGGCTGCCCACCTGGGGCTGGTAAAAATATATTTTTCTGCTACTACGGCGCTTGCCAAAAGTTTTTTTGCGCTGGCCGCTGATAATATGCCGGCATTCGGTCGCAGTACATCATACAAAAAAAGCCCTATACAGCATGAAGGCTTGCCCCAATGCCGTATAGGGATTTTTTATGCAGATTCAGATCATGCTGTATCCAGCCGATTTATCCGGCGTATCCCAGCAGTCTTGGCAAAGCCAGCGTTACAGCAGGCACATAGGTAATGATCACCAAACCGATCAGCAGAACGCATAGGAACGGTACGATTTTTTTAACA